>JBJENY010000057.1:36323-64076 GCA_051880435.1 Lachnospiraceae bacterium | reverse complement strand
CCTCAAGCTTATCAATCGTACCTCCTGTATGACCTAAACCTCTTCCACTCATTTTCGCAACAGGAACACCTAAGCTTGCTAAAATAGGACCAATAATCAGACTTGTTTTGTCTCCAACACCACCGGTTGAATGTTTGTCAATTTTTATTCCTTTGATTGGAGACAAATCCAAACGTTCACCACTGTCAGCCATGGCCATGGTTAAATTGGTTGTTTCTTCATGATTCATCCCCCGGAAAAAAACAGCCATTAAAAATGCTGCCATTTGATAATCGGGTAAGGTACCATTTGTATAATTGGATACAATATAATTAATTTCTTCAGAAGATAATATGCCGCCATCTCTTTTTTTCATAATAAGGTCGTAAGTATTCATAGTCATCCCTCCCCAAAAAGGAAACGTTTTTTACTTTCGCCAATTTCTAAAGCATGTACCCCAAAATTATCGGCAATGGTAGCCCCAATATCTGCAAAAGTATCCATAATCCCCAAATTAATGCCTTCTTTCATTCCCTTATGATACATCAAAACCGGAATATACTCTCTTGTATGATCTGTACCACGAAATGTGGGATCACATCCGTGGTCTGCATTAATAATTAGTAAATCATCCTCTTTCATGTTAACAAGCACTTTATGAAGACATTCGTCAAAAGTTTCCAAACCCTGGGCATAGCCTTCCACATCTCTTCGATGTCCCCAGGTAGAATCAAACTCAACCAAATTCGTAAATATTAATCCTTCATGCTGGGTTTCCATAAAATCTAATGTTTTCTCCATACCATCTACATTACTTTTTGTATGAACAAAATCTCCAACTCCAACTCCACAGAAAATATCATGTATTTTTCCAACAGCACAAACACGATACCCCGCATCCTTTAAGTATGTTAATAAACTAGCCTTTGAAGGTTCTAAGGAGAAATCCCTGCGATTAGCAGTACGAACATAGGAATTACCATCCTTTACAAAGGGCCTTGCAATTACTCTTGCAACACCATTTTCCCCCTGTAAAATTTCTCTTGCAATTTCACAAATACGATATAATTCTTTCACCGGAATCACATCTTCATGGGCCGCAATCTGAAAAACAGAATCAGCAGATGTGTAAATAATCGGATAACCGGTTTTAACATGTTCATCTCCTAATTCATTAATTATTGTTGTTCCACTTGCCACACAATTTCCTAAATAACCTTTACATCCGGTTTTTTGCAAAAATTTATCCATAATACTAGCAGGAAATCCATTGGGATAAGTCGGAAATGCATTGGGCGTATAAATTCCAATCATTTCCCAATGTCCAATGGTTGTATCTTTTCCATTGGATAATTCTTTTGCTTTTCCGTATGCGCCAATAGGAATAACGGAAGACTTTGGCAGGGAAGTACCTTCTATGGAAAACAATCCAAGACGTTCCAGATTAGGTACATGTAAATGTCCTCTTGTTTTCATAATATTACCTAATGTATCAGCTCCAACATCACCAAAAGTATCAGCATCCGGTAATGCTCCAATACCTACACTGTCAAGTATAATCCAAATAACCCGTTTAAACATATATCTACACCCCCAAAAGATAAAAAAGGATTATAGTAGCTCTGCCATCTCCAATAATAATTTTTCAGACTTCTCCCATCCAAGACAAGGATCAGTAATTGATTTACCATAACAACCACCGCCAACAGGCTGATTGCCATCTTCAATATAGGATTCCACCATAACACCCTTAACAATTTGGGCAACATCATTACTATGACGCATACTATGAAGAATTTCTTTTACAATACGTGGCTGCTCATCCCATTTCTTTCCTGAGTTGTTATGATTTGCATCAACAATAACTGCAGGATTCTTTAATGTATCAAATTTCTGATATGCATCATGTAATGCAATCAAATCCTCATAATGATAATTTGGCATTGACACTCCATGTTTATTCAAGGATCCTCTTAAAATACAATGGGTCAATGGATTACCATCTGATTTCACTTCCCAACCGGAGGCCATAAATGTATGACCGGACTGACCAGCGATACATGAATTCATCATAACTGAATAATCTCCTGATGTGGGATTTTTCATTCCAACCGGTACATCAATTCCAGATGCGGTTAATCGATGGGACTGATTCTCCACAGAACGGGCACCAATAGCCACATAAGATAAAATATCAGAAAGATATGGCCAGTTATCAGAATATAACATCTCATCAGCAGCAGTTAGTCCTGTTTTTGAAATAGCATCAATATGCATTTTACGAATAGCCTTTAACCCTTCAATAAAGTTTGGTTTTTCTTCAGGATTTGGCTGATGTAACATACCCTTATATCCTGAACCATTTGTTCTTGGTTTATTTGTATATATTCTTGGAATAATGATAATTTTATCTTTAATTTTTTCCTGAACCTTAGCCAAACGACTTAAATAATCTAAAACTGCATCTTCATTGTCAGCGGAACAAGGACCAATAATGGCAATAAATTTATTAGATTCTCCTGTAAATACTTTTGCAATTTCCTCATCTCGCATCGTCTTTACTTTTTTATTTTCCTCGCTCATTGGAAACAGTTCTTTAATCTCTTCCGCAGATGGAACCTGGGAAATATAATGTAAACTCATATTGCTTCTCCTATCTGTTGTGATTTTTATTCAGTCTATCACTAAAACGCCAAAAAATCAACTTTACTGCCATGACAGAAAAACTGATACAGAATATATTTCATACAAAAACCATAAGTGATTTTTTCACAGGCTTTGTCTGAATATAAAGGTATTTTCTTATATATCTCATTGTTAATTTTAATTGTTAATGTACCTATTTTTTGTTTGTTTTTTATCGGCGCTTCCAACCTTTTTGGTAAACAAACATCATAAGTAATACTTTCAGAATCATTCACCAATAATGAAACCGATTCTTTCGTACATGGTGTTACGTCACTACAATGAATGCCATTATCTACCTTCACTTTTTGAAAGGAGACATTCTTCTCAACAATTACTTTTTTATGAAAATTACTCATACCATAATCCATTAGTCTGATGGTATCATTCCATTTATATAATTTATGAGGTGGCCAGCCACTGGCTAAAACAACACTGATAAAAGATTTATTATCTCTTTTTGCAGCACCTACAAAACAATATCCGGCCTTACCGGTAAAACCTGTTTTGATACCAAAGGCACCCTCATAAGAATCAAGAAAACGATTTTTGTTATTTACAGTGAATGCTCTCCCTGTTGTCTGTTCATGAAAAGAATATGTTTTTGTCTGGATGATTTCACAAAACATTTTATTTTCAATACAATATTTTGCAATTAATGCTAAATCTTTTGCTGTTGTATAATGATTATCTGCATCTAATCCATTTGGTGTTACAAAATGCGTATCATAAGCACCAATTTCCTTTGCTTTTTGATTCATCATAGAAGCAAAACCTTCCACACTTCCTCCTACATGCTCAGCGATTGCCACAGCAACATCGTTATGAGATTCTAACATTAAGGAATATAACAAATCTTTTAACCGGTATTGTTCCTCCGCTTTTATATTTAATTGCACATCCGGTTGCGCTGCAGCATTGGTTGATACTGTAACTAAATCATCTAAATTACTGTTTTCCAATGCAACAATTAATGTCATTATTTTTGTTGTACTTGCCATTGGAACTTTTGTAAAACCCTCTTTTTCATACAATATACGACCATTTTCACTATCCATGAGCAAGGCATATTTAGCATGAATCGTATCTAAATTATGATTCTCATTTAGACTATCATTCATTACCCTGCATACATCATCATAACTTTTTTTCACCATATGCATTTTTTCGTCGTACCATATTCCCTGGTAATAGCAATGTATTGTAGTGTTATTGTTATGATGATTTGTTTCATATTGTTTTATAAAAAAACAGGAAAATACTAAAAACACAGAAAAAATCCATAGTAACATGGAGTCAAATCCATATTTTTTAACCAAAGAAAAAAAAGACATGTCAAATCCTTGCAAATATTTATACAAGTATATGAACATATCTTTATGATTATAACAAATCAATCCTTCACGGCAGGAAAAGAAAGTTGAGCCTCTTCCATTGCCTGTTGCTTAAAATCTTCTATTATGTCCGGGGTAATTAAAGGTAATTCATCTGTGGACTGCACACCAAAACTTCTCAAGAAATCATCAGTTGTGCCAAATAAAATCGGTCGACCGGCAGCTTCTAAACGCCCCACCTCATGAATCAAATGATATTCTACTAATTTGTTAACTGCATGTACACAGGAAACTCCTCTAATCGCTTCAATTTCCTGTCTTGTAATTGGCTGTTTATATGCAACAATAGATAATGTTTCCAATAACACATCTGTAAGAACATGCTTCTTTGGAGTATTCACAATTTTAATAATGGTGTCATAATAATCCGATTTTGAACATAACTGAAATGCATCTTCGATTTCAATGATTCGAATGCCTGATTTTTCATCATCATAACGGTCCATCATATTATGAACAACCTTTACAAGAGTATCCGTATCAATTTCTAATGCTTCAGATAAATCCTGTTTCGAAACAGCATCACCAACAGAAAATAATACTGCTTCTATTCTTCCTTCCATTTCAGATATGCTCATACTTTTATCTTCCATAATTACTCCTTTATCATATTCTCACCCGTAATGGGATTCACAATTTCTTCTGATGTTAATTCATCTAACGAATCAATTACAATTTCACCAAATATTTCATCCTGTCTGATGGTAATGGCGCCAACCTTCATTAACTCTAAAATAGACATAAACGTAATAATAACATTCATTTTACTGGGAAAGGTTTCCAAAAGCGTTCTAAAATTAATTCCCTTTAATCCTCTTACTTCTTCCCGTATTTGTACCATACGGTCTTCAATATTAATTTCCTCTTTTTCAATCGTTCCAAACTTTGAACGGATTGGATCAATCTTATCTACCTGTTTTTTCATAACGGATTGAAAAATTTCATTTAAGGCATTTAAGGTCATGCCATCCACTAATGCAACCGGATCAACATCCTCCTTATATGCAGAAACTTCCTTTGGTATCGTTGCTTTTTTATAAAATGTATAGGAAGCATCTAATTCCATATCCTTTAGCTCCAATGCTGCATACTTATACATTTTGTATTCTAACAAACGACGTACCAACTCTGCTCTTGGATCCTCTTCTAAAACTTCTTCCTCCTCTTGTCTTGGAAGAAGCATTTTTGACTTTATCCTGATTAAGGTTGCTGCCATAACCAAAAATTCGCTCATTACATCCATATCCCGATTCTGCATTTGATTCACATATAAAAGATACTGTTCTGTAATCGTTACAATTGGAATATCATATATATCAACTTTATTTTTATCAATCAGATGTAATAATAAATCCAAAGGACCTTCAAACACCTGTAACTTATATTCTATCTCCATATGTACTTCCTAAATCTAAAAACTTTTTCTAACATAAACAAAATAAGCCGTTTTCATTGAAAGGCTGAAAACGACTTATATTATATTATATCTATTTGTAAAAATCAAATGATAATGAATACCATTCCACCATTACTCTCATTAATGATTTTTTCCATTGTGTCTTGTAATCGAATTTTTGAATCATCATTTATTTTATTTGATTTTGAAAGTAATCCTTCTTCTACCATTTGTTCCACTGTTTTCCCAAAAATATTTGTATTCCAAAATGCCTCTGTTGAAATTTTACGTTGTTCTTTCATATTAGCAAGAAAATCTTCCGCTTGTTCTTTACTGCCCACAATTGGAGCAATCTCTGTTGACACATTCGCTTTAATAAAATGTAAAGATGGTGCCTTCGCCTTAATTTTAATTCCATACTTTGTTCCATGTTTAATTAATTCCGGTTCTTCAAGTTCAATATCACCTTTTTCAGGCATAACAAGACCATATCCTTTGGCAAGCACACTTTCCATTGCACCGGCAACATGATTATATTCTTTTCTTTTTTCTGATATCTCTTTTATGATTTGAATAAAGTCATATTCATTGTCTACTGAAACATCTAGAATTTCAGAAAGCAACTGATAATAATATTTTTCCGGTACTGAAATACGAATATGAATCGTACCAACCTTTAAATCTATATTTGATACAAAAACATCACTTATATATTCTTCTTCCGGCGTTTCAATATCATAGACATTTTTCATTCCTTCCAGATGTTCCATTAAAGACTTTGCATACGAGATTAAACATTCTTTAATGGGATGTTTTGCTTCTAATGTTTCCACCCATTTAGGAATATAAAAGTTAACCTGGCAAACCGGAAATTCAAGTAAAACTCCATTTAATATTTCAAAAACATCACTACTCCTTAGCTGGTCACAATTAACCGGTATTGTCTTTACATTATACTGCGTTGTTAAAGACCTTGCTAATTCAATGGTCTCTTTACTGGATGGTTTTGTGCTGTTTAATACAATAACAAAAGGTTTTCCCAACTGTTTCATTTCATTAATAATTTCTTTTTCAACTACTTCATAGTTATCCCTGCCAATGTCACTAAAAGAACCATCTGTAGTTACAACAATACCAATTGTTGAATGGTCTGTCATGACTTTTTTTGTTCCGATTTGTGCCGCTTTTGAAAAAGGTATTTCGTATTCAAACCAGGGTGTTTTTACAAGTCTTTCATGTTCATCTTCAATATGTCCGGTTGCACCTTCTACCATATACCCAACACAATCAACTAAACGAACATTGATTTCCGTCTCGTTATTTAACATTATTTTTGCTGCTTCATTTGGTATAAATTTTGGTTCTGTAGTTGTAATTGTTTTACCGGAACCACTTTGTGGTAACTCATCAATTGTTCGTTCTTTTTCCGGACCATCTTCCATGGAAGGTAATACAAGATTCTCCATAAAACGTTTAATAAAAGTTGATTTTCCTGTTCTTACCGGACCAACTACACCTATGTACATATCTCCATTTGTTCGTTCTTTTATATCTTGGTAAACATCATACTGCTGCTTCATATAATCCTCCTTAAAAGAATAGATAATTCGAACATCCTAAAATGAATATATGCAAAAAAAGAGGAATTATGACTACATAATTCCCCTGAATTAAAATATGTATTAGGTAACGTATACCATAGGATGAAAAAATCTACCAATCCAGTTTTTCAGATTCCATGGTTTTTCCTCTGGTTAATAAAGAAAAAACTGCATCCTTTGCAGGAACGCCTTGGAATAAAACATCATTTACCGCTTCAACAATTGGCATGGAAACATTATATTTCTTGGAAAGTTCATAGGCTGCTTTCGCTGAATATACCCCTTCAACAACCATTTTTACTTCGTCCATTGCTTCCTGATAGGTTTTTCCCTGCCCAATTAAAAATCCTGCATTCCGGTTTCTGGAATGTTTAGAAGTACATGTAACAATCAAATCACCAATACCGGAAAGACCTGCAACCGTTTCAATATGTCCTCCCATAGCAGTAACCAATCTGCTAAGCTCTGACACACCTCTTGTAATTAATGCTGCTTTTGTATTATCTCCATAACCTAAGCCATCAACAACACCTGCTGCCAACGCAATTACATTTTTAACAGAACCGCCTAATTCAATACCGATAACATCCGGGCTTGTATATACTCGGAATACATCATTCATAAATGTATCCTGTACGATCTCTGCAACTTCCTTTGATTTAGAGCCTGAAACAATTGTTGTTGGGATTCCTCTTCCAACTTCTTCTGCATGGCTTGGTCCTGATAAAATAGCTGTTCTACACTGTGGACATTCCTCAGCAATGATTTCTGTCATTGTTTTATAGGTATGGTCCTCAATGCCCTTTGCAACATCAACTACAATGGTACCTTCTTTAATAAATGGAGAAGCATTCTTCATTGTAGAACGTACAAAGGGAGACGGAACTGCACAAACAACCAATTCCTTATCCTTTAATGCCAGTTCTAAATCTGTAGTAAAATCAATTGCACTGGGAATCATAACCCCAGGCAGTTTATCTCTATGTTCTCTATAACCCTTTAACATAAGAATCTCTTCCGGATCAATAGACCATACTGTAACCTGATGTCCATTTTTACACAATAAAATGGATAATGCCGTTCCCCAGCTACCTGCACCTAAAATACAAATATTTCTCATTCCATATCCTCCAAATTATCAATATCTGTCAAAAAAATAATAATGACAAACAATTACAGATATTTACTCATATTTACATGGAACCTTTCACCATGATTTTATTTTGTAACCTCCGGTTTCTTAGAAAAAATCTTATTTTCTTCACCATGTAATAAACGTACAATATTAGCCTTATGGCGATAAAATGCCAAAGCTCCAAACAAGAAAATAATAATATAGCTTTCCAGTAAATTTTGATTACTATATGCTTCATGGGTAACCGGATTCATTAATCGTCCTGTCATTCCTAAATATAAAAACATAGCAAAGAACAGCGTTACAACAATCAGGGAACCTAAAGACACATATCTTGTAATAATTACACAAAGAATAAACACCGCTAAACAGCTGACAATAATTCTCCAATCTAACAATCCAAGAATGACACCTGCTGTTGCCGCAATCCCTTTTCCACCCTTAAAATTCATATAAAATGGGAAATTATGTCCTAAAACAACACCAAATCCGGCTAATAAAATCAGGGTATACATCATATCCGGGAAAAAATACATACCAACTAATCTGGCAATGACACAGGCAATGGTAGCTTTTCCTAAATCACCTAAAAATACAACGAGTCCGGCTTTTTTTCCTAATACCCGAAGGGCATTGGTTGTACCGGAATTACCACTGCCATAATCTCGAATGTCAATTCCATTTAACTTTCCATAAATATATGCAGTTTGAAACAAACCAAACCCATATCCTATCACAACACAAAGAATCTGAACCAGTATATTCATTATTGTAATCAACCTTTCTCTTTTCGTTCACGTATTATAAAATGAATTGGCGTACCCTTAAAGCCAAATGCGTCTCTTACACGGTTTTCAATATAACGGATATAAGAAAAATGACTTAGCTGCTTATCATTTACAAAAATAACAAAGGTCGGAGGTTTTACCGAAACCTGAGTCATATAATACAATCGTAACTTCTTACCCTTATCTGAAGGTGGCTCCTGAAGTGCAACTGCTTCTGTTAGAATTTCATTTAATACACCGGTAGCAATACGAAGGGAATGATTGTCAATAACAATATCAATTAATTCAAAAAGCTTAGGTATTCTTTGTCCGGTCTTTGCTGATATAAAAATAATCTCAGCATAGGGCATAAAGGAAAGAATCTGGCGAACCTTTTCACTAAAACGATAGACTGACTTATCATCCTTTTCATATGCATCCCATTTATTAACGGCAATAATCATTCCTTTTCCACGCTCATGGGCAATTCCTGCAATTTTTGCATCCTGCTCTGTTACACCCTCTAAGGCATCAATTACAAGTACACACACATCTGCCCGCTCTACTGCTGTCACAGTTCGAATAATAGAAAAACGTTCGATTTCTTCCTTAATCTTATTCTTACGTCGAAGTCCGGCAGTATCAATAAAAACATATTCCTGACCATTGCGTTCAACTACTGTATCAATGGCATCTCTGGTTGTCCCTGCAATATCAGAAACAATCACACGTTCCTCTCCAAGAAGCCTATTAATAATAGAGCTTTTTCCTACATTGGGTTTACCTATAATTGCAATCTTTGGACGATCATCTTCCTCGTCCCCTTTCGCTTCCTCATCAAAATGCCCTACCACTACATCTAACATATCACCAAGACCTAATTGTGATGCAGCAGAAATAGGATAGGGATCACCTAAACCTAAATTATAAAACTCATACACATCCGGCATATATTTATCAAAGTTATCTACCTTGTTAACAACTAATACAACAGGTTTTTTCGATCGTCTTAACATATCTGCAACCTTATGGTCAGCATCAACAAGCCCCTGTTTTACATCTACCAGGAAAATGATAACATCCGCAGTATCCATGGCGATCTGCGCCTGTGCACGCATACTCTTTAATATAATATCATTGCTTTCCGGCTCAATTCCACCGGTATCAATCATTGTAAAATTATAATCTAACCAGTTTACATCTGCATAAATCCGGTCTCTTGTAACACCCGGAGTATCCTTTACAATAGAAATACGGGAACCGGCTAATACATTAAACAATGTGGACTTTCCCACATTCGGTCTGCCTACAATGGCAACTATTGGTTTACTCATTGTCATACTCCTTATCTTTTCGCTTTTTTAGTTTACAATAGGCACTTTTATTTGTAAAGCAAAAACAACTTCAATTCTATATTTGTAACATAATAACCGCAGCAAGATTACCTCTTTTTCCCATACTTGCACGATGAGAAAAGAAAATATCAGGATTACAACAGGTACACAAATCTGTAATATCCAAATGCTCCTTTAATATTCCTGCATGAAGTAAGGTTAATTCACATGCCTTATGAAGATTCAATTGATATTTTCCATTCTCTTTTTTATAAAGAAGCTCTGTCATATCCTTATTTTCATAATAAACGCTGTATTTTTCTTTAAATTGTAATGCAACATCACTACTTACTTCATAACAGCTCTGACAAATTGATGGCGCAATGGCACATATCATATCTGCTGCCTTTGAACCATATTCCTTTTCCATAAAAGAAACCATTTTCCCGCCAATTTCTTCAATGGTTCCTCTCCAACCGGAATGGGCTAATGCAACTACCTTTTTCACCGGATCATAAAAATACAAAGGTACACAATCGGCATAAAATGTTATTAAAGGAATACCGGGAATATTGGTAACCAATCCGTCAATTTCTTTGATATCACTTTCCGTTACAATTCCTTTCCCCGCATCCTCTTTTCCAACTTTATGAATTTTGGTTGTATGAACCTGGTCAGAAAATACAAGCTTCTTTTCATCATATCCAATTACTTTTGCAAATCTTTTATGATTTTCTAACACATTTTCTTTTTCATCCCCTCTTGAAAAGCTTAAATTCATAGAAGACAAATGATTTTTTGAAACCCCACCAAGCCTTGTAGAAAATCCATGTACAATATCTTTCTGTTCTGCTAACTTTGGAAATGTAACAAAGGACACTCCATTTCTTTCATTCATCATACAGGTGTTACTGTTATTGATATACTTTAATTCCATTTTATCCTCATTTCTATGTTCAATACTTTATCAATCAAATAATAATGCTACCAAAAAAAGTCAAAAGCATTTTGAATATGTTGAACCTCTTTTTTGCCGTTTATGGCGATTACATCAAATCTACAGGAAACCTCATCATATCCATGATAAGTGTAATAAACAAAAAATGTTTTACTAATTCGTTTCTGTTTTCTGATATCCACAGCCTCTAGAGGGTCTCCGTAGCTTGTGTCCTGTCGAAATTTCACTTCTACTGCTACAAGCACCCGGTCCTTCATTGCAATAATGTCAATTTCCCCAAAATGATTATGGTAATTTCTTTCTAAAATCTCATATCCATGTTCTTCCAAATAATGAACTGCTAACGCTTCATAAGAAGATCCCACAACTCTTTTATTCAAATCCGCTACTCCTTTATTGACAAAACTAAAAATTGTAATAAATCAGATTACGGGTCACTTCATGACTTTACTTTTTATCTTGTCCATTTTATCTACATATACCAGTATTTCAGCTACTACGCCATATAATTCCGGAGGAATCATATCTCCAATTTCTAACTTTAATAATGTATCAGCTAACCCTTCATCCTGATATGTTGCAACATCCGCTTCTTTTGCAGTTTCTATAATTCGTTCCGCTATTTTTCCCTGTCCCGAAGCGACAACTAAGGGTGCCATATTATTAGGATCGTATGTTAACGCAACTGCCTTTTTTTTCTTATCCTCTGCCATATCATACCTCAATATAAAAATCAATATATTACAAAACTATTATCCCGTATCAATCATAAATCACGATTATGTTCTTGCATCAAATGTATAACGTTTTATACTTTTTTCAGCATTTTCATCTATTATTTCATCCACCACCTGATTAATTGATTGGGCAGGCGTTCTTTTTACAACCTCATTGGTTAAAGAAAAGCCACGTAAACCTAATTGTTTTGCAAGTTCGTCCATATGATTTTCCAATATTTCTACTGATATCTCATCATCTAAATAAAATCTTGCATGAACATTTGTCTTTGTTAATGTAACTTTCACATCCGTTTGTCCTAAATGGTCCATATCAAGATGCAGCATCACACTAATTCCGTCTTTCTTTTCCATAAGTTTTTTCTTATCCGCATAAATAAACAATTCTGAATTTGTATTTTGATTAGATAGTTTTAGCGGCATTTGTGCATATATCATTTGATGATTAAGCTGCTCCATAAAGGACATGTTTTGTCTCATATTTTGCGAGCCTTCCTGAAAGCTTTTTCCGTCTCCACCCTTTGATAAAATGGCATTTTCAAATGCTTTACTTTGTTTTTCTATTCTTTCATACAATTCATCTATTTCCTTTGGGTCTTTCATTTGATTTGGATTTAGAGACCAGCTTTTATGGATCATTTCCGAAAATAGCTTTTTAAAGGATGGGGAATCTAATAATTGTTTTATCAAAGCATCATTTGTCATATTTTGTTCTATTGCTGACATCATATTTTGTAAAAAATGTTCTGCTGAAGTACTGTTTTTTGCAATATTAGTAATCATATCTTCAGGAACACCTAATTCTTTTACATTCTGTAATAAAGAAGTAACTTCTTTATCTGTTAATCCTGTTTGTTTTGTAAGATTTAAGATAGTTTCCGAAAAATTGACTTCATTGCTTTGTTCTATATTCTGCCGGAAACTTGGAGATTGTACATAATCATCATCTGAAGTCTTTGTATGGAAAGCCTCAAAGGTATTATGCGGGGAATTCGTCATATTGGTATCAGCTGAAAGTTGCGGAACGTCTCCTTGTTCTATACTTTCAGGCATCTGACTTACAAACATATTCGTCATATCCCGAACAAAAGAAAAAATCGTATTCCCTTCTGTATCATTGGGAAATAAACCTGAAAAATCTGTCATGGAATTTACAGTTGTATCAATGTCAGCCGTAATTTGATGCTGCAAGTTTTGATATCGTTCATATTGTGCTATATTTTGCTCTGTAACAGGCATATTTAGTTTGTTTAATGAAACAAGAGTATCCATAGACGTATCGGGATATTTCATACTTTGTGATAATAATTTTGTCATATTTCCCTTATCTAATGGCATTCCTGCATCCATTAATGCTTTTGCTGCCGAAAAATTTTTTTCAGTAGGAGAAAGACCTATTAAATCTAAAGCTTGTTCTAATACCTTTGTTTGCGCACTATACAAAGAATCAAATAATGGTTTTATTAACACCTGATTGATATTATTTTCTTTTACCGAGAATAATAATTGGTCTCCTACGCCTAATTGGATATCTCCCTGTAGTCTTGCCGGTAATTGCGCTTCATTTTCCAGTTTAATTATTACCTTATCCCCGGCCACATCCAGTATTTCTCCTTTAAATACACTTCCCTCTTTTAAAGAAGCCATGTCCCCGGTATTTTTTGTCTGATTAGAGGTATCAATATTTTTATTATTATCTAATTTTACACTGTCCTGTAAATGACTATCATAATTTCCAAAAATATTATTGATATGCATATCACTCCTCCTCTCAAATCGATAACCGATATACTAAATAAAGTTGCCAATAAAACTTCTTCTATGTATTTCACATGGACCTATTGTTTTTATGGCATTAATATGCGCAGCACTTCCATAGCCCTTATTACTTGCAAATCCATAACCGGGATATTTTTCATCCATTTCTACCATGTAACGGTCTCTTGTAACCTTAGCAATAATACTTGCAGCAGCAATAGATACACTTTTTGCATCACCTTTAATAATTTTCTCCTGCTTCAAATCCACTCCGGGAATAATTACTGCATCATTTAATAATACATCAGGCTGTACTGAAAGCTGTGACAGGGCAATTTTCATAGCAACATAATCTGCCTGTAAAATATTAATTTCATCAATACATTTTTCATCTGCAAAACCAATTCCAACAGCAATCGCCTTTTCCATAATTTCGTCATATAAGGCTTCACGTTTTTTTTCAGAAAGCTGTTTGGAATCATTTAAATAATAGATATCTTCATCCTTTGGAAGAATAACTGCTGCTGCCACAACAGGACCGGCTAAAGGTCCTCGTCCTACTTCATCTACTCCACATATATATCGACATTCTGCGTACTTTCTTTCATAGGCTTTCATATTGTAAGTACGTTGTTTTTCTTTTTCAAAATCTGCAATCTTCTTTTTTGCTGAGGCAACCAGTTTTATTACACCTGTTCTTTCATCCGATTCATAATTTGCAATCAACTGGGGTAATGCATCATAATTTGCATTTTGAAATTCTGATTTAATATCTGCTATTCCCATATTTTCCTCCTAACTCAAATTAAAACTATCATACGAAATAAAGCTGCCATATTTCTATGACAGCTTTGCAATTATTCTACCTTTCCAAGCTTTGATAACGGCCACATACGAAATACCGCTTTTCCAATTAATTCATCCCGGGAAATATTACCAATGTAGCGGGAATCCATACTGTTATTGCGGTTATCACCCATAACAAAATACTCATTTTCCCCAATTTTTATTTCCTCATATGCATCACCTAAATGGCGGGTATCAATGGTTTCTAATCCATAATCTTCTTCTAATACTTTTCCATTAATATAAATATTACCGTCTTCATCAATCCGAATGGTCTCTCCGGGAAGACCAATAATACGCTTTACAAAATAAACATCCTGCTGATCTTCCTCATAAGGAAAAATAACAATATCAAAACGTTCCGGATCATGTAAATGATATGATAATTTACTAACCCAGAGACTTTCCTGGTCATGCAATGTATTCTTCATGGAATCACCATTAACAACTGTTCTTTGTCCAACAAATGTAATAATCAGCCATGCCACAAGACAAACCGCAACAACATAGATTATCATTTCTACAATTTCTTTTATCAAATTAACATCTGATGAGTTTTGATTAAACTTTCCCATTATATCACCTCATTTAAACTCTATTTATCTCAGGTTTTTCAATTGAAATTTTGCCAAGCTTACCGTTTCTAAATTCATCCATTAGTATAGCTGCAGCCTTTTCATAATCAACTTCATTGCCCTTTAATAAGCAACCCCTTTTCACTGCAATTGCTCCTAATATTGTTTCTCCATCTTCCTCCTCATTAATCTGATATCGATTTGCAAGAACGGTAGGATAACTATTCTTTAAAAAAGATATTAAATTAACAGCCAATTCTGTTTTTTGTAAAATTTCATCATTAATAGAACCAATAAATGCCAAATGAAGTCCTACTTTTTCATCTTCGAATTTCGGCCATAAAATCCCCGGTGTATCAAGCAATTCAACATTTTTATTAATTTTAATCCATTGCTTTCCCTTTGTAACTCCCGGCTTATTTCCAACCTTTGCACAGGCTTTCTTTCCATAGGAATTAATAAATGTAGATTTTCCAACATTGGGAATACCAACAATCATGGCACGGATCGGACGGTTCATAATTCCCCGCCTTCGGTCCCGTTCTATTTTTTCTTTACATGCTTCCTGAATTTTATTAGTAATTACTTTCATTCCCTGTCCGTCTCTTGCATTAATCGTAACTACCATAATTCCTTTCTCTTTAAAAAAAGCTTCCCATTGCTTCGTTATGCCTTCATCCGCCAAATCACATTTATTAAGCAATACAAGACGATACTTATTATTTGCTAATGCATCTATATCCGGATTACGACTACTAAAAGGAATTCTAGCATCTAATAATTCCACCACAATATCAATCAATTTAATATTTTCCTGCATCATACGCTTCGCTTTTGTCATATGACCGGGATACCACTGTATATTCATATTTTATTCCTCATCTGGTTATTCTATTTTACCGATAACACCCTTTGGCCATATTCTAAAAGAAATTTTTCCTGATATTTCTTTCTTTGTAATATTGCCAATATTTACATATCGGGAATCTTCACTATTATTACAATTATCTCCAATTACAAAATATTCATTAGAACCAAGGGTTATCTCATCTAAAGCCAGCCCCTCTGTCATAATTAAATCTTCAAATGGTAAATCTGTTAAAACATCCCCATTCACAAATATTTTTCCATTTTTAATTTGAACCTTTTCTCCCGGAAGCGCAACGATTCGCTTTATGTTAAAATACGCATCCGGTTCTTCTTTCAGTTTGAAAGCAACAATATCATATCGTTTTGGCTCTTTAAAAGTATACGCTCTTTTGTTAAGAAGTACAACATCCTGATTTGATAATACAGGATCCATACTTTGTCCAACCATAGTCACAGTTTGAACACCAAAAGTAACAATGGAATATCCTAATATTACAACAACTAAAATAGAAACAAACCACTGTCCAACATTAACAAAGAAATCACTAATATCAAATTCTCTTCGGTCATAACTACTTCGATACCTTCTTCTGCGTCTCATATCTGCTCCTTCAATGAATATTCTTATTCATTCTACATCAATAACAAACAAAAGGCTAGAGTAAAGATTACTCCAGCCTGTCTTTGTTTGTAAGATTATTTAACAATCTCTTTTAATCTAGCTGCTTTACCTACACGATTACGTAAGTAATATAACTTAGCACGTCTAGCCTTACCATGTCTAACAACTTCAATCTTCTCTACGATTGGAGAATGTACTGGCCATGTCTTCTCAACACCAACACCATTTGAGTTCTTACGAACTGTAAATGTCTCTCTGTTGCTTCCGCCCTGACGCTTGATAACAGTACCTTCAAAAACCTGAATTCTTTCTCTGTTACCTTCCTTAACCTTAGCAGATACCTTAACAGTATCACCTACTGCAAATGCAGGTACTTCTGCTTTTAACTGTGCAGCTTCAATGTTCTTAATAATGTCGTTCATCACGAACCTCCTTAAAATATCAGACGTTCTTACAAGAATTGTCATAATAGACTTTTTATAGCTTCTTGCTAACTTGCAGAGGACCATCCATAATAAAAGTGACCAAACACAAAGTCACAACTCGTATAATTTAACACAGGTTACCATAAAATGCAAGATTTTTTTTGATTTATTTCTATTTTAATGACATTAGTCACAAAACATACTACTCTATATATACTAATCTAAATCTTTTAATTTATCTTGTACTTGCATTAATTCTTTTTGATTCATTTCCAGCATTTCCATAATTTCTGTTCGTTGATACTTTATGGGAACCAAATCATTCATAAATGCATAATCCGCAACCCATTTGTTTTCCTGTTCCACCAAATATAACAAAATAGGTTTACTACAGCTATTATCCAAATAAAATAATCCACATAAACTCACGATACATATCACTACCCCCGGCAAATTACCGGCAAAATTTGAAAAAACAGGTTCTAAAATCAAGAAAACAAGTAAGCATATCATAGCAACCCTTATTTTCAGTATGGCCAATTGGTAATTATCATTTAAGTTGGTAAGGGAAAGATTAATTTCCTTCAAACGAAACTCTAACCTGTCTACGGTTTCCTGTAAATATCTTTTTTCACTGGAATATAATTCAAATAACTCCTGTAAATCATCTGTATATGTATCCCTGTTTTTAAGAGACAATCCATTAAAATCAGTGTGCTTCATTTCCTCCGGTTCAAAAAGAATCCCTTTTTCTTTTAATATTCTTTCCTTATCTTCCTTTTCCTGTAAAAACTTTCTTTGCTGATTTTCTAAATCTTTCAATTTTTCCGATAATTGTTTGATTTCTTCTTCCAATATGCTTATCCTTTTATCAGATTGAAGCTCATCACTTTGATAAGTTACAACATCTTTCTTTTTTGCATATTGAATAGATTTTGCTTCATTAAAACTAAAATGAAGCTTTGCCTGCAGTGCAAGTTGTGTTCTTATCAATTTATAATCGGAATATCCTCCAAAAATTACAATTCCACCGGTAAAAATCATAAAAATCGCAAGATTGCCTAAACGATTTCCTAACATAATTCCAATTACAAAAGCTATCAGACAAATCAAAACAAGCAAGGACAATAACAAAATAATAAACCATCTGGATATTGCCTGACTATAAGCAATTTCTTTTCTTTGTGGAATATATTTTCTATGAAACCTTTCATCTTCTAAAGAAAGTTTTTTATCCTGTATTTTTCCCTTTATTTCATATATCTGTTCTGCTAATATCAGCATTTCTGATTTTTCATAAGATGATCCAAACATCTCCATAGGCAGTCACCTCATCTTAATGGTAAGTAAAAAACATCAATACTATACCTGTTTCTTTTGATTCGTTTCATATAATTTAAATAAATCAGGTCTAAATTCCTTTGTTCTTTTAATAGATTGTTCCAATCTCCATTTTTCAATATTTTTATGATGCCCGCTTAATAATACATCGGGTACCTTTTTATCCATAAACACTTCCGGTCTTGTATACTGGGGATATTCTAACAAATTATCGTGAAATGTTTCAAATTCAGCACTATCTCCATTATTTAATACACCCGGAACCAATCTTGCAATGGTATCAATCATTACCATAGCAGGCAACTCACCACCGGTTAATACATAATCCCCAATGGATACCGGATCTGTTACAATCATTTCCAATACACGTTCATCAACACCTTCATAATGACCACACAAAAAAATCAAATCATCTTCTTTTGCAAACTCTTTCGCCATATCCTGGTTAAAAACTTTACCCTGGGGGGTTAAATAGATGACTCTTGGTTTCTTATTATGCCTATTATCACCATTAGAACAATCCTCCTCCGAAATGGAAATATGATTTTGTTTTCTAACATGAATCTGATTCATTACATAGGAATAACAATCATATATTGGTTGCGCCTGCATTACCATACCTGCACCACCACCATAAGGATAATCGTCTACATGTCCGTGTTTTTCTTTCGTAAATAAACGAATATCCGTAGCATCAATCGATATGAAGTCATTTTTTATTGCCCTGCCAATAATTGAAGTATTCAGCCCCTGCATTACCATATCAGGAAATAAAGTTAAAATGTGAAAATGCATATTACTCCTCCATACCCTTCATTAAAACAACAGTAATCTTCTGATTATCTATATCAATATTTTTTATACATTCCTTAATTGCAGGAATTAACAATTCTTTTTTATGTGAATTTGTTACAACATAAACATCATTTGCCCCTGTAGGTATGATTTCTGTTAATGTTCCTAAAGCTTTTCCATCTTCCGTTTCAACAGATAATCCAATTAAATCAGCAATAAAAAACTCGTCCTTTTGAAGCTTTACAGCATGGGCTCTATCAACATACAACTTACATTGTTTATATTTTTCAATATCATTAATATTGTCATAACCTTCAAAGCCTAAAATAACCATATTTTTAAAGAATTTAGCACTTTTACAGGTCATGGGTAAAAGTTCATTTCTATATTCAATAAAACAATCTTTCAATTTTTTAAATCTTTTATTATCATCTGTCATTGGAAATACTTTCACTTCACCACGAATACCATGGGTTGAAGTAATTGTTCCAATTTGAAGTAAATCATCAATTTTAACTTCTTCCATTAAAACTCCTCACTTTTCAATTAATCCAATATTATTTACGGAAATATCTAATTTCACATAAAATAATATAGGAATCATAACATATTCATTCTAACAAATAAATGATGAAAAAAGCCGACGACATACGTCGTCGGCAAACTAGTTATCATTATTTAATAACTACGACTACCTTCTTATCACCCTTAGAGGCAGCTGCTTTCACAACTGTACGGATGGATTTTGCAATCCTTCCCTGCTTACCGATTACTTTTCCCATATCCTCCTGAGCAACCTTAAGCTCAACATATATAGCATCATCTTTTGAAGTTTCAACAACTTCAACTTCATCAGGGTGATCAACTAGGGATTTTGCGATTACTTCTACTAATTCCTTCATTTACAAATAACCTCCCTGGTCTTACTTTTCGATTCCAGCCTGCTTTAATAACTTAGCAACAGTTTCCGTTGGCTGAGCACCATTAGCTAACCACTTCTTTGCAGCTTCAGCATCAATCTTAACAACGCTTGGCTCCTGGTTAGGATCGTAAGTACCGATTTCCTCGATGAATCTACCATCTCTTGGAGAACGAGCATCTGCAACTACAACTCTATAGAAAGGATGTCTCTTATATCCCATTCTCTTTAATCTCATCTTTACTGCCATGTTTTTCACCTCCTTCATATACTGTACAAATGTACTGCTAAATATAGCATTTATGTAAAAACCATGTATCTGTATAAACTGGTTTTCCCATCATTAAAATCCAAAAGGCATACGGAACCTTTTTCCTTTTTTTCCACCCATAAGGCTTGACAGCTGTTTCATCTGCTTACGAGTCTGCTCAAACTGTTTTAACAAACGATTAACCTCGCTTACATCAACCCCTGCTCCCTTTGCGATTCTTCGCTTACGGCTTGGATTAATAATACTTGGATTGGAGCGTTCTTCTTTTGTCATGGAAAGAATAATTGCTTTTGGGCGATTCATTTGCTTTTCATCAATCTCCACATTCTTAAGCTGACTTCCCAATCCCGGCAACATGGAAAGCATATCCTGCATTCCACCCATTTTTTCCATTTGTTCAAAACTATCTAAAAAATCATTGAAATCAAATCCCTGCTTACTACGCAGTTTTTGTTCCATTTCTTTTGCTTTTTCTTCGTCAATGGCATTCTGGGCTTTCTCTATTAAAGACTCAACATCTCCCATTCCAAGAATACGGCTTGCCATACGGTCCGGATAAAACTGTTCCAAATCAGAAAGCTTTTCACCCATACCAACATAATAAATTGGTTTACCGGTTACTGCTCTAATGGATAGTGCGGCACCACCTCTTGTATCACCGTCTAACTTTGTTAAAATGACACCATCAATACCAATCTGATCGTTAAAATTTGTCGCCACATTAACTGCATCCTGTCCGGTCATCGCATCTACTGTCAGAATCGTACATGTAACATTAACATTTTCTTTAATTTGTTTTAACTCTTCCATCATGGCTTCATCTACATGAAGTCGTCCGGCTGTATCTAAAAATACAATCTGAATATTATTCTTTGCAGCATGTTCAACAGCTGCTTTTGCTATATCAACAGGAGAACTCTGATCACCCATAGTAAACACAGGTACACCTTGTTTCTCACCATTAATCTCTAACTGTTTGATAGCAGCAGGACGGTATACGTCACAGGCAGTTAATAAACATTTTTTTCCACGTTCCTTATACTTACCTGCAAGTTTAGCAACAGTGGTTGTTTTACCTGCACCCTGCAAACCACACATCATAATGACAGTAACTTCATTAGAAGGAAGAAGCTTAATCTCTGTTGTATCAGAACCCATAAGCTTATCCATTTCTTCTTTTACAATCTTAATTACCATCTGACCCGGATTAAGACCCTTTAAAACATCCTCACCAACTGCACGGTCACTGACAGCATTAATAAACTGTTTTACAACCTTGAAGTTAACGTCAGCCTCAAGTAAAGCTCTCTTCACTTCTTTCATAGCATCTTTTACATCCGCCTCAGTAAGAGCACCTTTACTTCTTAACTTTTTAAATGCATTTTGTAATTTATCAGATAAACTCTCAAATGCCATACAAATCTCCTATCAGCTAATAGCTTTCATATATCTGTTTCGATAAGGCTTCTACTTCATTGATTTTATCAATCAAATGCTTTTCCTTCGTTAAAGATTTTAAGTCTGTAGCTAATTCGTGAATTCTGCTAACCCGTATTTTCGTTTCCAAAAACTTTTCCACAAGCTGCAGCTTATTTTCGTATTCCTCTAAAATCTTATCACACCGTTTCACAAGATCATATACACTTTGACGACTGATTCCCTCATCTCTTGCAACCTCTGAATAAGACAAATCATTCATTACAATATCTGAATAAATATTCTTTTGATGCTCAGTTAACAACTCGCCATAAAAGTCAAATAACAAAGCCCTTTTTTCAATCTCTTCCATATTATGAAGCATTCTAATCACCTTGTGTATCAACAAAACCATTATAATATAACGGTGAAAATATAAAATAACATGTAAAGCAATTTTACCTTACAAATCACCAACCTTGGTTAGTATACATAATCTAATAATTGTTGTCAAGTATTTTTTCCTTACAAATCACAATATCTTTTTTTATCTGCTGTTTCAATTTATCAATACTATCAAATTTCATTTCTTTCCGAATAAAACAAAGCAATTCTGTTTTTATATGTTGTCCATATAGATTTTCATTAAAATCAAAAATATAAGTTTCTAATCCAATTTTGCTACAACTATCAATCGTTGGTTTGATACCTAAATTACTAATTCCATAATATTTTTTATCATCAAACAATATTCTACTGGCATATACGCCAAACTTAGGAACTATTTTATTTACACCAATTTCCTGATTGATTGTAGGAAATCCAATGGTATTACCTAAATGATTACCATGAACAACCGGACCATAAACAAAATAAGGATTACCCAGCATCGTATTAGCGTAAGAAAAATCATGTTCCAATAAGCTTCGAATTGTAGTAGAGCTTACAATCTCATCTTTCACTTGTTTTTTCGGTATTCCATAAACTGTAAAATTATACTTTTTTCCTAACTCCTTTAAAATTTGTAAATTACCACTTCTATTTTTTCCAAAACGAAAATCTTCTCCAACATAAATACACTTTACCCCCAGTTGTTCAACAAGACATGTTTTCACAAAATCTTCCGGCATGAAAGAAGCAAATTCCTTTGTAAAAGGGTATTCCAGTAAAATATCAATATCTAATTCCCTAAAATATTGAACCTTTTCTTCTGTTGTATAAATATTCTTTCTTTCTTCCCCATTTAAAATCGTGCCGGGTTGTATTCCAAAAGAAAAAACCAAGGTGTTTCTTCCCTTAGTTTTTTCTTTTTTAAGCCCTTCCATTAATAATTGATGACCAATATGTATTCCATCAAATTTACCAAGGGCAATCGCAGTATTTTCTGTTTTAAATTGTTTTGCTTTTTCACCATTTAAATAAATCATGTTTTTGTCCTATTAACTATAAAAACATTTTATCCGGTTTTAATGCTTTTATACTATCCTCGTAACAATAAATTGCCTTAAAAGTATGCTCCAAATCATATACTAAAAACGAATCTTTCGTCGACAATGCATTCCTCTTTAATATATTCCCATTTGCAAAGTCTGTAAACTTTAAAATATTACCATTAGATAGCTTTTTATTACCTTCTTCATTTACATACAGCTTATCAAAATAAGGAAACATAGTATCAATAGCAAGAATTTTAGATTCCAATGTATCATTTTGAACTAAGCCCTCAATTTGTGCAAGGGTTAATGCATCTTTTAAATCAAATGTTTTTCCCGTATCGGAGGAAACAACACAATCTCTTACCAGATGCTCCATCACACCTCCAACACCTAGTTTCTCGCCAATATCACGACATAAACTTCTTATATAAGTTCCTTTACCACAAGAAACCCTAAATGTTACTCTTGGTAAATCAAAAGACAAAATCTCTATATCATGAATAACAACATGACGTGGTGTTCTCTCTATCACCTGACCTTGCCTTGCTAATTCATATAATTTTTTTCCATTAACTTTGATTGCGGAATACATTGGCGGAATCTGGTCATAGGCTCCTATAAAGGAAAGAATCTCATCTTTAACCTGCTCCTTTGACAAATGTACATCTTTTTCAGATAAAATTTTACCGGAAATATCTTCCGTATCAGTAGTCACTCCTAACAATAATGTTGCAACATAACTTTTATCTTTATCAGTTAATATATCACAAAGCTTTGTTGCTTTTCCAAGACAAACTACTAAAACACCTTCTGCGTCAGGGTCCAAGGTACCTGTATGTCCAATTTTTTTCTGTTTTAAAATCCCTCTTAATTTTGCCACCACATCAAAGGATGTAAAACCGGGTTCTTTATAAACATTTATTACACCATCATACATACAAATACCTTACACTTTCTTTTATAATTCACCTGCTGCAATTAACTGCTCTTTCACAAGATCAGAAATTTTTAAAATAATTGTATCTTTGTCACCTACAACCTCACATCCGGCAGCTCTCACATGCCCCCCACCATTTAGGGCACAAGCAACTAAATTAACATTGACAATGGAATTTGAACGAAGGGAACATTTAAACTTTCCCTTTTCAGGATACTCATACATCCATAATGCACATTCTACCCCCTCTGTAATGCGAAGGGCATCTACAACACCATCTGTATCAATATTCGTTGCATCCAATTCATCAAAAACTTCCTTCATGACACAGGAAACTATCATTTTACCATCAAACAAAGTAAAAGCAGCATCTAAGGCTTTTGCAAGCATTTTATTTTGTTTAAAGGATTTTTTATAAAATGTACCATCAATTACAAGCGTATTTCTTGCACCTTTTTCCATTAAAGCACCGGCAATTTCCATTGCTTTTTTTGTTGTATTGGAAAATTTGAATACACCCGTATCATGAACAATTCCTAAGTACAAACATTCTGCACATTCCTGTCCGATTTTATCTTCATCTAAGAGAGTGTACACCGCCTCAGCTGCTGCACAACAATCTGTTTTCAAAAAACAAACATCGCCAAAACCAACATTACTTACATGATGATCCACACACATGGTACGTCTTGCCTCATGAAAATAAGAAACATACTCACCATGACGTTCCAAATCACCACTATCCACAGAAAGACATAAATCATATGTTTTGTCCTGCTTTTCTCTGTGAATCTTGTCAGCTCCCCGTAAAAACATAAATTCTTTTTTAAAGTCTTCCAAGTAAATATCAACTTCTTTATCTTCATAATTATCTAGAATATAATTATAAATACCAAGACAGGATCCTACACAGTCTCCATCCGGACGCTTATGTCCCAATATCACAATCGTATCTGCTGCTTCAATTTCTCTAATAAAATCGTTCAAAGTATCCTCCTAATCCTCAGTACTGCCTTCAGCTTTTAACACATCATCAATCTTCTTTGACATATTAATGGCATATTCAATAGAATTATCCATGACAAAGGTTATCTCAGGTGTATTACGAAGATTAATGGATCTTGCTAATTCCCTACGAATATACCCACTTGCACTTTTTAACCCGGCAAGGGTATCTTCCCTTTCCTGCTCATTACCAAGCACTGAAATATATGCCCTACACTCCTTTAAATCAGGTGTAACCATCACCTGTGTAACGGAAGTCATTGCATGAATTCTTGGGTCCTTAATCTCATACTGAATGATTCTGGATAATTCCTTTTGAACCTCACCATTAATACGTGTACCCTTAATACTTGTATGTTTTCTCATATATTACCTCACAATTATCTAGGAACTTCAACCATCTCATATGCTTCAATCTGATCATCTTCCTTAAGGTCATTGAAGTTCTCTAATACGATACCACATTCAAAACCTGTTTTAACTTCTTTCACATCATCTTTAAAACGTTTCAGTGATGCAAGTGGTCCTTCATAAATCTGTTCACCATCACGGCTCACACGAACTGATGAAGAACGCTTAATGACACCATCTAATACAAAGCTACCTGCAATGGTACCAACCCCTGAAGCCTTAAAGGTCTGACGAACAACAAGGTGTCCTGTAACCTTTTCTTCATATATAGGATCCAACATACCCTTCATAGCAGCCTCAATATCCTCAATGGCATTATAAATGACTTTATATAATCTAAGATCTACTTTTTCACGCTCTGCAACATCTTTAGCCTGAACATCCGGACGAACATTAAATCCGATAATAATAGCATTAGATGCAGATGCAAGAATAACGTCAGATTCGTTAATTGCACCAACGCCGGCATGAATTACCTTAATAACAACTTCTTCATTAGAAAGCTTTAACAAACTCTGTTTCACTGCTTCAACAGAACCTTGAACATCTGCCTTAACAACAAGGTTAAGTTCTTTCACATTACCGGCCTGAATCTGAGAGAACAAGTCATCAAGTGACATCTTTGCCTTAGTCTCAGCAATTAACATTTCCTTATCACGCTTAATGTACGTTTCAGCCATAGAACGGGCTTCCTTTTCATTCTTGGTTGCAACAAATACATCACCGGCTGCAGGAACAGCATTCAAGCCTAAAATCTCAACCGGCTGTGAAGGACCTGCTTCTGTTACTTCCTGTCCCTTATCATTTAACATCAAACGAATACGGCCATAAGCGCTACCAACAGAAATGCTTTCACCCTTCTTTAATGTACCTTTTTGAACAAGCATAGTAGCAACAGGACCACGACCTTTATCTAACTTAGCCTCAATTACAATACCACGAGCCTTACGATTCTTATTTGCTTTTAACTCCAATACCTCGGCAGTCAACAAAATCATTTCTAAAAGATTGTCAATACCTTCTTTTGTATGAGCAGATACCGGACAAAATACAGTCGAACCACCCCAGTCTTCAGCAACTAATTCATATTCCATTAATTCCTGTTTTACGCGGTCAACATTAGCACTTTCCTTATCAATCTTATTTACTGCAACAATAATTTCAATTCCTGCAGCCTTTGCATGATTAATGGCTTCAATCGTTTGAGGCATAACACCATCATCTGCTGCAACAACTAAAATAGCAATATCTGTAGACTGGGCACCACGCATACGCATTGCAGTAAATGCCTCATGTCCAGGTGTATCTAAGAATGTAATCTGCTGTCCGTCTACATCAACAGTATACGCACCAATATGCTGTGTAATACCACCAGCCTCATTTGCAGTAACCTTTGTAGCACGTATTGCATCCAGTAACGAAGTTTTACCATGGTCAACGTGTCCCATAACACAGACAACAGGTGGACGTTCTGACATTAATGATTCATCTTCTTCATCCTCTTTTAACATTTCCTCAATGATATCAACTTTAACCTCTTCTTCTGCAATACAGTTATATTCTAATGCAATTTCTGCTGCCTTATCAAACGCTAAGTCTGAATTTACCGTTACCAATTCTCCTGCAAGGAATAATTTCTTTACTAACTGTGTTGCAGGAATCTTTATTTTTTCAGCTAATTCCTGAACAGATAACCCTTCTGCAGGTAACTCAATTGTACGAATCACAGGCTCTTCAGGCTCCTTTTTAACAGGCTTTTGAACCGGTTTTTTTACAGGTTTTGTTCCCTTAACAGTAAAGTGTTCGTCTTTCTTACGACCTTTCTTTCTGTTATCACCATCCTCAAACATAGAACTCTTATCACGTTCTCTCTTGTCGTTATGACGGTCTCTGTCACGATTCATAGAAGCACGGTCCATTGGTGCAGGAATAGAGATTTTCTCTTCTCTGCGGTCATCTCTTCTTCCTCTGTCTCCCTGCTGACGATTTCCATTAAAATCTCTTCTGTCTCCCTGCTGACGGTTTCCATTAAAATCTCTTCTGTCTCCCTGCTGACGGTTTCCATTAAAGTCTCTTCTTTCTCCCTGTGGACGGTTTCCGTTAAAGTCTCTTCTTTCTCCCTGTGGGCGGTTTCCGTTAA
>JBJENY010000057.1:0-36223 GCA_051880435.1 Lachnospiraceae bacterium | reverse complement strand
TGTGGACGGTTTCCGTTAAAGTCTCTTCTTTCTCCCTGTGGGCGGTTTCCGTTAATGTCTCTTTTTTCTCCCTGTGGGCGACTTCCATTCCCATCTTTTTTCTCATCCTGCTGTCTGTTATTTGTTGCCTTTACAGTCGTCTGTTCAACTGTTTTTGCTACAACAGCTTTTCCACTAAAACGATCTATTATTTTCTGTGCATCTGCATCAGAAACAGAACTCATATGACTTTTTACTTCTACACCATTTTTCTTTAAAATCTCAATGATTTCTTTACTGTCTTTATTAACATTTTTTGCTAATTCATATACTCTAATATTTGCCAATTATTGCACCTCCAAATTATCACAACAATTCATCTGCTTTAAAACTGCCCTTCCAAGCCCCTCGTCTACCACAGCAAGAGAAGCCCTGAATTCTTTACCACAGGCAGCCCCAAGGGAATTTTTATCAGCAAATTCCTTCATAGTTACCTGATAATAGTCACAC
This sequence comes from Lachnospiraceae bacterium, assembly GCA_051880435.1. Lineage (GTDB taxonomy): Bacteria > Bacillota > Clostridia > Lachnospirales > Lachnospiraceae > CAG-590. The sequence goes on along the minus strand of JBJENY010000057.1, from coordinate 35,734 downwards.
ATATTTCGAAATTTCTTTTTCGTATTATCCGAAGCATCAGACGCAACAACTACTAAACAAGCCCTGCCTTCTTTTACGGCTTTCTCAGTTGAAAACTCACCGGTAACAGTTTTTCCTGCCTTTGTCGCAATCCCTAACATAGATAATGCTCTATTTTGATTCAATGTCTATCAACTCCTTGCTTAAACTATCGTAAACTTCTTTAGGAATAGACATCTTAAATGATCGTTCTAACCCCTTCGATTTGATAGCCTGACATAAACAATCTTCTTGAAAATGCAGATATGCACCTCTACCATTCTCTTTACCTGTTGGGTCTAATTTAATAATACCTTCTTTTGTTTTGATTATACGCAGCATATCTTTTTTTGAAATCATTTCACCACAGCCTATACATCTACGAAGTGGTGTCTTTTTTGCCATAACTATCACATCCTTTTATATTCAAACTTACGCTAAAAGCTTAAGATTATACCAATTATTCATCTAATCTCTGTCATAAGTTGCATCATCATAGTTTCCATCGTAGTTTTCATCATATTCATCAGAATAATCATCATAACCATTCTCTTCGTTATCATCATATTCTTCATCATAATCATCATAGTATTCTTCATCGTATCCCCATAACTCTCGCGCCTGGGACTCACTTTTAATATCAATCTTATAACCTGTTAGTCTGGCTGCTAAGCGAGCATTTTGTCCCTCCTTACCAATAGCAAGTGAAAGCTGATAATCAGGTACAATAACACGAGCACTCTTTTCTTCTACATCAACACTAACTGAAACAACCTTAGATGGACTCAGTGCATTCTCAATGAAAATTGCAGGATCCTCATCCCAAGTAATAATATCAATTTTTTCACCCTTTAAGTCGTTTACAATATTATTAACTCTTGCTCCATTCATACCTACACAGGCACCTACAGGATCTACATTAGGATCATTGGACCATACAGCAATTTTTGAACGGGAACCTGCCTCCCGGGAGATGGATTTAATTTCAACAGTTCCATCGGCAACCTCTGTGACTTCTTTCTCAAACAAACGCATTACAAGCTTTGGATGCGTACGGGAAACAACTACTCTTGGTCCCTTATTTGTCTCTTTTACTTCTACAATATATAATTTAATTCTATCAGTCGGACGATAATGCTCTGTCTTAATCTGTTCGTTTTCCATTAATAACGCATCCATTTTATCATCTAAGCTAACTGAAATATTCTTTCCAACGTAACGCTGAACAATACCTGTTACAACATCTTCTTCCTTACAATAAAAGTGATCATATAAAGCTTTTTTCTCTTCTTCCTTAATCTTTTGAACAATAACGCTTCTTGCCTGTTGTGCAGCAATACGACCAAAATTTTTCGGTGTGATTTCAACATTAATCACATCACCAATATCATATTTTTTACTAATTTTACGTGCTTTTTCTAAGGTAATTTCTGTGGCATCATCTAAAACATTTTCCACAACAGTCTTTGCAGCAAATACTTCAATATCACCACTTTCACGATCCATATTTACTGTAACATTTTCACTTTTTCCAAAATCCTTTTTACATGCATCAAAAATTGATTTTTCAATTGCCTCAATAATAATCTCTCTTGAAATACCCTTTTCCTTCTCAATTTGCTCTAATGCAAGCATTAATTCTGACATCTTTTTTCCTCCTTATCACTTTGCCATCACATTTACTTTTGTACTTGTATTAAAATTCAATCGCTGGTCTTACCAGACTTAAATTATTTCTATCAATAACAGTTTTCGAATCATCATCTAACAAAACTGTAATTGTCTTTGTGTTATAAGAAACCAACTCTCCTTCAAATTCCTTTGTTTTCGTATCAGATAATGGTTTAAATAATTTTATCTCAATCATTTTTCCAATGTTTCTTTCAAAATCCTTATCTTTTTTAAGAGGACGTAATAACCCGGGAGAGCTAACTTCTAAAATATACGTATCAGGGAACTCCTTTTCATAAGGATCTAATAATGGATTGAGCTGACGGCTTACATCAACACAATCATTAATATTAATTCCACCCGGTTTATCTGCATATACACGAAGATAATAATTGGAACCTTCTTTTATATACTCAACATCCACCAGTTCAAAGCCTCTTTCATCAAGAATCGGATTAACCAATTCCTCACATAATTTTTCAATTTCTTTTTTTGTCATAAAATATCTCCATTACACGTAAAGAGAGTGGACTTTTTTGCCCACTCTCTAACTGTACAATATGTTACTGTGCAAATATAACACTAATATATATAAATTGCAAGTATTTTTTCTAATACAAAATAAAAAGGACTTTTGTTTTCACAAAAATCCCTTTTTAATAATTAAGCTTCGATGATTTCTTTCTTGTTATAGCTTCCACACTTTTTACAAACTCTGTGAGGAACCATTAACTCTCCACACTTAGAACATTTAACTAATGTTGGAGCAGTCATCTTCCAGTTTGCTCTTCTCTTATCTCTTCTTCCTTTTGAAGATTTATTCTTTGGACAGATAGACATTTTTCACACCTCCTTAAATTGATTGAAGATATCACTAAAAACTGCCATTCTTGGATCCGGAACCGTCTGGTCACAATCGCATGTGCTCTTATTCAGATTGGTTCCACATACTTTACATATCCCCTTGCAGTCCTCCTTACAAAGAACAGTCATAGGAAGTATCGTATATAACTCATCCAAAATGAGCATGTCTACATCCAGATTACAGTCTTCGATATAACTTATTTCATCAGCCTCGGCCATAGACTCTTCAAAATTAGAATCAATTGCCCTATGATTCACAACATCAATATCTCTAGATATATGTAATTCATATTCCCCGGATACTGTGTCTAAACATCTGCTACATGGTCGTTTTACAACTACTGAAACATCAATTTTCACTGATACAAGCTCTTTTTGAATATGCTTTGCTACAACCTGAAAATTATCCTTTGCATATACACAAAACAATTCTCCTTGAAATTTTCCTTCAAGGCTATCCAGACTTGCATCTATTGTTATTTCTTTACCAACAACAGACATAATCTCATATAAGTTTATTTTCATAAATCAAATCTCCTAAACTCACACGCTGACCATTATACATAGATTATTTTTCTTTGTCAACATATTTTCAAAATAATGTATTAATTTTTTACACAGACACAATATGTCAGATTTTATACTAATGCTACTGTTTCTCTCGCAATGGCTAATTCCTCATTTGTTGGAATAACATATACCGGCACTGTGGAGTCTTTCGTTGAAATACAAATTTCTTCTCCTCGAATCTGATTTGCTTCCTCATCTAAAGTAATGCCTAAAAACTCAACATATGACAATATTTTCTTTCTCATATTAATATTATTTTCACCAATTCCGGCTGTAAATGCAATGGCATCTACTCCATTCAGAACAGCCACGTAGGAACCAATATACTGTGCAGCCCTATAGGCAAACATATCCAAAGCTAATGCTGCTTTTTCATTACCTTCCATACTGGCATTGTCCAAATCTCTAAAATCACTGGAAAGTTGAGAAATACCCTCTACACCTGACTTTTTATTCAGAATTGTAACCACATCATCTAAACTGCAATCTAACTTGTTTGCTAAATACTGAATAACTGCAGGATCAATACTACCACTTCTGGTTCCCATAATCAAACCATCTAACGGTGTAAATCCCATACTTGTGTCAACACTTTTACCATCCTTAATTGCTGTAATAGAAGAACCATTACCTAAATGACAAACAATCACCTTTGATGGCTCGTCCGTTTTATGAATCAATTCGATTAAACGTTTTGATACAAAGCTATGTGATGTGCCATGAAAACCATATTTTCTTACCTTATAATCCTCATAATATTCATATGGTAAGCCATACATATACGCTTTTTTAGGCATTGTCTGATGAAATGCAGTATCAAATACTGCTACCATTGGAACATTAGGCATTAATGCTTTACAAGCCGAAATCCCAATCAGATTGGCGGGATTATGTAAAGGTGCTAAATCATTACACGCTTCAATTGCTTTCATCACTTCATCTGTAATAACTACAGAATTGGCAAATTTCTCTCCTCCATGTACAATTCTGTGACCAACAGCATCAATTTGATTCAAATCATCAATCACACCACTTACCTTATCAGTTAATGCATCCAACACATAAGAAACAGCACTTTTATGATCCGGCATAGGAACTTCCTTTTCTATTGTTTCTTTTCCGGTTGGCTTATGGGTAAGTTTGCCATCAATACCAATTCTTTCACATAATCCTTTTGCAATCACTTCTTCAGTTTCAGAATTAATTAACTGATACTTTAATGAAGAACTACCACAATTCACAACAAAAACATTCATTTTCTTTGCCTCCTAGATATTAATCTCTTTGGATACTTCCATCATCAACTTTAAGCTGATGTCTTCCATGCTCTTTTGCATAGTACATACACCAGTCAGCTCTCTTCAATAATTCATCTGTATTTTTACAGACTTCCGGATAATTAGTCAGCCCCACACTGACACTCATAGGAATTGTATATTCATTGAAGTAAATCACCTGTTGACATAGCTTTTCAAATAATTCTTCAATAATAGCAGTTGCTACCTCCAAGCTTCGGTCAGGTAATACTACAACGAATTCTTCTCCACCATATCTACAAACAAAACCATCATATGTCTCAATATATTGTTCCGTAACTGTTGCAATTCGCTTGATTACTTCATCTCCGGCTAAATGTCCATAAGTATCATTTACATTCTTAAACTTATCAATATCAAATAACGCAACACTGACACAAGCATTATTATTAGTTACTCTTAATGCTTCCTGATTGAATAACTCATTAAAGTGAATTCGATTGTTAATGCCGGTAAGTCCATCCTTTTGGGCCATATACTGCATATCGTTATAAACCTTTGCGTTACTGATAGCAATATCATACTGAGCAATAATTGCATCATAAAATGACATTTTCTCATCAAACAATTTATAGCGTTTATCACCAATCATAAATAATCCATAGGTTTCATTGTCTAAACCTAATATCTTCATATAAATTGTTTTAAGCCCAAAATCCTTTAAATACGGAAATTCTAACCGTAAATCTTCATGATATAATGCTTCTGTTTGATCTCGATCTATCATCTCCCGATAAATATCTTGAAGATTAATATTCAAACGTTCTGCAAGTCTGTCATCATTTGATTTAACAACACAATTTGCCCGTTTATTCCGATATACATCCTCACGAATATAAACTGCACAAAAAGTTAAATTTTTCAAGTTCATAATCGCATCTGTAATCTGATTGGAAATGTTATTAACATCAAAAGACAAAGCAATATAATGCAATACATCAGTCTGAGCCTTAATTTCCTCATTTGCTTCACGAATTTGTTTATTTGCATTTTTTAAATCATTTTTCTGCGTATTCAATTCATAATTTGTTTCCTGAAGCTTATTTTGAATCTCAATTATTTCTTGATTTTTCTTTTGCATATCAGTAATTTCATTTTGCTGCGTAAACATACGTCGTTCAAGATTATCCACATATGCAATTAAGGCCTTTGCCTCATAAAAAATTATAAGCAATATCACTGATATATTAAATACTACTAAAATCCATGTATTTAAATCCAAAGATAAAATTCTAAACATGAGGAAAATTGCTATAGGCAATGCAATATACGACATATAAGAGGATAAGCTATTCTTATCCATCATATTCATGGTTAAAAAATAATCTACCACAAACATAACAAGGAGTATTACAATAGAAATATTAATAATATCATCTAATCGTAAAAAACATAACATTGTTATGGAAAAAATACATTGTAAATACCTAAAGTAACGAATTACATTTTCCTTATGAAAATAATCTGCATGATATAATATTTCTTCGCAAATCCAGCTAATCACAAGAAAAACAACAAAGAAAGTAAAATTACGTGAATCTTTGCTGTTGCTTTCATATCTTGAAAAAATGCTTGAAAGCAAAAATATAACATATACGGTTCTATGAAGAAAAATACCCATTTTCTGTTGTTTTATTAATGCCAAATTTTCCATGACTTATTCCTTCCAATATAATTCTACAATAGCTCCATCACTTAAAGGACTAAAATGTTGTGCATCCTCACCATTTATTTTTTGAATCAGTGTACTTCCCTTTACTGTATGAAGATCAAATTCATACTTATCAAAAATATCAACAAATACATAATTTGTTTTACCTGACAAAGTAATTTTTTTACTATTTACAGTAACAGATATTGTTTGCTTATCACCACCCTGATTTGCTTGCATAATCCACTGATTTACCAACTCATTACCGGAAGAAGGCTCCGGATTTTGTTCCAAATCAGACAAAGCATTGTCATCTTCTTTGTTTGAATCAGACAAAAACGCAAAGGATTCCTGTTTGTAATTTTCATTTTTTTCTGACCGGTTTTCCAAACTATTATTAGGAGTTTTCTCATTAGCAATCGAAGAATCTGATAACAAAGATGCATTTTCGTCTTTAAATACATTCTTTTTATCTTCAACAGCTTCTTTAGATGTCAATTCTTCTGTAACAAATTTTTCCGCTAAATAGATCTCTTCCCGATCAATCCATGCAACATTAAAGTTCTCATATATACGTGTATCGGCAGATGCACGGGCACCATTTACAAAAACTTCATGAGGTGTCTCGATATCCATAAACTGCATCAACTGACTTAATGAATAATAATTTAATAATTGAACCTGATCCCCTTCCTTCAGTTCATAGGATTCAGTTTCAATGTTTCCATTCACGGTTGCATATTGAGGACAAACAATTTGTACATCATTAACAATAATAGAAATGGTATTATCTAATTTAACAATGTCTTTCAGTAGGACTTTTGCATCTTCTCCAATTGTTGATTCTGTAACCTCTATCTGGTCTCCTGCTTTAACAAAGTGATTTAATCCAACTTCTTCCCCATTTAACAAAATGGAAGCAGGTTCTCCGGATTTACCTCTGATAAACTTAGGCTTACCATTCAAGGTAAAGTTAAGATCCTTACCTCTTTTTGGGAAAATAGACTCATTGGACAATCCATAGGCTAATGCTGCATCAAAAACGGTTAACTTATCATTATCATATAATTTAACACGATCCTTATTGACCATAAGATATACAAATCGATTTTTTTGCTCATAAAAATTCAAACAGATACCAATTGGAGTAACTAACAATGGATCTTTTTTTACATCATCAACTAATATATTAACAAATCCAAGAACTTCTTCACCACGAAGAGCCACTCGTTCTTCCAAAATACCCAAATGCTTCGCCAACATCTTTGTAAAGAATGGAATCTTTCCCCCTCCACCTACAACAAAAGCTGCAGAAACAGTCTTTCCACCATTTAAAGAAAGAATACGCTCAGCAATTTGTTTTGTAATATCATCAACAATAGGTTCTAGTTTTTCATAGACTTCGGCAGGCGTTATCTTGTGACTAATACCCATAATATCCTTATATGTAAAATTTTTAGTGTTTTCTTTAATTGCTTTTATTTTCTCTGCCGTATCAAAATCAACTAGATATTCTTTAATCAGGCACTCAGTTAATTCATCCCCTGCTTTTGGTAACATACCATATCCAATAATACTACCATCCTTTGTAATACTAATATCCGAAGTTCCTGCACCAACATCAACAAGGGCAATATTCAATAAACGATAGTTCTCCGGAATTGCAACCTGAATCGCAGCAATCGGCTCTAATGTCATATTGGAAATCTCAAGACCCGCAATCTGGACAGCAGCATATAATCCATCTACTACCTCTTCCGGCAAGAAAGTTGCCAAAACATCTGCACTGATATTTCTTGCTTTATGACCCTCTAAATTACTAATCTCATACCCATTCAAATAATATTTTATAACTGTGTATCCGACACAGAAAAATTTCATTTCAGAATCATTTTCAGAAAAAATCTGCTCATGTGCTTTTTCAACGCCTAACATTTCAAGAGAATGAATGTATTCCTGATTCACTACTGTATTTTCATTGAATTCATACATTGCTTTTCCAACAGAAGTTTTAAGAACACGACCGGCTGCAGCAATACAAACATCAGTTAATTTTCTGCCTGATAATTGTTCTTCCAGATTCTCTTTTACATAAATAATCTCTTCTCCGACCTTATTAATATCATGAATCTGACCATCTAACATGGCTCTTGTATCATGAAATTTAACACATTGTGCAACAATATTAAATTTACTTCCTTCACGATATCCAACGGTACCAACAATACTACGTGTACCAATATCTAAACCAAAAACCAAAGGTTCCGGATACTTTGTCATTCCAACCATAGAAAACACCTCAAATGTATATAATCATACACAATTATACTACCACATTACACAAATGAAGACAATAACTCCTTCACTATATTAGCAGTTTGTTCTAAATTCCCACTGTTATTTATTACTTGTTCACAATTACGTTGATAAAAATCTTCATCCTGCTGATTTTCCATCACATTAAGCCACTTTTCCCGACATGCTCCCCGACCTTTTATTAAACGTCTGATACGTTCTTCTTTTTCAACGTAAATATACCAGGATTCATCACAGATACGATTTAGACCTGTTTCTATTAAAATTGCAGACTCTATTACGTATAATAATATATTGCCCTGGGAGTTCTTATGGGCTATGTCATTTTTTATGTATGATTTTACACCCGGATGAACAATATTATTAAGTTTTTTTAGCTTAGCCTCATCACGAAATACAATATTACCCAGTTTCTCTCTGTTAAGGGTACCATCTTCGTTAATAATATCTTTTCCAAAATAATCTATTATTTTATCGAACAATTCACCACCGGGTTCCATTAATTTATGAGCAAGCTTATCAGTTTCAACAATATGTGCACGATATTCATTTTTTAATAAATTAAGAACAACACTTTTCCCGGAACCTATTCCACCTGTAATTCCAATCACTTTCATTATTTTGCCTCATACCAATCATTGCCCACACATGCTTCTACCAATAAAGGAACTGATAGCTGTACAGCTTGCATCATTTCCTCCTGCAAAATTGCTTTTACATCATCTACTTCTTCTTTATAGGCTTCAATTAACAACTCATCATGAATCTGTAAAATCAAAGAAGATTTTAATCCTTCTTTTTTCATACGAGTATACACTCGAATCATGGCAATCTTAATAATATCCGCAGCTGTACCTTGAATCGGTGAATTCATTGCAATTCTTTCGCCAAAACTTCTTTGCATAAAATTAGAAGATGAAATCTCCGGTATTGGCCTGATTCTATGAAACAGTGTTTTCGTAATACCTGTTTTCTTAGCTTCATCAACAGTTTCCTCTTGAAATTTTTTAACGCCGGGATAAGTAGCAAAATAACCTTCCATATATTCTGTTGCTTCTTTTCTAGAAATATTCAAATCCTCAGAAAGACCAAATGCACTGATTCCATAAACAATACCAAAATTAACTGCTTTTGCATTACGACGCATAATTGCATCCACCTGACTTACAGGAACATGAAATACCTGAGATGCAGTTAATGTATGAATATCGTCATTTTCTTTAAAGGATTGAATCAGTTTTTCATCCTTTGAAAAATGTGCCAAAATGCGTAATTCAATCTGTGAATAATCTGCATCCACAAATACACACCCTTCCTTCGGAACAAATACTTTACGTATACTTCTTCCAAGCTCTGTTCGCATGGGAATATTTTGCAAATTAGGTTCTGTTGAGCTAATTCTTCCTGTTGCTGTAATAGTTTGATTAAAAGTACCGTGAATTCTTCCATCCGATGAAATGAAAGCAGCCAATCCATCTGCATAAGTAGATTTTAATTTAGCAACCTGTCGATATTCTAAAACATGTGCAACAATAGGATAATCATTTTTCAATTTATTCAGGACATCAACATTCGTAGAATAACCTGTCTTTGTCTTTTTCGCTCCGGGTAAATTTAACTTTTCAAATAAAATCTCTCCTAATTGCTTTGGAGAATTAATATTAAATTCACATCCGGCTTCTTTGTATATTTCTTGTTCTAATACTGTTATCTTGTTTCCAAGCATAATACCATATTCTTTCAATGCCCCTGCATCTACCTGAATTCCTTCTTTTTCCATATGGTCAAGAACAAATAGCGTAGGAATTTCTATTTCATGATATAATTCGTGCATTCCTTTATCCCTTAACTGATGTTCTAATTGTTCCATTGCTAAAAACGGGATACAGGTTTCGTATGCAATATAATCTTTCACCTTCTGTTCATCCATTACAAATGGTGATAATTCTAATTTGTCTATTAGTTCCTTTTTTGAGGGCAGGGTTAATTGCAAGTAATCTCTTGCAATATCATCATATAAATAGGATTCTTTTATTGGATTTAACAAATAAGCAGCTAACGAAGAATCAAAAATAGCACAATCCATTTGTAATGGAACAACCTTCATAAGACGTTTCCCATCATTGGTAACAATAAGTGGTGGATTATCCCCTTCGAAAATCTCCTGCAATCTGTTTGCAATCAAATCCTCAGTAATGAACATGGAACAAAGAATACAATCAACTTGACGTCCATCTTTTGTAATTCCAATGGCAATCAATTCCTTTTTTTCAAAAACAGCAGAAACACCAATTACTTTCGAAGCAGTTAAACCTGCAAAATATTGTTCCATTTCACTTAAATCCTGAATCAAATTCATATGAAAATCAACATGAATGTTTTCCTGTGGTTTTGAGAAATTCTTTAACAAGCTTTTTAATTCCAATTCCTTCATATATTCGTAAGCATCTGTAGTGAACAAATCATTTATTAACAATTCTTCTAAATTAACATCCAATGGTACATCAACTTTAATTGTTGCAAGAACCTTGCTCATAAGCGCTTGATCATAAAATGCTTCAAAGTTTTCTCTGGCTTTCTTCGGAGTGATATCCTCTAAATGCGCATATGCTTCTTCAATACTGTGGTAAGTTGCAATTATCTTTCCTGCAGTCTTTTCACCAATACCGGGTACACCGGGAATATTGTCAGAAGTATCCCCCATAAGTCCCTTCATATCAATAAATTCTGTTGGCGTAACACCATATGTGCGAATTACATCTTCATCGTAATAATTCTCAACCGTAGTTTTGCCGGCCTTTGTTTTCGGAATCTTAATCATGGTATTCTTTGTAGCTAACTGCAGCAAATCCCTGTCTCCCGATAATAGAATAACCTCATATCCGTTATTTTCACCCATGCGGGACATAGTTCCTAAAATATCATCTGCTTCAAACCCGGGCATCTCAATAACCGTAATTCCCATACGAATTAATAATTCTTTTATTATTGGTACCTGCTGTCTTAATTCATCAGGCATCCCTTTTCTTGTACCTTTATAGGCATCATACATTTTATGTCTGAATGTTTTTTCATGGACATCAAAAGCAACAGCCAGTCCTATGGGCTGTTCTTCATCTATCACTTTTAACAAAATATTAACAAACCCTAATACAGCATTGGTATGCTGTCCCTTGGAATTACTTAAATCAGGCAATCCATAAAATGCCCGGTTTAATATACTATGACCATCTACCACTAATATTTTTTTCATATTACGCTCCTATCGCTTTAAATTTTCATAATCACGAATTTTTTTATAAAAGGATTCCTCTATTATTTCATCATCATCGGATACATCTAAAACAAGTTTATCCTCATATGGTTCAAATAAATAAGAATCAAAGGTATTACTAAAATAAAATTCCCCCTGCAAATCTTTTAAAGCTTGTTGTTCCTGATTTTCAAGAAAACTAAGGAAATTAACATAAATAATGATACCAAAGGAAAAAAGAACAACTACTAACAAAAGTACTGAGCCACGAACAGCGCCCTTTTTTTTACGATTGGATTCAAGTTCCTGATTCATGCGTTTTTCCAAATCTAATTCAAAATTTTTAGATAAGGTTTCATTCTCATCCAATTGACGCATTCCTTCAATCATAGTGTAATATATATTCAATTCTTCTTTGCACTCTTTGCAATTTTTAACATGTACCAAAAAATCAAGCTTATCAGTTTTTTCTAACTTATTCTCAATATAAGCAATGATTTTGGACTGAGCTTCTAAACAAGTCATATTCTACCCCTTTTATTATTACAAAAATAAAAAGCAAACATTAAAAAATGATATCAGCTAACTTATGTTTTACTGTATCAATACTCTAAAGGCTGTGGGTAAAGCATAAGTATCTGTTAATTCACTTTTTTTCACCCAGGTCAGTTTATCATTTTTACAATTACACTTAATATAATATGCTTCCATATTCCACTTTACATGGGTAAACACATGGGTATACTTTATCATCTTTTCTACTTCGACAGGTTCAAAACCGAAATCACTTACATACAAAATTGCTTGCTCTGTCGTTAATTTTTCTTCAACATTGAAAAACTGCCACATGTTTGCAAGTAAACCATGCTCCGGTCTCTTACAAATTCCAAAAGTATCCTTATCATGCAAAATAAAAACAGTCATATCAATTTCTTTTGGGGGCTTCTTTTCTTTTCTAACCGGAAGTCGGTCGTATGTGCCAAGCTTATATGCATTACAAAATGACCGTAACGGACAAGTTGAACATTTGGGGACACCATTAGGAATGCAAACTGTTGCGCCAAGTTCCATTAGTCCTTGGGTAATCAAACCACAATCTCCGTCTTCATATAAGGAGAGCAAATATTCCCTTGCCTGTCGTTTTGTCTTCTGCTCATCTATTATAGCATACCAGTTGGCCAATCTTGTCATAACCCGTAAAACATTTCCATCTACAGCCGGTGTTTTTTCATTAAAACAAATTGAACAAATGGCCCCCGCCGTATATTCACCAATCCCCGGAAGTGCTAATACATCTTCATAGGCTGAAGGAAAGTTACCATTGTATTCATCCACAATTAAAGTTGCTGACTTTTTCAGATTTCTAGCTCGATTATAATAACCTAACCCTTCCCAAAGCTTCATTAACCGTTCATCTGATAAATGGGCTAAGCTTTCAATATCCGGACACTCTTTCATAAAACGATTATAATAATCCTTCACTGCTTCTACACGGGTTTGTTGCAACATAATCTCAGAAACCCACACCTTATATGGATTTGTATCCTGTCTCCATGGCAGTTTTCTATGATATTCCATATACCATTCCAATAATGGTTTTTTTATGTCTTTAAATCTATATTCCATACTTATCCCTTGCAAAATAATTCATAAATAAGATATATATTACAGTCTTGTTTTTCATGATGAAAAGAATGATACTTGCTTAAAATGTTTGCATCCTTCATGATTTTAATATACATAAAAGGACTTGTCAAAGTCAGATTCGAAAATATATTGTACATGTATCACAATACATCTGACACATTAAAATCATAATTCATTCTATAATTTTAAATATATACATACTTTTCCTTGATTCTTACTCCCGCCTCATATAAAATCAGTTCATATAATGATACATACATATAGGAGGATTTTTTCATGTATCTTTCTTATTTTAGATTGCATATTAAAGAAGAACTAAAAAAGAAACATTTAACCTTAAATAGTCTTTCCGAAAAAGCAGATATTTCTGAAGATACATTACGTACACTAATTTATGGAAAATCTCAGGATGTCAAAATATCAACAATGATAAAAATTGCTGATGCCTTAGATTGTTCTATTGATTATTTAATTGGGCGTAATTCGTGGTTTTACGATGAAAATCTATTAAAAAAAATTCAGGATTTACCACCTCGTTCCATACAGACAATTCAGAAACTGATATCGATTGAATTAAAATCTGTACAAATGGCATCATCAGAACAAAAATATACAATCCCGGTTATTATACTTACAGGAAATTCTAAAGATGGTGATTATTATGATAACTCCATAGTAACAAGTCATGACATTTCTGAATATCCTGAAGAGTTACGAAAAAGAATCAATTTTGGTATCAAAATCAATAATCGAATTTATGAACCAATATACTTTACAAATGATATTTTACTGCTATCAACAGAAAAAAAACCGGAATATAACGATATTGTTGCTTACCAAAGTAAAGACAGCAGGTTATATTTACGTAGATACACCCCTTCCGGACTAGAACCAATTGACCAATTTGGTAAAATGATACTAACCAAAAACATGGACAACTATACACCAATTGGCGTTGTTATCAAAGCCGCCAAAGAATTTGATATTGAACAATACAGATAAATAAAAACTGTAGTAAAATGACCGGTACTAATTTGCACCTTCATTTCACTACAGTTTTTTAAATATTCAATCTTTTTTGTATTTCATTATTAACCTGTCTTCCCTTAAATATGATTAATCCAATCAGGAAAACAACACTGACAACAAAACAAACTCTCCACAAAACAGGAGCAGAATGATAAATAATAAGCAAAACTATATTAGGAATAATCCCGACTAATACATTTCCCAAAGCAAAAACCAATGCATTTCCTTTTTTATCCACTAAACTCAAAACAAAATTAATGACTAATGTAATCAAAACAACAATGGGCAGCTGTATATGGGTACAAATGCGAATATCACCAATAAAATAGGAAGTAATAGCAAAAATACAGGAAAATAAAATTGCAACATTGGTAATAAAATTAGCAGGAATTGAACGTTTTTTTAATATAGGACCAATCACAATCTCAAATCCCACAATCCACATTACAACAATATAACTCCAATGAATTTTTCCATTTGCATTAAATAATAAATCAATAGACAGACAAACAACACAAATAGTTAATGCAATAAATAATTGAATTTTATATGCAATGGATTTTACTTTTAGTGCCGTAATACCAGGAAAATATGGAACATCCGCTTCACTATCAGTTTTTTGTTCACTTATATTTTTTTTATCATCATCCGTAGCTTCTAAAACAATCTCATTATCTTCATCGATATTTAATTGATTTTGACATATAGGGCAATATTCCCATATCCCACCAACAGTAATATTACACTTCGGACAATTTCTCATGAACGAACCACCTCCGTTGCGTTAACCCGAACTTCAATACCGCTTTTAGAAAAGCTTCTAATAAAGGTTTTTAAAACACCGGTATTACGGTATCCGGAAGTAATACCGAATGTCATTTCATCCCCGAAACTTAAAATTGTCATAAATAGTTCATTATGGCTACAAAATGCAGAATATTTTCTAACATATGCTGCCATAGGTTCCGGTAATTTTAAAACACCAAGATTTGAAACTACAGCAGAAACTTTTTTCGCTTCCATCATAGATACATACTTAACAACAGGCTGTTTAAACATAAGTGGGATCATACGAACCAATATTATATTTTCCAGCCGCTGAAAATGGTCCATATTTTGTTTTATACTATCCGGATTCAAACTATCCTTCATTTTTTTATCAAATTCCTTTGCAAGAGATTCTAAAGATTCATCACCGGAAAATTCATGGCTAATATTAATACTATTAAAGAAATTTCTTGAAGTTTCTGACGGATAGTAATTTCGCAAATTAACAGGCATGCTAATGGTAATCGGCAATTTTCTTTTCATCGCCGGCATGTCTTTATAAATTGCCAGCATCAAATTGGCGCCTACCAGACTAGAAACACTGACACCTATCTGCTTAGCCTGACGAATAACATCCTTTGCTTTCATTGTTATTTCAAAAAACTGAAGCTGGTCATAAGGCAGCATTCGTCCTCTGATATGATAGGATTTTTTAAGAGGCTTTGAAGCTTTTCCCTTTTTACCATAAAAATGCTTAAAGCTATCCTCTTCAATATCAGCCCGAGAACCATCATTTCCTAAATCAACACCCTTTAATTCCTTGGGATGTTTTATTTTTAAATAATTAGCAACTAACAAATTCAAAAATTCTAATGCACCTGTTCCATCACTAAGTGCATGAAATACTTCAAAGTTAATTCGATTATGGTAATAAGTTACACTATAATGCAATACACGTTTGCTGTTTTTTCCATACAAAACAGGACAAGGCCGTTCATGCTCCATTGATACGACAGGTATTTCATCTGTAGTTTCTAAATAATGCCAAAAGAAACCTCTACGAATACGTACCTGTAAAAATGGTCTGCTTTTTATTGACTTTATTAATGCTTTTTCCAAACATTCCGGGTCAATCATTTCATTAAGTGTGCAACTTACCCGCAAGCTTCTAGTATCCCGGTCCGTATGGGTTGCCAAAAAAACCTTAGCAACATTGTCAACCTTATACCAATTATCAGAATCCAATTTACATTCCTCCAAATCTTATCTTAACGCAACATTAAGATTATAACACAAAAAAAACGGAAATTCTATCATTACAAAAATTTCCGTTCTCAATCAATATAAAACAACTAATGTAATCGTTCTTCCCACAGATTATTTTCTACTGTTCTCATATCTGTCAAATCATAATGCTCAATCATATACGCACCAAGAAAATCAGTAATTTTTTTTGCTCCGGCAGAATTTAGATGAGTTTCATCAGAAAAGTCAGTATTTCCATCAATACCTAATTCATCAATATACTCAAAGAAATTAAAATACACACAATCATTTTCTTTTGCATATTTTTCCATTGCCTCACCATATTCATATGTACCAACATATGGTGTTGTAAAGAAAATAATTTCAATATCATTTTCCTTACAAATTTGAACCATTTCATCTAAAACAGCTAAAGAATCCTCACCTAACTGTTTTTGATTGAATTCATTCGGGTTAGGAAGTTTTACCGGTTTTGCGTTTGAGAAGGAATAGTATCCCATGGATGCATCAAAATCATATCCACTTGAGTTGTCAATAAAATTTTCTTTGGATACATTCACCCAGTTTTCGTGAAAAGCACACAGTGGCATGTAATATGATAAATACCGCTCTTTATCATTTCCAAAACATTGCTTTAAATATTGTTTTTTCCCTTCAGAATATGGGATATTTCTTGTATAATAGATTTCTCCGTTTACATTCATATCCTTACGGATTCCATCCACATTATAGGTTTCAATTAAAGCAACCTTGGGCTTTTGGGTTCGTAACGAATCCTTTAAAAATAAATTTGTTGTATTCATATACTGCCATGTACATCCGTAATTAAATCCACCAATTCCATATTCATTATAAAGCTCCATCATATCTAATCCACGCCATATATGACTGGAACCATATCCAATTACTTCAAAAGAGTTCTCCGACATATCATGAAATGTATCAATTGTTTTTAATGCACTATCCACCTTGCTGGGTCTTACAATTTCACCTAATACATAAATGATGCCAATCGTAAGAACAATTGTTAAGAAGCATTCTGTAAATATACTAAACTTTCTTTTCATAAACCCTTTCTCCTAAAACTGAAAATATATAAAGTTTGCCTGATCAAAGGATGGTCCCCACATTCCAAATAGTAATATCAAACCAATTGCTACAGAAATAAATAACACTCTAAACCACATATCCTGTTTCACTACAACTTCTCTGATTTTAATTCCCTTAGCTTTACAAATATCAGCAAATAACAAAACACCAATAGAAATTAACATCAGGAAAAAGCTTTTCTGATCCAATCCACAATTATATAAAGAATCATCAAATAAAATCCAAGGATTATGAACAAAAATCATGGATTTAATAATGGCAAAAGCATCTAATAAACGATTTGCACGGAAAAAAATCCAGGAAAAGTCAACTAACAAAAAGGTAATTATCATTTTTGTTAATTTATGTCCCGCCGACTCCCTGTTTAAATGTAAAACAGTAACCATCTTATCTCTTACCGGTTGCAAAAATTCACCAATAATTTGATAAACACCATTTAAGCCTCCCCAGAATACAAAGGAAAGCTGTGCCCCATGCCACAAACCACTTACAAGAAAAACAATTAACTTATTAAGATATTTTCGTGCTTTTCCTTTTCTACTGCCACCAAGAGGAATATACAAATAATCTTTAAACCATGACGTTAATGAAATATGCCATTTTCGCCAAAACTCAGCAACTGAAACAGATAAATAAGGTGCATCAAAGTTTTCCATCAGGGAAACACCCATTATTTTGGCCACACCCATTGCAATTGTAGAGTAACCGGAAAAATCACAATAAATCTGAACTGCAAACAAAAGTGTCGCAACAATTAAATATACACCACCAAAGGTATGATAATCACCATAAACTGTATCAACAAAAAGAGCAATTCGGTCAGCTAGCACAATTTTTAGGAAAAAACCCCAAAGCATTAGCAATAACCCTTCCCGTGCCTCTTCAAAACAAAACTTTTTCGGAACTGCAAGCTGCTTTAATAAATTCTTAGACCGTTCAATAGGACCTGCAACCAGCTGTGGGAAGAATGACACAAACAATGCATATCGGATAAAATTCTTCTCAGCATATATATCATCTCGATATACATCCATAGTATAACTTAAAGCCTGGAAGGTATAAAAAGAAATACCAACAGGTAAAATAATATCAAATACCGGTACTGATAACTGAATATGAACAACAGCAAAAAGCTGACTTAACAGGTCAAGTGCAAAATTGATATATTTGAAGTAAAATAAAATACCTAAATTAGCAATAAAACTACCTGCCACAACCCATTTTTTGAGAAATGTTTTTTTATTATCTTCTTTGTCAGACGTTTTAATTTTTTCAATTAACACGCCACTAATATAAGTGATTACAGTAGAGGTAAAAATCAACAATGCATATTTAGCATTCCAACACATATAAAAATAATAACTTGCCACTAACAACCAAATATGCTTTATTTTTTTAGGAATCACAAAATAAATAAACAAAACAATCGGAAAAAAGATTAAAAAATCTATAGAATTAAATAACATCTATGGCTCCTCTCTTGTAAAAATACTTTATGCTAAACGATTACACATAACATCTATAAAAACCAAATAAATAGCAATCATTCAGACAAAACCACATGAATAAAAAAAAATCGAAAACCTAACAGAGGTCTTCGATATGATATAATGCCGATGGCCGGACTCGAACCGGCACGAGGTCGCCCCCGTCAGATTTTGAGTCTGATGCGTCTGCCAATTCCGCCACATCGGCATTCCCAAAATCAACGAATTTGATTATATAATGTATCCATTGTTTTGTCAACCTATTCTTCTATTTTCTTACCAATAACTGCAAACCGTCCATTTTTCACATGATAAGCACAAGTTGATAACGTAACTAAATGGTCACCATACTTTACATCTACCCCTGTATCAATAATAGATATTTTTTTTATATTTTCAACATAGTTATCAAATAATTCCTTTGAGCCGGCATTTACAAATTCATAATACTTAAATTCCGTAGAATCTTCTGGAAGAATCTGAGAACGAATTACTGCAACGACTTCATATGTACCATCTCCATATATTGTATCAAATATAAATGTTTTATGATTATCATAAAAATCTTTATCTTCATATTTCAATAAATCATGAAACATTTTTCCGGAATTCATATTATGACCATAAATTATAATATTGTCTGTAGGTGGATTCACACTACAATAGCAATCCAAAAAAGGTACACCTGCAGATGAATAATTTTGATTAAAATCCCGATGAATATAATATTCTCCATTATCCATATCAGACGGAGTATACATAACCGGATAATCAATATTTGTATCCTTTACCTGAATCCATCCCATAAAATGAGGATTTTCTCTGTATAATCTTTCAAATTTTTTTTGAACCATAATGCCATTTACATCAACAAAGTTATCATTTGTTGCATCGCTTGTTTCATCCTGAGAAATAACAGGTTCATCAACAATCATTTCTCTTAATGATATAAAATCATTTTCCTGCTTATGACTGGTATAATAATAATACGCTAAATAACCGCCACTACCAATTGCAATCAATAAACAAAGTACCATTAATATATTAATCACTGTTTTTTTATTCATACAACAAACCTTTCCATGCTAATTAATTATATGCTAAAAAAATATAATATTACATAAATATGATATTTCATATATATTCTAATAAAAAAGACCGAAGTAATCGGTCTTTTTTATCATTCCCTAAAAATATTTCTTAGATCCCCACAGGTTACTTTGACGCAAATCCTGATACTCACTATATGCCTGCTCCAAAATCTGTTTTTCATTCGGAAACTTCAGCAAGTGATAAGCTTCATGATACTTATAATAACCTGAATCAACAAAATATTCCTCTTTTTGAGGTTTGCTGTAATAACTGTCAGCCATCATCAGATACCAATGTACATCTTTATTGACTACATCGGTTGCCGTATTAAAGGTATAATTGCTTTTGTTAACATATTTGATAATCTGAGCTGTAACACCTGTCTCTTCTTTCACTTCTCTAAGAGCAGTTTCTTTATATTCCTCGCCCTCTTCAACTGTCCCTTTCGGCAAAACCCAACCTTCATACTTATTTCTGTAGTTCTTATAAAGTAATAACACTTTTCCTCTGAAGATTACCACACCACCACAGCTTACTGCTTCTATCATAGCTGTTCCTCCTATACTGTGAATATACAAAATGTTATATTTCTATTCACTTTTGGTGGGTTAATAAATTAGTAATAGTATAACAACTAATTAATAACTTGGCAAGGAATAATATTTATCCATTAATTGTCTTGCAACAGCAGTTGCCTTAATTCCATTTACATCAGATTCTTCTACAACAACACTTACTACTACCTCCGGATTATTGACATTAGCAAATCCAACAAACCATGAAAAATCGTGCTCACCATTTGCATATTCAGCAGTTCCTGTTTTACCCGCTGCCTCGTAAGGGGCACCTGCAAAATAATCTGCGGCTGTTCCCGAAGTAACTACACCTCTCAAATAAGAACTTAGCACATCTACTTCCGTTGGATTCATTAACGTTTCATATGATGACGGAGAAAACTTTTTAATTTTCGTTCCTTTATAACTTTCAATACAATCAATCATATAAGGCTTCATCATAAGACCACCGTTTGCAATCGTAGACATAATCATTGCGTTATGAAGTGGTGTAATTAAGGTATCTCCCTGTCCAAATGCAGTTTGAGGAATATATCCTTTATCAGATTTACCATCTAAATAAAATCGACTTGTAGCACTGGAATTGGTATATGGTAAATCTTTATTAAACAAAAATGATTCTAACATTTTTTTCCATTCATCCACATCTAACTGACTACCCATATAGGCATAAGCCTGATTACAGGAATTAGCCAGGGCCGTAGGCAAATCTTCAGATCCATGTACCTTACGTCCAAAGCAATGCACAGATACACTGTTAATAACCGTTTGTTCATTTACACAATCATAAGAAAAATCTTCATAAGAATCAGGATACTGCCTCATATATGCAAGTGTTGTTAAAACTTTAAATGTTGAACCGGGAGGATATAACCCCTGACTTGCTCTATTTAATAATACTGTACTTGTCGTATTTTCTGCGTTAGCTTCCTTCCACACATTATCAATATCATTTGGATTAAAATCCGGTTTTGAAACCATGGCTAATATTTTACCGGTATCCGGTTCCATTACAACAACGGCACCATTTGCACTACCTAATGCATCATATGCTGTTTTCTGCAATTCATAATTTAATGTGGACACAATTGTATCCCCATTATTCTTATCATCCCTTAATGTATGAAAGAAACGCTCAAACACATTACAATGACTGTTAATTAAATAATTATTACCAACTAATTCAATTCCGGCCTTTGTATAAGAGGAATATCCTACTGCGTGACAAAACAAATTATCGAAAGGGTAATACCGTTCTTCCCCATTATTTGTAGCAATTACTTTTCCATCACTAGACAAAATATCACCACGAATTACATTTTCAGCATAGCTGTCAAGTCTTGGATTAGCCGCATTGGCAATGACCTGATCTTTTTCATTTACCATAAAATTGATAATATATCCAATCATAGCAATAAATAAGAACGCAAAAATGTAGGCCATACCAATAATCGGTATGTTTAGCTTTTTATTAATTTTATCAATTTTTTCTTCTCGTTCTAAAAAAGCGATTTGCTCCGGCGTTAATAATGATTTATCAATCTCTCCATTATTCTTTTTACGCCTGGCTTTCTTCGATACTTCTTCTTTCTTCTTCAATTTTCTTTGCCTCTTTATTTTCTATAGTACTGATTCCCTGCATAATAGAAAACATCACAAGGGAACTTAATATGGAACTACCACCATAACTAATCAAAGGAATTGTTACGCCTGTAGAAGGAATAAATTTAACAACACCCCCAATAGATAAGAAGGTTTGAAAAATATAACAAATGGAGAATCCAAATGCCATTGTTTTGTAAAAACGATTTCTTACTCTCATTGCAATACTAATAAAGGTAATAAAGCAACAAAAGCAAACAACAATTAATGCAATTGCAAAAATCACGCCAAATTCCTCAGAAATAGCAGAAAAAATAAAATCACTTTCACTAACAGGAATTGAGTTCGGTGAACCCTTAGTTAGTCCGGAACCAAAATATCCTCCACTGCCGATTGCAAATAATGACTGGGTAATCTGATAACCGGTTCCATTAATATCAGCCCATGGATCTTTCCATACATTAACTCGAATCATAACATGATCAAACAAACGATCTTTGAATAATGCAAATGCGAATGCAACACAAGCAACACCACCACCTAAATACATAATCAAATATCTTGCTTTACCCGTACCAACATAAATCATCATAATAAAAATCACAAAAAAGATGAGTGCGGCTCCTAAGTCTTTCTCAATTGCAAGTATTAACATATGAATTCCTGCTAAAACTGTAGTAAGCATAACCTGTTTAAAATCTCTTTTTTTAGATAACATACTTGCAATGAAAAACACAAACAGGATTTTCACTAATTCCGATGGCTGAATGGAAATACCAGCAAGAGAAATCCAGTTTCTGGAACCACCCTTCGTAACACCAATTACAAAAACTGAACATAAGGAAAGAATTCCAACTATGCCATAAAACATTCCGTAATTTCTCAGGTTCTTATATTTGTCCATAATATACGGAATAACTGATACAATGATTAATGTTACTGTAGCAATCAAAAACTGTTTTTTTGCCAAACCAAAGCTTAATCTTGTAAGCATAACATATCCAATCAACATCAGGAAACACATATTGTTTGCTATCATTCGTGATGAATATGGATAGATATAATGATAGATATACATATATAGTGTTGCAATTAATGTTTGAAGACCGTAAAATATCATAATTTCTTTTAGCTGATCAGGTTTACTAATTGCAATGTTTAAGTAACAAATAAAATGAAACAAAAATACATATATAATCTGATTATTTAATCGTTTATTCTTTTTTCTCGGATCCTCATCTTTAAAACATTTTAAACATGAAATCACATAAAGCAGCATCAAAATAATATTAATAAATTTTGATACATTAATTATCACATTTCCCATTATTCTACTCCGCGACTAAAATGTCCTTTCGTACGTTTTCCCTGGTAAGACAAATTATTTATAAATCCATCTAAAACCCTTTTCATTTCTTCTTTTGTTTCTATTGTAAAATGTAGTCTTGGTATCATACCCGACTTTTTCACATCATCAAAAACGCAGTCATAAATTACAGTTGGCAATCCATTGTAAATTATACTATAACAATATTTACATACAGATTTGCAATAAAAATCCTTTTGATATCTATCTTTTAAAATAAGCATGGTATTGTCATTCCTACAGCCAATGGTATGATTACAAACGCATTGGGCAGAAACCATAAGCTGCTGGTAACCATAAACACATATTTGCTGCTTATGAAGTTTTACAGATAAATCCATTAGTTCCTTTTCATTTAATTCTACCGGAAGAGTAATCATATCAAAAACAACATCACCGGCAAATTCATTCATTACATATAAACTATAATCTGCCACAATTTCTTTTTTATATCCCATATTTTTTAAATATGCATATTCATCTATATTTCTGACTACCAAACCCTTAAGAGCGGAACTATCTATTGTTAAAACAAATTCCATATCCTGATAGGCAGCATTTCTCAATATGGCAGGTAATACAAGATAAAAATTATATTCAGCATGCTCATTTAACAGTTTTATTATATCCTTATTCGTAAAATACTGCAAATCAACATACACATCTTTCACATTTTCGTAAGAATTCAAAACATAAAACTGTTCCATAGAAGATATTTCAACAATCGGATGATTCCAAACAGATTCCGTTATTTGCTGATATACATTACAATCATTTTGTTCCTTTCCATAAGAATAATCAGCCTGTTTTTCTCTTCTATATGACGAAATCACATGTTCTTCAAGTAATGAAATTGCATCTCTTCTCAATTCTTTTAAATCCTTCATGGAATAAAATGCATCTTCTGAAATATCTGCTTCTAAATTTGTTAATTCATATCTTGTTGTTCCTAACTGTGAGATTTTATTTTTTACAACAGAAAATGTTAATGGTTGTTTTGCTGCACTTATTACGGTTTTACCTGTTTGTTCAACACAAAAATTACCATACTTTAACTGAAGTACAGCTGGTTGTCCTGTAACCAGTTGTATTGCCCCACTGATACGAATCCGTTTTTCTTCACTTATCAGTTGTGATAATTCTTTTTCCAAAGCAGCATTTTGCATACAATACACTTCAGTTCCTAACTTAATTGTTTTCACTTTTGGTGCATTTAAACGAATCACTTGAGATAACTTCCCATCCACATTGCAGGTTAATAAAATGTCTCCATCTAACCCATGTAATAATAATAGATCACCTTTACTTACAGATTCTTTTAACTTAATCTCAATTTGATTTTTATTCTTTGAAACAACACTACCAATTAAAACACCTATATTGCCGGGATTTTCTAGCGACATCATATCTTTGACCTTCGTTTGCTTAAAATATCCCTTTGTAAAACCACCTCTGTTAAAAATAGCTGCCATTTCTTTCTTATATTGTTCCATCATTTCATTAGTCAAACGATTCTCATAACAGGCATCCACAGCATTTCTGTATGCCCTTACACAAGCAGCAACATAAAGAGGTTTTTTCATGCGTCCTTCAATTTTAAAGGAATCAATTCCAAGCTCCATTAACTTTGAAACATTAGATAGACCACACAAATCCTTAGGACTTAACAAATACGCTCCTTTTGCTTGTATTTTATGATTCTCTTCATCAAAAAGTTCATAAGGTAGACGACAAGGCTGTGCACACCTTCCACGGTTTCCACTTCTTCCACCAAGAAATGAACTCATTAAGCACTGTCCTGAGTAACAGTAACAAAGTGCTCCCTGTACAAAAACTTCTAATTCAGGAGGATTTTCCACCTGCTTCATGGCCAATAATTCTTCGTTTGACAGCTCTCTGGCTGGTACAACTCTTGTGACACCATAATCTCTTAATAACTGATATGCATATGGCGTTGTAATGGTCATTTGGGTTGAAGCATGAATTGCAATATCAGGAAAATTATCATGAATAAATTTCATTACACCTAAATCCTGCACAATGACAGCATCTAAACCGGCAACATAATAAGGCGTCAAATAATCCTTCAGCAGCTTCATTTCTTCATGACGAAATAAGGTGTTAACAGTTAGATAAACTTTAACACCATACAAATGACAATATTCAATTCCTTTTATTAAAGTCTGTTCATCAAAGTTATCAGCATATGCTCTTGCACCAAACATACTTCCACCTAAATAAACAGCATCAGCACCAGCACCTACAGCCGCCTTTAAGGCTTCCATAGAACCTGCCGGTGCAAGAATTTCCGGTTTTTTCATCATAAAATTTAATCCTGTCTTGTCTTTTCTGCTTCTAACTGAATAATCTTACGCTGCAAAGCACTTACCTGCTCTTTGTATTCTTCAACTAAACGCATTGCTGATTCATACTTAATCTGATGCTCAATTACTTCATGACGCAAGTCATAAATCTGTTTTTCTTTTTCGTCATCCTGAGCAAATAATTTTCCTGTTTCATTTTTCACTTTAAAATAATCATCTGCAATATTAATAGCTAACAGAATGTTCTGATATTCCGGATTCAATCTGCGAAAGCCCTCTGCTGCTTTACACTCTGAAATCTTACTATTCATGTAATTCGCAACTTCCTGTAAATAGTCCGTATCCTCATATCCGCTTAAATTATAAATTCTACCATTAATTACAACAGGGATATCATTTTTATCTGCCATGTTTACTCTCCTTTATCTAATAAGTGTTCTAACCCAAAATGATGATATGCAGTATCTGTTGCAACCCTTCCTCTTGGCGTACGTGCAATCAATCCATTTTGAATCAAATATGGTTCATATACATCTTCTATTGTACCGGGATCCTCTCCTATCGCAGCAGCTAGTGTATCAAGTCCAACAGGTTTTCCGGCAAATTTTTCTATCATTGTTAAAATAATATTACGATCCACCTGATCAAGTCCAAAAGAATCAACCTCTAATCGGTCAAGAGCTTGTTTTGCTACATCCCGGCTAATCGCACCATCAAAGCTTACCTGAGCAAAATCTCTAACACGCTTTAACAATCGGTTTGCAAGTCTTGGTGTGCCTCTGGAACGTCTTGCAATTTCTAATGCCCCTGTTTCGTCAATATCAACTTCAAGTACTTTTGCAGAACGAATAACAATCTTAGATAATTCATCATGGGTATAAAATTCTAATCGGTTCACGACTCCAAAACGGTCACGTAATGGTGCTGTTAACATTCCTGCTCTTGTAGTTGCCCCAACTAATGTAAAATGAGGCAAATCAAGTCGAATACTTCTAGCTGCCTGTCCCTTACCAATCATAATATCAATAGCAAAATCTTCCATTGCCGGATACAACACTTCTTCAACCTGACGATTCAAACGATGAATTTCATCAATAAATAAAACATCATTTTCATTCAGATTATTAAGAATCGCCGCCAACTCCCCTGGTTTTTCTATGGCAGGACCGGAAGTAATCTTTAAATTACTACCCATTTCATTGGCAATAATAGATGCCATAGTTGTTTTCCCAAGTCCCGGTGGGCCATATAACAAAACATGATCAAGCGCTTCTTTACGATTCTTTGCAGCTTCAATAAATATTTTTAAATTGTTTTTTGCTTTTTCCTGCCCAATATAATCTGCCAGCATGGTAGGTCGTAAGTTGTTTTCTATTTTAACATCCTCTGGCATAATCTGAGTACTAATCATTCTATCAATCATCTTGAAAAATTCCCATCATTTCACTTATAAACTAATATGTTATCATAAATTAAAATAATTTCTTCAGTGCATTTTTTAATAAATCTTCGGGATTCATTAAAGATGCACCTTCCACTTGTCTTACAGCACGAAGGGCTTCTGTTTCCGAATAACCAAGACTTACTAAAGCAAGAACCGTATCAGAAACAGCATCTGCCCCGGTATCCTTTTGAAGGGAAATCGCATCATCTCCATGTAATCCGGCATCCAATACATCTTCTATTTTTAATTTATCCTTTAATTCCATGATTACTCTATTAGCACCTTTTGCACCTACACCATTTGCCTTTGTAATCGCTTTTGTATCTCCGGCCATAACAGCGTAAGTTAATTCCTGTACTGATAGCACCGACAAAATTGCTAATGCAGCTTTCGGACCAATACCATTTACTGAAATTAATAATTGGAAAGTATCCAACTCCTCTTTGGAAAGAAAGCCAAATAATGATAATTCATCTTCTCTTACATGAAGATAAGTAAAAACTTTCACGTCATTTCTTTGATTTGTTAATTTTTGAAGTGTTGTATTAGAGGTATAAATTTGATATCCAATACCATTATTTTCTAATACAATTCTATCCTCCTGTAAATAAGTAACGCTACCTTTTATATATCCAATCATATTTCCCTCTTATCAAAACAATATTTTCAAAATATTATACCACATCATAATGAATTATGCTATGATTGAATTACTATAGTTTGTGTTTGATACAAAAAAGGAGAACTTATTTGAAAGTTATTACATATTCGTTACCAATTTCAAGTGAATATTATTTACCCCAGTATATATTAAATCAATGTCCGCTTAATCAATTACTGTTTTTTGACATTGAAACAACCGGATTTATTGCAAAAAATACTACATTGTATTTAATCGGTGCACTTTATTATACCGAAAAAGAAGTTCATGTTATTCAATGGTTTAATGAAGATGGTAAAAGTGAAAAAGAACTCATTCTTGGATTTATGGAATTCACAAGCTCATTTACCCATCTCATTCATTTTAATGGAACAGGTTTTGATATCCCATATTTAAAACAAAAGTCCCAACAGCTAGCTATTTCATATTCTCTTGAAAACAGTTTAACTCAAATTGACATATATAAAAAAATCAAACCATTAAAAAAAATAATTCAAACAGATAATTTAAAACAAGTTACTATTGAACAATATTTAGGTATTCAACGTAAGGACACCTACACCGGTGGGGAACTGATACCCATTTATCAACGTTTTATTGCAACAAATGACAGTGAATATGAAAAGTTATTACTCCTTCATAATCATGACGATTTATTAGGTATGCCTAAGTTAAGCCGGATATTAAACTACTGCTCGTTCTTTCAAAATCCGGATATTAATGATTTTACAATGGAAGTACCCCCATTGACAGATGATGCATCAGTAATCCAATATCAGGAACAAAATAATAACAAACAACATTTACAAATTTATTTTGACATTGCAGACAACCAGACATTAGATAAGAGAATTATTTATCAATCGAATGATATTTATTTAAACATTCAGGATACACGAGGATATTTGTCAATTCCGGTTTTATTTGACGTTTTATTGCACTTTTTCGAGGATTATAAAAATTATTACTATCTTCCACAAGAAGATATGGCAATTCATAAAAGCGTTGCAACCTATGTAGATAAATCAAATCGTATTAAGGCTACAAAAAATAATTGTTATATAAAAAAGCAGGATTTTTTTATTCCTTGTTATCAAAACATTTCCTGTTGGAATTTATTTTCCAAAAACCCAAATGATAAGATTCAATTTACGACAATAAACTGCTTTTTATCTGCAGACAAAAGCCTTCAAAAAGAATATATTAAACATGTAATACAAAAAATGTGGTGAAGGAAACCCTTATCTTTCACCACATTTTCATTTAAAAAATGATTAATATTCATTCATGTCCAACTATATTTTCCGATAAAAAAATGAATTCGTCGAATCAAATCCAATTTCTTTTGCGTGAATGATTTGTTCTGTACTACCAATAAACAAAACTCCATTATTACACAAGGTTGTATGGAAATTATGATATACTTTATCTTTTGCTTCATCTGTAAAATAAATCACAACATTACGACATACAATCATGTGCATACTGGTAGGATATCTATCCTCTAACAAATTATGTTTTCGAAACTCAACACAATTTTTGATATCATCATGAATATGATACTCATTGTTTATTTTCGTAAAATGTGAATCTAACAAATCCTTTGGTAAATGTTCTAAGCTTCTAGCCGGATATACACCTTTTTTTGCAAAATGCAACACGTCCTCATCAATATCTGTAGCATATACATGAACTTGATTAAGGGGTATGTGTCTTGCTAATAACATGGCAATGGTGTATGGTTCATCTCCCGTAGAACAGGCCGCACTCCATATATTGATTTTCGTACCAAAGTTATGTTTCAAATAAGGAATCATTTCATGTTCAAATAATTCCCATTGCTTTGGATTACGATAAAATTCAGAAACATTAATCGTCAAATAACTAACAAAAGAACGAAGCAATTCATTATCTGCTTCCATGGCCTTATAATATTTTTGAAAATCGTCATATCCTTTTCTGGCCATTAAAGACTCTATTCGACGTTTCATTTGCCGTTCCTTGTATAAAGACAAATTAATATTTGTTAATTTATATACATCCTTTTTAAAGCTTTCATAATCATAGGACATATAATCTTCCCCTCCAAAATAAAGAAATAGAAACCATAATGTAGCAGTAATCTACAACATTATGAAATAAAAATTGTAACATCATCTTAACAAAAAAACCTCGCTTGGGACGTCCAAAGCGAGGTTCATATATTAATAATTATTCTTCGGTAGTATCCTCAACTACAGTTTCCTCAGCTACTTCTTCGACAACATCTTCAGCAACTTCTTCAGCAATTTCTTCCACTTCCTCTTCTGGAAGCAATTCCTTCATACTTAAACTAATCTTATGATCCTCTAAACGGAAATCAACAACCTTAGCTTCAATCTCCTGACCAACTGTTAGTACGCTGGCAGGTTTCTCAATACGCTGTCTTGAAATCTGTGAAACATGAAGTAAAGCATCAACACCCGGCTCTAATTCAACAAATGCACCAAAGTCTGTCATACGGGCAACCTTACCGGTTACAACATTACCAATGGCATACTTTTCTTCAGCTAAAGCCCAAGGATTTGTTTCAGGGAATTTTAAACTTAATGCAATTTTCTCACCCTGAATATCTTTAATTAATGCTTCAACCTCATCTCCTACTGCAAATACCTTTTTAGGATTCTCAACTCTGCCCCAAGACATCTCAGAAATGTGAAGTAAACCATCAGCACCACCTAAATCAATAAAAGCACCAAAGTCTGTTACATTCTTAACAGTACCCTTAATCTTATCACCAACATTAATCTTAGCAAACAATTCATCTCTTAAAGCCTGTTTTTTCGCAGCAACTAATACCTTACGGTCACCAATAATTCTTCTCTTACGTGGATTACATTCAGTAATCTTAAATTCAATTTCCTGATTTAAGTACTTAGATAAATCTCTTTCAAATGTATCTGATACAAGACTTGCAGGAATAAATACCTTTGCCTCATCTACCGTTACACTTAATCCACCATTTACTACCTGAGTAACAACACCCTTTAATACTTCATCGTTATTGAATGCTTCTTCTAACTTCTCATTAGCCTTCTCAGCAGCTACACGTTTAACAGATAATAAAACCTGACCCTCGCCATCATTTGTCTTAATAACCTTAGCTTCAATCTCATCATCCTCATGAACCTTATCAACTAATGAAATACTTGGATCGTTAGAATATTCATTCTTTGTAATGATACCATCTGCCTTATAGTTAATGTTAAGAATGATTTCATTCTCATTCACACTGATTACAGTACCCTTTACAATTTTACCTGTACTGATTTTACTTTCTTCAGCCAGACTTTCCTCAAATAATTTTCCAAAATCTTCTGCCATGCTACCATGAACCTCCTTAATAATTTGATTAGGGGTAGATGCCCCTGCTGTAATACCTACCCTACCAACGGATTCAAAAGCAGCTAAATCCAAGTCAACGAGTGTCTGTATATAGTAAGTATTCTCACATTCTTTTTTGCTAATTTCATATAGCTTTTGTGTGTTTGAACTGTTCTTTCCACCAATTACAATCATTGCATCTACTTGTTTCGAAATTGAGGCTGCTTCCTTTTGTCTCTCTTCCGTAGCATTGCAAATGGTGTTATAAACGTTAACATTATAACCTTTTTTTTCTAGAATTTCAACTATTGAATTGAATTTATTGTGATTAAATGTCGTTTGAGAAACAAGACTTATCCTTTTATCTTTGGATATCGACAAATTCTTTGCTTCTTCGATAGAATTAATAACAATTGGCTTGGTATTACACCAGCCCATAATCCCTTCAACCTCAGGATGTTTTTCATCGCCAATAATTATGATTTCACAATCCAAACTACTATCTTTATCGACAATATTATGAATTTTCTTAACAAAAGGACAGGTTGCATCTACAATTTCCAAACCCTTTTCTTTTGCCTTTTCATAAATTTTTTTTTCCACTCCGTGAGAACGAATTACTAATGTTCCCTCTGATAAATGCTCAATTTCATCCAAAGAATCAATAATTTTTACACCTTTATCCTCTAAATCCTTTATAACTTCTTCGTTATGAATAATAGGACCATAAGTATATACATTCCCTTTCGAGGTTTGTTCATACACCATATCAACTGCCCGTTTTACGCCAAAACAAAAACCGGCAGTTTTCGCTAATAACACTTCCATATCTTTTTACCTTATCTAAATTATTCTTATATTTCTTTCATATTATATCATTTTTACTGGTTACTATTTAAAATCAAATTATCTTCTCTTTGCATAGTCCATAATTGTTTTCACTACTTCATCAATAGTCATGTCAGAACTGTCAATTAAAATTGCATCCTCAGCCTGTTTTAATGGAGCGATTGCACGATTCATATCACGATTATCTCTTTCAATAATATCAGCCTCAATTTTATCAAAATCTGCCGGCTCACCTTTTTCAACAAGCTCCTTATATCTACGATTCGCACGTTCCTTTGAAGATGCAGTCAGATAAATTTTTAATTCTGCATTTGGCAAAACATTCGTGCCAATATCCCTGCCATCCATTACAACATTATATTCTTTCGCCAAGTCTCTTTGAATATCCAATAATGCAGCTCGAACCGGTGCTTTTGCAGAAGACTTTGAAGCCATATTACCGGTTTCTTCAGTACGAAGGAAAGCAGTTACATTCTCTCCGTTTAAATATACCTGCTGTGCATCATTTTCATATTGAATTACAATTGCAATTTGGTCACAGGCAGCTTTTAAATCCTCATCCTTTTCTATATCTACATGATTGGTAACAAGATAATATGCAATTGCACGATACATTGCCCCGGTATCAACATAAATATAATCCTTTAATTCCTTTGCTACTTTTTTTGCTATAGTACTTTTTCCTGCTCCTGCAGGTCCATCAATTGCAATACTAGCCATCTCAAATTCTCCTTTTTCATATTTATATCATAACAAAAGTTACAATTGTCTCACATCAGATCACAAAAAATCCGTTATACAAAACACAATGGTTAGTATAACGGATTTTTCATTAAATTACAATTCCAAAGGAAGATTATCCCATTGGTTTTATTTTACAGTTATCTGAATATGCTTATCCTTTATTATCTCCTGCGCACTAACATACGCTTTTGTATTTCTTCAAACACCTCCTGTGGAAAAAGGGAAGTTGTATGAATGGAATCAAACGTTGCCGCCAAAATATATACCACTCCACCGGCATAACCAAAATACCTTGCCAATGGTCCCTGGGTATAATCTAACTTTTGAATTCTTGAATATGGAATCCAGATAGAAACTTTTGAAAAACTTCCATTTACAATTAACAAATTATGGTCCTCTAACCCAATTTTACTGGTTTTATACTGCAAACAGGTTCCTGCAAAAGTATAAAGAATAATAATAACACAAACTGCAAATATAAGGATTCGCCAAAACATATCCGGAATTCCCATAATATTCATTCCTCCAAACAAAACCGCTGCCGTCCCAAACAACAAAACGACTATACTCATAGAAATGACTTCTTTCCACACAGAATCTTTGTGTCTGGGTAACAATCCCGGCTGTTGAATCACAAATTCAGGCAATAATAGTGAAAGTTTTTTCTCCATATCACTTGTTTTTTCTGAAAGCAAAAGCATGGAGTTTTCATTTTTTTCATCTCCTACTCCTACACAGATTACCTGTACATATTGTCTTCCCAAAATTCTGGAAACCACAGGTGATACCATTTTCACTCCATTTATTTTGTCCACTGCAATTGTATACTGTCTTTTTTTCAACAAGCCATGGGTTAAATATATCTTATTGTCCTGCCTTCTGGCCTTAAATCCATAGTATACAAAGAAGTCTTTAACCAGGGACTGAAATATGGAACTAACCACGATAACAACGGCAAAAATGCCACCCAGTAAATTAATCATTGCAGACACCAGAGATACATTGGCATTAATGATTCGAAAAGATATATAGCATCCGGCAAAAACCCCTACACAAAATAATACAGCAATTGGACTGGCTGTATATAAACAATGCATGACAATATCTTTGGGTGTGTACTCCACATCGTATTCCAATGCAGTCTGCACCGGTTCCTGCGTATCTTCCTTCATTCGGAGCATAACCTGTTTTTTGAACCATAGCGCCTTTTCTTTTGACAGGACAATCTTCACATCTGTCTCATTGGCTGTTGTGGAGGAATTGGTATCCAGCTTAATTTTATAGGTTCCAACAATCCGTTCAAAAATATTTTGCTCCATATTAATATTTGATATGTTTTTCATACCAATGGTATTTACTTTTCGATTGAGCAGATTCCGCTCTATTACAATGGCTTCATCATCAATGGAAATATAGGTCTTCGACCAAACAATCCAATTATAAAGCAATACAATTAGAATGAAGGCAAAAAACACTCCCATACTAATTAATGCCTGAAATATGGTAACATCCCCGGCCAGCAACGAAAGAATAATATCACTATACTCATCCAGCGAAGAAATCATCATCAGTACAATAAACCAAAATATACCACCCAGGTTCTCCAAAATGACAGTGGCATGACATCGAAATCTATTCTGTTCCATGTACATCCTCCTCGTCATCCATTCGTGCATTCCTTTCCTCCACAACGATTGTATTTATCCGTGCCTTCAAATGATCTGCAATTTTGTCAGCAACATCATTACTTAGATAGGAAACTCTAATTTCACCTCCGGCTGTGGTGACCTTAATCTCCTTCAAACCAAATGCACGGAAAATGGGTCCACTGGATACTTCAATTTTATGAAGACGCTCAATAGGTACAATTTCTGTCTTTATTATAAAAAGGCCTTTCCGCACTGCAAATTCCTCTTCGTTAAGCAAGTAACGATATCTTTCATAGCGAATCTTTGGAACAACTATGATATCCACAACAATCATTGCAACCAAACAAAGAATTATAATAGAAACCACCTGATTTACCATACCGGAAGTCTCCCCTTTTATTGTAAAATAGATTATCATAAGCGCTATAATTGATATAAAATTATAAATTCCTGACTTGACGTACATACAGGTCATTGCTTTTTTATCTAATTTTCTGTACTCCATATTTTATTTTCCCCCTCTTTTATACTCATTCCTCTTATGGATTTTAACAAGATATTCCCGCCAGATATCCGGTAGACCAGGCAATTTGTAGATTATACCCACCGGTAAGGGCATCTAAATCCAGCACTTCCCCGGCAAAATATAGTCCTGCAGTAAGCTTTGATTCCATTGTACCCGGATCCACTTCTTTCACTTTAATACCACCTTTTGTGATAATCGCTTCATCATATCCCCGAAGTCCCTTTATAGTAAATGGCAATTTTTTTATTGTTTGTCCCAGTATTAGACGTTCCTGCTTTGTAATCTCGTTAATTTTTTTATCACCATCCAAACCACTTTTTGAAATCACAACAGGAACAAGTGCTTTTGGCATCAGCTTATCCAGACTGTTTTTTAACTGTTTATTCTGAAATAACTGAAAATCCTTTAATAAACGTTCATCTAAAATCTTTTCATTTAATGCAGGTTTTAAATCAATGTATAATTTCAAATCCTTTTCTAAATGCTTATGAATGTATGCGCTTGCCTTTATGATAATAGGACCGCTGACTCCAAAATGGGTAAAGAGCATTTCTCCAAATTCTGAATATATTT
>JBJENY010000056.1:0-65836 GCA_051880435.1 Lachnospiraceae bacterium | reverse complement strand
CATCTTCACGAATATCTAATTGAAAAAAACCATTTAAGTATTTCATATTTTCCTCCAATGTGAAAAAAAATTATCCCATCAAAATCTCAAAATATTTACCAAGATATTTCTTCATTTTTTCCAATGCTTTTGAATGTAACTGTGAAATTCTTGATTCGGAAACTTCTAATACAGAAGCAACCTCTTTTAATGTCAATTCTTCATAATAATATAAAAGAACCACTTTTTTTTCTTTTTCTGTTAACAAATCTAAAGCTTCCATTAACATCTTTTTGACCTCAGACTGATCAATCGCTTCTTCAGGCTCAATATATGTATTATTTCGAAATTCCTTAACTGTACCTTCTGTTCCCTGTTCCATAAACTCATCCAAAGAAGCAATGTTAGAAATATTAGTTTGGCTTTCCCATCCTCTATATTCATCTAAAGAAATACCTAACTCTGCAGCAATATCTGCATCTTTTACTTGGGAGCCCTTTTCTTTCTCTAATTTTGCAATTGCATTTTCGATTTGTTTTTGTTTTTGACGTACAGAACGAGGAATCCAATCCATTTTACGTATTTGATCTAATATGGATCCTCTAATCCTTAAACTGGCATATGTTTCGAATTTAATACCTTTACACAAATCAAACTTATCAATTGCATCAATCAAACCAAAAACACCATAGCTTACCAAATCATCATATTCCACAGTGTAACCTAAATACATATTAAGACGACCTGCCACAAGCTTAACCAACGGAACATATTCTAAAATCAATTGTTCACGTACTTTATCGGATTTTGATTTTGCATATTCCGCCCATAATTGATTTTTTTTATTATCGTCCATTTAACACCCCTATTCTGTTTCTTCGTCATCAAAAGAAACATGAACTTCCTCTGTCTGTTGTTTATCTTCATTGGTAATAATTTCCAAATTAGAATCTATTTTGTTATGATTTAAGCTGTGTTCGATTATTTCCGTTACTAATGTTCCAATCAAATAAAATATAATAAGAACAATAAATAATATAAGTAACGATGTCGTAACATCTTTTTGTGTTTTCATATTAATAATTAATGTAATCAGTCCTGCAACCAAAACTATAAAGGGCCTTACATATTGTAATTTCATACTAATATCCTTATCTTATATATATACATCTTTTTTCCCGGCAGAATGAATTGTTAATACCTTTGTCTGTGGATCAAAAATGATTGTTCTACCGTAATCTTTTCCAACATCTTCAGAAACAATCGGAATATTATATCGGGCTAAAGCTTCTTTTACCGCCCTTACATTTCGATCCCCAATAGAACCTAAATCTGAATTATTATTAAACTGAAACATTGCAGCACCACCAGCAATTTTTGCAAGCACCTGACCCTGTTTAAAACCATGTTTGATTAATTCAGTTAACATATCATCTATACCTGTATCAGCAAACTTTGCACGATTTAAGCTATTCTTAATCTCTTTGCTGGAAGGTAATAGAATATGTAACAACCCACAGCAAGAGGAATTCATACTATAAAGTACAACACCTACACAAGACCCCAAACCTATGGTTGTGATTTGGTTTGGTGTATTACAAAGCTTCCAGTCTGCAATACCAACCTTAATCATTTCTCCCATATTTAACACCTGATTCCCAATGCATTAATTATATTTTCGTAAGAGTTTTCATCCGTAACAAGTAATAAAAATCCATTAATCGGATCATCATTATCCAAAATCTTAGAATCAAT
Source organism: Lachnospiraceae bacterium (assembly GCA_051880435.1). Taxonomy (GTDB): domain Bacteria; phylum Bacillota; class Clostridia; order Lachnospirales; family Lachnospiraceae; genus CAG-590. The sequence goes on along the minus strand of JBJENY010000056.1, from coordinate 64,102 downwards.
AATCAATGCTTTATCACCAATCTGACCAAGTTCTATAATTGGTAAACTTAACACAGAACCGGCCATATCTACACATATCAAAGGTGGTTCAACATTTAAGTTCATGTTAGTTAAAGTCTCAATGGATGACAAATAAGAACTCATAATAATATTGCCAACTTCCTTCAAAGCAGATTTATCCATCTGATCAAATTCATGTTCTTCGTCATACTCCTTACCCTGCATTGTCCCAGCCAAGGCCCTTGCATCTTTCTTTTCCAAAACAAACAAAGTCATGCCCTGTATATCCCCGGTAAAATGTGTCAAAACTGCAGTAACAATGACATCAGGTCCACCAATAATATCTGCAATATCATCAAAACTTAAAATATTAACAGTCGGAATTTCCATTCTAAGATTGGAATTAAGCAGTACCGATAGCGCAGTTGTTGCGTTACCAGAACCTATATTGCCAATTTCTCTTAAAATATCCAGTTCTTCTTTTGTCAATTCACCATTTTTCATAGCCTGTCTCCTAAATATTATCCAATTCAGAAATAATTCCCTGAATATTCAATAAAGATATTAAAGAATCCTTATATTTTCCAACTCCTACCAAGTTAATACCCTGCTCATCATACACAGCCTTCTCAATATCATCCTCTTCTAAAGTGACAACTTCTCTTACTTCATCTACCAAAACACCAATCTTTGCATTATTTTCCGGTTTGATAATAATAATTCTGGTGGCATTTGTATATTCCTTCATTGGTAAATCAAAACGAAGTCGTAAATTAAGTACCGGAATAATCTCACCACGAAGATTAATGACACCTGAAAAATAATGTTGTGCCATAGGAACTCTTGTAATTTGCTGCATACGAACAATATTATCAATTAATGAAATATCAATACCATATTGTTCATTATCTAACTTGACAACAATATATTGTTTTACATCGCTCATAATTGTATTCTCATCCATGTTTCGATACCTCCTATACCAATGTATTCGAATCAATAATCAGTGCAACTTCACCATCACCAAGAATAGTTGCACCACTAATAATCTTATTAATATTAATATATTTACCAAGTGGTTTGATAACAATTTCCTGCTGACCTAACAAATTATCAATTACAAGACCAGACTGCTTATCACCCTTCTTAACAATAACAACTACAAGGTTTTCAGGTTCTTCCTCTCTTGGAGGACAATCAAGTACTTCATCCAAACGAACAAGAGGAATAACAGAACCACGAAGACTGATAACTTCTTTTTGTTGAACAAATTTAATATCACTTGCCATGATATCCTCAATTGTTTCTATAGAATTTAATGGAATGGCATATTTTTCTGAATGCACTTCTACCATTAAAGCCTGGATAATCGCAAGTGTAAGAGGTAAGCGAACCGTAAATTTTGTTCCTTCGCCGAGTTTGGTTGAAACCTCCACGTCACCGCCAAGACCTTCAATCTTATTCTTAACAACATCTAAACCAACGCCTCTTCCGGATACATCAGTTATTTTATCCGCAGTTGAAAATGCCGGTTTAAATAATAAGTCAATGGCTTCTTTTTCAGACATCATTTCAGCCTGTTCTTCCGTAATCTGCCCTTTATTCACTGCAGATTGTTTTACTTTTTCTACATCAATTCCGGCTCCATCGTCAATTACATCAATAATAACATTATTACCTTCCTGATATGCATTTAACTGAATGGTACCAACCTGAGGTTTACCAAGCTTTAAACGGTCAATTGTTGACTCTAAACCATGGTCCGCAGAATTACGAAGCATATGCATCAACGGATCACCAATTTCATCAATAACTGTACGGTCCAATTCTGTATCTTCACCGGTCATGATAAGTTCCATTTCTTTTCCTAATTTCTTAGACAGATCACGTATCATACGAGGAAAACGATTCACAACACTTTCAATTGGAACCATTCGAACCTTCATTACTGATTCATGTAGGTTTGTTGTAATTCTTTCCAAATATTCAATCTGCTCATTAAAGCTTTGCATAGAAGTCTTTCCATCATCCTGATTACTTACAGAAACAAGACCATTCTTAGCAATAATCAGCTCACTGACAAGATTCATCAAAATATCTAATTTTTCAATATCAACACGAACCGAACGATTTGCAACTGCCTTACTGCTTTTTGATGAAGATTTCTTTTTACCTTCTTCCTTATGCTCTGGTGAAGGCTCCTCTACTTTTTGTACAGAACTAATCACTTTTGCATCTTCTGCAATTACAAAATCATCAATCACAACATCTTTAATCTCAGAAACCTTAAGGATGGTTTTCTTAACTTCATCAATTGATTTTTCTGAAATAATTAACATAGAAAAATCAAAATCAAATTTCTCATCTTCAATTTCCTGTACAACCGGAACCGATTTAATAATTTCACCCACACCTTCAATTCCTTTAAATACAAGAAATGCTCTCGCTGCTTTTAAAATACAGTTTTCATCAATGTAAACAGTAGCACCGTATACATTTTTATTCTGGGCTTTTGCTTCAGTAATAGCATTCTTTTCAAAATCAGCAATTTCAATATTTAAGAACTTACGTCGATCTGCATCAGATTCATCTGTTTGTACAGTGTTAGCAACTTTTACTTCAGGTTCTGCAGGTTTATCTACCTTTCCACCCTCTAAACATGCATTTAGCACATTAATAATATCTTCGTTGTCATTTTCTCCTTCATCAGAGGAATTAACAATACAATCCAAATATTCTTCAATTGCATCTAAACATTTAAATACCACATCCACCAAATCAGGTGATACATTCATTTTACCTTCACGTATATTTGAGAAAACGTTTTCCATATCATGGGTCAAACGTTGCATACGTTTAAATCCCATAGTACCTGCCATACCCTTTAAAGAATGTGCAGCTCTGAAAATCTCATTAATAGTGTCAATATTATCAGGCTCCTCTTCCAGAATTAAGACCTGATCATTTAATGTTTGTAAATGTTCCTTTGTTTCATCAATAAATACTTCAAGATACTGACTCAAATCCATTTGAAAACACCCCCATATGATTATTCATTATAATTCGTTCATTGTATTGGCATTTTTTCACCAAGAATATGTATAATATAACAAAACACACAATAATAATGTCATATTACCCAAATTTACAACTGTATTATACCAAAATAAATCTACACATACGTGTATAATAACATATATCCGGAATAATTAACAATATTTTTAAAAAAAAGATACCAAAAATATATTTTGATACCTTTTTCATAACTGTCTGTGTAAAATTAAACATCGTTTCCTAATTTTTTGGAACGATTTCTTCTTTGTTCATCAAAAATAAAACGAATTATGGTTTCTCTTAAACTATCATCCATATGCCAAAATTCTAACCTGTTATCAAATAATGCGTTTTGGTTTGGATTCCGTTCTGTTCTTAGTAATTTAGCAAAAGCATATAATTTTTGCGTATCATCTCCAAGCAGGATTTCAAAACATACTTCCATTATGATATCCTTTTTTTCCTGGACGGTTGATACAAAACGTATACCACCACCGCTCAAATCTAACATAATACCATTTTTCCACTCAAAAGCAGTTTCATCCATTTCATATTCTTCATCTGATTCAATCATATTTTTTTCAGATTCTGTTACGATACGATATTCTAACGGAATCCGACAAGGATAACGGAAAAATTCACGTCTTTGTACTTTTTTCAAATCTGACAATAATTGAATTTCCATCAAGAAAAGAGAACCTTTTTTGAATCGACCAATTACAACTGCCTTACTCTGTAACAAACCGGATTTTGAGAAAAAGGTGGCATTTAATTCCTGTCCTACTGATAAAGGAATTAATTTACCTTCCTGAAACGGCATAGCAACATATAATGAGTCATTTGGACCTTCGTCAAGAACCTGACTAACATATATATTCGGTTTCTTATCAGGATCAACTGCAAGTCTTTTTTCAATTATTTCTAAATCTATTTTATCTCCAATGTTAATTCTTTTATCCATGTACCCTACCTGTTACTTTTTTTTGACTTAATAAAACTTAATAACACTTTAGCAATCCCATTTTTTTCTTCACTAACAGGAATATCTAATAAACGTTCACATATATTTTGGAAACGCATTGCAGATTCACTTGTTGGTGCGCTAATTGAAATAGGTTTTTGTTCCATAACAGCCGACGAAATCATTTTATCGTTTGGAATATAACCTAAATACTCCATCTGTATATTTAAAAATTTTGACACAACTATACTGATTTTGTCAAATATTTCTTTTCCTTCTTCAGGATTTGATACTCTGTTTGAAATCACTTTGATTGATTTTGATTCCCTTTTAAAATCTTTTTTACGATTAACTGCCTTTAGCAGGGAATATGCATCTGTAATAGATGTTGGCTCTGGTGTAACAACAACTAAAACTTCCGGAGAACTTAGTACAAATTCTATCACTGTATCAGCAATTCCGGCACCGGTATCAATAATTACTACGTCATACAAACTATCTAATTTAACCAGTTTCGTTATTAATTTTTTAATATGCTCTTTATCAAGATTCACTAAATCCTGAACACCGGAACCACCGGAAATAAAACCAATCCCATTCGGTCCTTCTGTTATGATATCTTCAATTGCCTTATTATGAAAAACTAAATCCGCAAGATTAAATTGTGGTCTGATTCCTAACATAATCTCAACATTTGATAATCCAAAGTCAGCATCTAATACCACAACTCGTTTTCCCTGTGCCTTAAACTGCAATGCAAGATTCACGGAAATGCTTGTCTTTCCTACACCACCTTTACCACTTGTAACAGCAATTACTCTGGCAGCCGGCGCCTTGTCTTTTAACATTTCCACTTTTTGTCGTAACTTATCTGCCTGATCCATAACCATCGCCTCCTCCTAGTAATTGTTTAGCGATTATTTGTGGATTCATTACTTCAATATCCTCAGGAACGTTCTGACCATATGATATATATGATAACGCTTTTCCTGTATCCAGCTTAATATTAAGGATATTTCCTATGGCATCTGTTTCATCCAGTTTTGTAAAAATCAGACTATAGTCAGAAATATCACTATATAACTGAGTTATTTTCTTTAGATCTTTGTATTTTGTTGTTGCACTTAAAACAAGATAATTTAATATACTGTAATTATCAAAATAACCAAATATATCCTTCAAATCATCAACCTGTTCTTTATTCTTATGAGAACGACCGGCAGTGTCCATTAATACAAAATCATAATCTTTATACTTTGGTAATTTCTTTTCCAGTTCTTTTGCCTCATAAATCACTTCAACAGGGATGGACAAAATATTCGCATAGGTTTTTATTTGTTCAACTGCAGCAATCCGATATGTATCCGATGTAAATATTGCAATTTTTTTCTTTTCTTCTAAAATTAATTTTGAAGCCAGCTTTGCAATGGTAGTTGTTTTACCAACACCGGTGGGACCGATAAAGAAAATTACTTTGGGCTTTTTATCATCCTTTTCAAAATCAATGGTTTTTGTTTGTCCCAGTTTTAAAATAATTTTCTGATATACACATGCTAACATATCATCAAGGGTTCTGATATTTCCGGAATGTGTAATTTCATCAATGATTTGTTTTGCATAAGTATAAGAAACCTCATTGGAAGTTAACTGTTCAATAATTAAATCAATGGATTTGTCTTTAAATGAAGATTTTTCCGGTTTGTCCTCTACATCTACATAACTTTTTTCTTTTTTTGAATCAGATTCCTTCTTCGTTTTAAAATTATGATTCTCTGTGGAAGAAACTTTCTTTTCCTGCTTTGTCTCATTGTTATTTGACTTTTTCTGACTTTCAATTTGCTGCTCTAATAACATGGCAAGACTATTCAGTTTTTCTTCTAATTCCTTCGCCTCTTGTTCCTGTTCACTTATTTTTTTAATATCAGGATGTAATTTTTCATCGATTTGGGCATTAAACTGGGTTGTAGCCTTAGATTCTTTTTTTTCTTCCCCATTATGCTGTTTTGTATTAATATCATCTACAGCGGCTGTAACTTCAACCTTTGTTTTACGAATAAACTGAAATATTCCCTTTGGCTTAATTGTCTTAATATTCATAATAATAGCATCTTTGCCTAAATCTTCCTTCGCAAGTAAAATCGCATCATTTTCTGTATTTGCCTGAAATTTTTTAATTATCATTTGCACTCACCACCCCGATTGATTGTAATTCTACATCTGATTCAATTTCATTATAAGATATAACAATTAAATCTTTAAAATAGTCCTTTGTTAACTTTTTAAAATACATTCTGACAATTGGTGAAGTAATAATAATCGGAGCCTTTCCCTGGTCTTCTAATTTTTTCACTTCTTTTTCAACAGAATTCAATATCTTTTTTGTAACCGCAGGATCCAATGTAATATAAGCACCCTGTTCTGTTTGCTTAATAGAATTCATAATATCCTGTTCCACCTTTGGATCTAGTGTAAGAACAGTTGTCATTTCACCACCCTGGAAATATGTATTGGAAATTGCTCTCTTCAACCGTTGTCTTACATATTCTGTCAAAATATCTGTATCTCTTGTAGTAGGTGCATAATCTGCTAATGTTTCAAATATTGTAACAAGATCTCTAATAGAAATACCTTCTTCTAACAGGTTTTGTAATACCTTTTGAATTTCACCAACTCCAAGTAGTTTTGGAACAAGTTCATCAATTAAGGTTGTATTAGATTCTCTAACATTATTAATCAGGTTCTGAACATCCTGACGTGTTAATAATTCATTTAAGTGTGCTTTTATAATCTCTGTTAAATGGGTTGCAATAATAGATGGTGGGTCCACAACCGTATATCCCAAAGACTCCGCTCTTTCTCTTTGTGCTTCTGTAATCCAGATTGCCGGCAGATGAAAGGATGGTTCAAAAGTAGGAATACCTGTAATTTCCTCTTCAACATAACCGGGATTCATTGCCATATAGTGATCAAACAAAATCTCGCCCTCACTAATTTGAATACCTTTAATTTTAATGATATATTGATTAGGATTTAACTGAATATTATCCCGCAAACGAATAATCGGAACAACTGCACCTAATTCAAGTGCAATTTGCCGTCTAATCATAACAACACGGTCAAGTAGATCTCCGCCTTGATTTACATCTGCTAAAGGAATGATACCATAACCAAACTCTAACTCAATTGGATCAACCTGTAGCAATGCATTTACATTTTCATGACGTCTGATTTCTTCTGCCTGAACTTCTTCCTCTTGAACCTCTTCTTCGATATTTTGTACTTCGTTTTGATGGGCAATCAAACGACCAGTTACAATCATACCAAGTCCAAAGGCCAAATAAACAAGAATACGGCCTTCACTTCTTAATGGAGTAAAAGTACCCAAAAAACATAGAGCTCCACCAACCATATAAAGAACCTTTGGCACTCCTAACAACTGACCTACCATAATGTCCCCAATATTACTTGATTTGGAGGCTTTTGTAACCAGAATACCTGTTGCTAAAGAGATAAGCATAGATGGAATCTGAGAAACCAATCCGTCACCAATTGTAAGAATGGTGTATTGAGACAATGCTTCTGACAACTCCATATTCTGCATTACGACACCGGTAATAATACCACCAACAAGATTGATTGCAGTAATGATAAGACCAGCCGTAGCATCTCCTTTTACATACTTCGTTGCACCATCCATAGAACCAAAAAATGCTGATTCCTGCTGTATTTTCTCACGTCGTTCCATTGCTTCTTTATCAGTAATGGCACCTGTATTTAAATCAGCATCTATGGCCATTTGTTTACCAGGCATAGCATCCAAAGTAAATCGAGCTGTTACTTCAGATACACGTTCAGAACCTTTATTAATAACTATCATCTGAATAATTACTAATACAATAAAAATAATTGCACCAATTACAAGGCTTCCTCCACCTACGAAGTCACCAAAGGTTCTGACAACAACCCCCGGATTACCGGTTAACAAAATCAGACGGGTTGAAGAAACATTTAAAGAAATACGGAAAAATGTAGTAAACAAAAGGATAGTTGGAAAGCTTGACATAGATAACGTATCTTCTGCAAACAAACAGTTAAATAGTACAATTAAAGCTACCATCAGATTAAATGTAATTAATACATCCAATAAAAAAGCCGGAATTGGAATAATGAAAAAAATTACCGCAGCTAATAAATATATTCCAATGAATAAATCGCCACGAAATGTTATATTTTTCATTCTTATTCCTCCTATCCCTTTATTTTAGATGTCTGTATCAAACTTTTAAAAATACATCATCAAGAACAATGTATCCTAACTAACCTTATTGTGAAGCTGATATACGTAAGCAAGCACTTCTGCAACCGCCTGATATAATTCAGGAGGAATCTCAGCATCCACATCTACATTATAATAAAGCATTCTTGCTAATGGTTTATTCTCAACAATATCAACATGATGCTCCTTTGCAATATCCTTTATTCTGCCTGCCATGAAATCAGCACCCTTGGCAACTACAACCGGTGCCGCATGTTCACCTGATTTATAGGATAATGCAACTGCAAAATGTGTAGGATTCGTAATCACAACATCTGCCTCAGGTACGGCAGCCATCATTCTACGCTGGGACGCCTGACGCATTCTCTGTTTTTGTTGTCCTTTTACCTGCGGATCTCCTTCTGAATTTTTATATTCATCTTTCACTTCCTGCTTTGACATTTTATTGTCATCTTTAAATTTCCAACGTTGATATAAAAAGTCAGCTGCTGCAATAGCAATAAAAACAACACAGATTTTTATCAATAACTCTAAAATAATATCATACATCAGCAACAAAGCCTGAGAAATGTCCATATCATAAATCAAAAAGATATCATTCACATGATTCATAATTACACTATAGGATACATAAGCAATCAAAACAATTTTAAAAATCGACTTAATCAATTCCATTAAGGTATTTAAGGAAAACATTCTTTTGATTCCGTTAATAGGATTCATTTTTGAAAGCTTGGGCTGTAAAGGCTTTGAAGTTACCTTAAATTTAAATTGTAATGAATTACTTAATATAGAAATCACAAATCCGGATATCAAAAAAGGAGAAATTACAATGCCGATGGAAATAGCAGAATTAAAAACCAATTTATTAAAATTAGCAATGGTAATTCCTTCATTTACCAGTCTTGGAATCATAGTATAATACTTGTTAAATGTATAAATCAATTGATTACCCACAAAACCAATCAAAAACCGTAAACAAATATACAGGCCTAACAAAGTCGCAGCCGTAACGATTTCCTTACTTTTTGCAACATTACCCTCTTTACGGACATCCTCTAATTTCTTTTGTGTTGCATCTTCAGTTTTTTCTCCACCTTCACCATCTTTTGCAAACATCTGCAAATCAAGTGGCAATAGAATTTTGTATTCTAATTCCATAATTACTCTCGATTTCGTATAAATAATAACATCAAACTATATCATTTTATTTTAATAAAATGCTTTTAGAATTTCCATAACAATTGTTTCCATTTGTTCATATATATATCTTGTAACATTTCCTAAAAATGGTAACGTAACAAGTATGACAGCAAATCCTAAAAATATCTTTAACTGAATACCAATAACGAACATACTCATTTGCGGAGCTGTTTTGGCTAAAACACCTAAAATAACATTTAATAACATAATTGAAATTAAGATTGGTAAACTAATACGTAACGCAATCACAAAATAATTGATAATATACTGAAGCATTGTATCATAAATCGTCCCTGAATCTAATTTTACATGTCCTATTGGTATCAGTTGAAAAGAATCAGATAAAGCGGACAAAATAAAATAATGAAGATTCATAGAAAGCATGATAATCACAACTAATATATTATAAAACTCTGCAGTAACTGTGGTTTCCGTATTAAAATTCTGGTCAAAATTCGAAACCATGGAAAATCCTAATTCACGGTCAATAAATTGACCTGCCATGGAAATAATACTAAGGGTGATATTAGAAACAAAACCAATACTTAATCCAACAACTAAATTTTGCAGCAATATACTGGTAAATCCGTAAAATGTCGTATAGCCCAAAGGCTCATAGGGATATACCATAAATATAACAAATGCTACGGCAACACCTAAAAACAACCGCACCCGCCTTGTAACATTCATATTACCAAAAATGGGGGCAAATGCCATTGCCCCCATTATACGTGCTAATATTATTAAAAAATATTCAAAATGATAAATGGAGAAAGATTGTTCTATCATCGATTACCTCACATATGTAGAAAAATCCTCAAATAATCTAGTCATAAAATTAACAATATTATTCATGATCCAACCACCACATATAATTATTGTAATAAAAATACTTAATATCTTTGGTACAAAAGTAAGTGTCTGCTCCTGAATGGATGTTGCAGTCTGAAAAATACTGATTATCAAACCAACAACCAAAGAAACAATTAACATTGGAGCCGAACATTTAATTATCAACCATAACGCCTCTCTGGCGATATCGATAACAATATCCGTTGACATTATTTCACATCCTTATCTTTCAATCACATCAAAAATTAAAGCTCTTAACAACTTGTCCAATAACAAGATTCCAACCGTCTGCCATAATAAACAACAATATTTTGAATGGCATAGATATTGTTGTCGGTGGTAACATCATCATACCCATGGACATTAAAGTGGATGCTACAACCATATCAATAATAATAAATGGAATATAAATTAAAAAGCCAATGATAAACGCTTTCCGAAGCTCTCCCATCATAAATGCAGGAATTAATACGGCATTCGGTACATCCGAAAGTTCTTCTACATCATCAACCTTTGCCATATCTAAAAAGAAATTGACATCTTTCGTTTCTACGTTATTAAACATAAATTCCCGTAAAGGCTCCATACATGCCTCCAACCCCTCTTCTTGTGTAATTTCACCCCTGGATAAAGGTTGGATACCCTGTTCATTAATCTTATTTAATGTAGGTGTCATAATAAATAACGTCAAAAACAACGCCATTCCAATCAATACATTATTTGGTGGTGATGACTGCATACCAAGGGCAGTCCTCAAAAAATGAAACACAATAATGATTCTTGTAAACGACGTCATCATAATAACAATAGACGGAGCCAGCGATATCACTGTTATTACTAATAACATTTGTAATGTCCCGGCTAAGGAACCTTCATCATTTGCTGTATCAACAGTCAAACCCAAAGAAAACGGAACATCATTTTCTAAATCAGTAATTTCTTCCTGTCTATTATTGGTATTATTATTTGTTTCCGTGGCATAAGCAGAAAAACTTATACACAGTACAGTAAAAACAATAAAATATATAATTAAAAATCTTTTAATGTGCTTACGGTTTAATAATTGTTTCCGTAAAGTTTGAATAGTCTTATTTTTTTTCATTTCTCATCTTTTCCAGTATTTTCTTAAAATCAAGCGGTTCAACTTTTGTTTCATGCAGCACAATCTCATCATCCTCCAATTTTGAGATAAGAGTTATAACATCTTTACAGACTGCAATCGCATAATAGTGTTCTCCGATTTGTACAATTTCAATCATCTTAGTATTTGACATTCGAAAAACTTCTATTATTTTAATATTATTATTCTTTGCAAATTTGTTAGCCTGAAGCGAACCACTTATTCGGGCTGCAACATAAGACAAAAACAAAACAAATAAAAATAATAATATTACACATATCAACTGACCAATACTTTCCAAACTTGAAGAGTCATGAACAATAAACATATTACTCAACAGCTTTCTTTACAGCTTCTAATACACGATCAGGCTGGAATGGTTTTACAATGAAATCACGAGCACCGGACTGGATACTTTCAATAACCATAGCCTGCTGACCCATTGCAGAACACATTACAACACTTGCATTAGGATCTGCTTCTTTAATTTTCTTAAGTGCCTGGATACCATCCATTTCAGGCATAGTAATATCCATTAACACTAAATCCGGCTGAGTTTCAGCATATTTTTCAACAGCCTTTGCACCATTTTCAGCTTCTCCGGCAATGGTGTAACCGTTTTTTACTAAGATATCTTTGATCATCATACGCATGAACGCTGCATCATCACAAATTAAAATACTTTTTGCCATTATTATATTCTCCATTTCATAATATAGATATTTATTTAATGATATCAGTTACCCTAATACCAAAGCTCTCTTCAATAACAACAACTTCACCTTTTGCAACTAACTTGCCATTAACCAACACATCAATTGGTTCTCCTGCAACTTTATCCAGTTCGATAATCGTTCCCGGACCAAATTCAAGAATTTCTTTTATTGATTTGTTCGTCCGTCCAAGTTCTACTGATACTTCCAGAGGAACATCCATAATCAGGTCGATGTTTTCCTGCTGGGTAATTGGATTAAATCCAGCATTAAAAGGCTGAAATTGCACTTGTTGTACATTCACATCCTGCATAGGTGGTGCATAACCATATGGCATTCCCTGCCCCATCATTGGTTGTCCCATCATCGGTTGTCCCATCATCGGCTGCCCCATCATCGGTTGTCCCATCTGCTGTCCCATCATTGGATCAGGAGAAGCAGTTTGAGTTGCTTGTGTTGGAGCTGATGTCTTATTGGCTCCTTCCTCTTTTTTAGAAGGTGCCTCAGGTTCTTGATTAGATGTAAACTTTTTATAAAGATCCTTTGCAAGATTAATAGGATATAGCTGCATAATACTACTATCAACCAAATCACCTATCTCCATCCTAAAATAAACCTTTACAAATGTTTCATCCTTAAAGGAACCTAACTTTGTGCCATCAATCTCCTCCGCCAAATCAACCAATTCTGCAGAAGGTGGTGAAATATCAACCTTTTGATTCAGCATTGATGATAAAGATGTTGCTGACGAACCCATCATCTGATTCATTGCCTCACATATTGCACTTAAATGTAAATCAGATAATTCATCAACTAAATTAGTTCCATCTCCTCCCATCATCAAATCTGTTATTACTTTAACATCATCTTCCCTAAGAATCAAGACATTATTGCCTTCAATTCCTTCTCTATAGGAAATATTAATGAATACGCATGGCTTTGCGTAATCCTTAACCAATTCATCCCAAGTAGAAATTGTAACAGTAGGCGTGGTAATCGTTACTTTCTGATTCACTAACGAATATAATGTTGTGGATGCAGTACCCATACATATGTTAGAAATCTCACCTATTGCATCAGTTTCCTGACTTGTTAATATGTTGTCAGAAGAAGCCGGAGATGAACTATTATCAGTATTCATACCACCTAACAGTGCATTTATTTCTTCCTGTGATAACATTGTGTCGTCCATTGTCCTACTCCTCTCTTATTACTTCCGTTACCTTTACCGCATAGTTTTCCACACCGGAACCGGGTAACGCTTTAAATTTAACAATATCGCCGACATACACATTTAATTCATCATCCACATGAGAATCTAATTTAACAATATCGCCAACTTGTAAATTTATAAAATCCATTACGGAAATTGTACTTTTTCCAAGTATTGCTTTTATTGGAATCTGTGCACGACTAATAGCAGATTCAATAAAATCATTATACTTTTCTTCATCTTTTGTTTGCATTGTAGAAAACCAATACTTAGTATTCAACTTATCCATTATATCTTCCAGCGTTAGAAATGGCAAACAAATATTCATCAAGCCCTGTACATCTCCAATTGTCATGCTGATTGTCACAATCGCAATCATTTCACTAGGAGAAATGATTTGTGCAAACTGAGAATTCGTTTCAATACGTTCAAGTCTAGGATGTATTTCAATAACATTTTCCCAGGGTTCTCTTAACATATCAACAAACAATGTAAATACTCGTTCTAATACACTTAATTCAATTTCAGAAAACTCCCGGGGCTTATCTAATGGTTCACCTAATCCTCCAAACATACGGTCAATAATTGTAAATCCGAGATTTGATGCCAGTTCGATGATAATACTTCCATTAAGAGGAGCAAAATTAACGATACCAAGTAAAACCGGATTTAACAATGCATTTGAAAATTCAGAATAAGTAACAGCTTCCGAATTCATAACATCAACCTGTACATTTTTTCTCAAATATGCAGGAAAGTTACTAGAAATTAATCTGCCAAAATGTTCAAATATTATCTCCAAAGTTCTTAAATGTTCTTTTGAGAATTTGGCAGGTCTTGCAAAATCATAATCTTTAATTTTAAGGGTTGATTCTGTAGATATTTCACCAACATCTAATTCACCCGAACTAAGTTGTTTCAGCAACGCATCTATCTCATTTTGAGATAATACATCTGCCATCTTCTCACCTCCAATAGTAACATAAATCCATAAAATTATTACATCCTATTGGGTTGTAAACTTACTGAATGAAACACTATAAATACATTGTGTTCCATATTTTTTTTGCAAATTAGATAATATCTGTTCTTTGATTTTTTCCTGTGTTTCCTGATCAGAAACCTCTGCATATGTATAATTCTGAACAACATTTCTCGCTTCATCAAAAACAGCACCACCGGCATTTGTAAGAACCGTATTCAGTGCAGCATAGTCGTCAGAAGAATTATCCAACTCTAATGTTAATCCCATCTGAACATAATGATTCGTACCGGAACCATCATCCTTCAAATTAACAACCTGCGCCTCTACGTTAAACGTTGCAATATTCTCTAAAGCAACCGTAGGTTCACCATTACCGCTTTCTAATTCAAGATTAAGCACAGACGCAATCTCATCAATTAAGTTGTTTGTCTTTTTTGCAGATGGCATACATACAAAAACAATCATAATATTTAAAATTAAATTAACAACACAAATTGCTAAAATAATTACAGTAATTAAATTTTTTCTCATATAACAATCTCCTATTAATTATTATTATCTTCAACAACGTTTGAATTCAACGAGTTATATATCTTAATAGAAACCCTTCTATTTTTAGCTCTGCCTTCTTCTGTATCATTAGATGCAACCGGATGGGTATCACCATATCCGGCAACCTTTAAATTCTCTTTATGAAGCTTAGATTCAGCTAATATAAACTCATATACTTTCGAAGCTCTTGCTGTGGATAAATACAAATTACTCTCATATTTTGAATTATGAATTGGAATATTATCAGTATGACCTTCGATTTCAATAATACTATTGTCATATTTTGATAATACGGAAGCAATCTTTTGCATAAACAGTCTGGCATCACTTCTAATATCAGCATCCCCGGGATCAAATAAAATAGCACCATTCAAATCCAATGATACATATTGGGAATTATAATCCATAACAATTCTATCATCAATTTTATAGGATTCTGACATCTGTGATATCTCATCATACATCTGTTCAGATTGTTCTAATCCTTCTGATTCCAACTGCTCTTTTAATTCCTGTTGGGATAATTGCTGTGCATCATTCACTGTAGTTTCAGTAGTATCTGTAGCCTGTATATTCTCAACAGATTCTGTATATTCATCACTTGATGCAGTACCATCTTCATCTGCATCGGAACCGGTAGCAGATAAATCAGAATTATTACCTTCAACTTTGCTGGATACACCTATATGTTCCAAAAAAGATTCAATACCAGGAAGCTGTGTCACACCACCGGAAACAATCTGTCCGTCGACTAATGAAACAGAACCTGATTCCAAAATACTAAAACTAATGTCGTTAAAAGATGCTGCAATTTTTTGAATTTTTTCAGCATCCATTGTAGAACTGGCAAACAGCAATACAAAGAAACACATCAATAAATTCATCAAATCACTGAAAGTGGACATCCATGCCGGAGAACCTTCTTCAGCAGGCGGTTGTTTTCGCTTTGCCATATTATTCACCACCTTCTGTCAATCCGTCACGCTCACCAGGAGCAAGGAATGACTTCAACTTCTCTTCGATTACACGAGGATTCTCACCAGCCTGAATAGACAACAAACCTTCTATCATAATTTCCTTAAGTCTTGTTTCTGCATCATTATTAGCAGTAAGCTTATTAGCAATCGGAGCACTTAACCAGTTGGCAATAAAAGAACCATAAAATGTAGTAATTAACGCAGTCGCCATATTAGGACCGATTGTATCAGGATCAGATAAGTTTTTTAACATCAAAACAAGACCAATCAAGGTACCAATCATACCCCAGGCAGGACCCAACGCACCAACCTGTTTCCAGAATGCGATGTTTTTCTGATGTCTGGTATCGGTATTCACAAGCTCAGCCTCTAAAATACCCCGGACTAGCTCCGGGTCAGTTCCGTCTACAATTAATAAAATCCCTTTCTTCATAAAAGGTTCTTCTAATGTATTAGCAGATTCTTCTAATGCAAGTAATCCCTCTTTTCTTGCAACATTGGATAATTCAATAATCTGCTTAATTGTACCAACAGTATCTATCTGTGGAACTTTAAAAATCAATGACATAGACTTTAAACCTGTAAGAAAGTCGCTCATTGAAACACCGGCTAATACAGCACCAAGGGTACCACCAAATGTAATCAGGAAAGAAGGAAAATGAAGAAATTCTTTAACAGCTGCCGCACCCATATCACCGGTTACCATACCATATACCATTAATGCTAATCCTAATATCAATCCAATTATTGTTGCTATATCCACAATTCTTACCTCTCGCGTATGCTTTTCATCCAAATGGGCATAAAAATCCCCTATACAAATATATACACTATATTAACACAAAATTTCAATATATGCTACTAAAATTTACATTATATTACTATATATTGCCTTTTTATAAGAAATTACAAGGTCAACAACTTCTTTTCTTGATTCCTTCACAATGATTTTTTTTCCTGTTGTTAATGTGATTACTGTATCCGGGGTTTCCTCAACAACTTCAATAATATCTGCGTTAACCGTAAATTTACAATCATTAAATTTCGTTAATTCTATCATATCTGTCACCTCACATTATGGAAAAAATGTAAACAACACGAAAAGATGCACCATGAAATAACATGATGCATCTAATTCATTTCTTATCGTTTCAAGTTAACCAGTTCCTCTATTAGCGTATCCGATACTGTAATAATCCTTGAGTTTGCTTGGAAACCTCTTTGTGTAACAATCATTTCTGTAAATTCTTTTGATAAATCAACATTTGACATTTCCAAAACACCCTGAGACATTGTTCCACCAATACTTCCAATATCTGTACCAATACCATCGAACTCACCAGATGCCTGTGTTTCTTTATATAAACTATTACCAATTGCTTCCAGACCGGCAGGATTTGTAAAGTTTGCAACAGCAATTTGTCCAAGTAATCTTGTAACACCATTATTATATACACCAAAAATCATACCCTGTGTATCAATACTGACATCTGTCAAAGAACCAACAGGACGACCTGCTCCGGTTGTATCAGTACCACCTCTGTGGGTTTCAACTTTTGATTTTCCTCCGGTTGTTGAATACATTGTAAGTGGAGAACAATCAATTTCGATTCCTGTTACAGGAGGGTCCTGATTTGGATCCTGGAACACGTTACCAACATTTGTATTCTTTGGTGTAATGGTTAACATTGTACTTTTTAAGCCTTCCTGACCATTTACACCATAAAAAGTACCTGTACTTGGATTAAATTTAATGGCACTATAATTCAGGGAATAATCGTAATTTGCCGAAATATCTTCATTATTTTCATCCTTAATGGATACTACGCTTAGGCTATATAAACTTGTATCATTAGGGTCTTGTTTTAAACTTAACTTAACAGTATAGGAATAACCTAAATTATCATAAATTGATACAGATGTAACAACACCATCATCAGTCAATAAATCGGGATCTGTCTCGTCAATAGAACCATTCATATATGTTCTTGATGTCATTTCAGGAGAAGCAGTTTGATTTTCTTCTGCCTCCGGTCTTAATACAGATACAGTATCCTTTTTAATTTGGGTAGGATTATCAGGATCTACCTGCCACCCCATAACAAATTCACCATTACCGGTTACAAGATTACCGGCACTATCTTTATCAAAGGCACCTACTTTTGTAAAGTAATTTGTACCACCACGATTTACTACAAAAAATGCATCACCATTAATCATTAAATCATATGGATTATTTGTAGATTGTGCAGAACCGGATGTTTGCGAAACAGATACTGTTGCTACAGTAGTTCCCAAACCAATTTGTCTTGCATTTGTACCACCCGAATCGGCTGTTGCACCTGTTGCACTTTGTGTTGTCTGATATAAAACATCTTTAAATAACACATTACTGGACTTAAATCCAACCGTATTTACATTGGCAATATTATTACCAATAACGTCCATTTTTGTCTGGTGTGTTTTCAAACCTGCAACACCAGAATAAAGCGATCTCATCATAATAAACGACCTCCTAAACTCTCCTGACGGTGTCTCTATCCGGCATTCAAGAGACAATAGCTTCCATAAAGGTCCAGCTATACGATTACTGCTCCGTCAATATTTGTAAAAACATTGTTATCATTTGTTTCCTGATCCATGGCTGTTACAACGGTATTATTCTTCACATTCACAATAAATGCAATATTATCCATCATAACCAAAGATTCATTAATACTTTTTTCTCTTGCTTTTAATACACCCTGATTCAAACGGACCATTTGTTCTTCATTTAAATTAATATTTCTTGATAAAAGACGTTCGTTTGCATGTTTAGAGAATACCAAATCTGACTGGTTATTTGCAACATCTTTCTTTTTTTGCAAAACCTCCTGAAAGGAGACAACCTGATTGTTAGTCGTATCTTTCGATTTTGCATCTTTTTTTGTGTGATTAAGATATGAGAAAGCTGCCTGGTCCATAGATACAAAAGAACTTTGTACAAAATCCATTTAATCAACTCCTTTTGATTAAGCCTCTAAACCTCCATCGGCGTTTTCGTTTTCACTGTCTGCATTTGTGTCACCTGAATTCACTGAATTAGATAAATGCTCTAAATAATCATAACTGACTACAGAATCCAAATAATCAGACAAATAATAATTATCATTAATATGAAAATACGTTTTTCCGTCATTAACAGTTACATAATCAACAATTCCACTTACCTGGGACATATTTCCTGCTGCATCCGGAACATTTAATATCACATATTGTCCTGTAAGACTCATCATCTGACCGCTGGAAATTGTATTACCAAGATTTTGCATGGCTTCCAAGGTAGAAAACTGAGCTAACTGTGACATATACTCTGTATTATCTGTTGGATTCATAGGATCCTGATACTGCATCTGGGTAACTAACAATTGTAAAAACATATCCTTATCCATGTTATTGGCATTAGTATTGTTATTACCGGATGTACCACCAACGGCTCCTGCTGTAGATGTATCAATTCCAATTGGCATAATATTACCTCCTTTTTTATTTATACTAAATATATCGGTATGACAAAAAGAAAATTAAAGTATTAAACAGAATAACTTACACTACTTCCGGTTGCTTTCATTTTTTCAACTTCAACTGCATCTTCTGTTGATAATTCCTCGTCATCCATAGCCGATAAATCAAGTTTCCGATTCTTTTTTCCTTTGGGCTGTTCATTAGAAAAACCATTTCTGTCATCATTTTGTTGGAAACCGGTTGTTGATACCATTACTTCAATTGCATCAACTTTAATATTCTGGCTTTCTAAAGTTTCCTTCAAACTTGCAAGACCACCTTCAATCGCTTGCTTTGCAGCATCATTTTCTGCAATAATCTGTGCGGTCATAATACCTTCTTTTGCAATTACATTAATTTGTATTTTACCAAGATGCTCCGGATATAACTGCATTTGGAGAGAAGTATTATCCTGATTCATCTGTACTTTTACCTGTTCAACAATCTGATTGATAATTTCTACAGGGGAAACAGGTGGCTGACCATTTAATGCAGAAGCTCCTTCAACTTGATGAAACGAATCCTGAATATTTTGAAGAATCGGATTTTCAAAAGGATTCTCCTTATTATCTGATTTTGAAGCAGATATCTCATGATGATCGGAAAAAGCTTTCCCATCTGTCTGGTTAGATTCATTTTTTTGATTAGAACTGTTTCTGTTATCTTCAACTACTACAACAGGTTCCTCCTGCTTAGAAACAGATGTAATTTCCGTATTATCAGAAATGTTATCTGACATTATTTCCTTACCGTTTTCAGAATCATCAACTGTAAAAGAAACCACCTCTGATAAAGAAACATTTTCGCTTACTGCAATTTCTTCATCTGATAACATGTTAAGAAACTCATCCACTTTACCAAGAAGCTCTTGAAACTGATTGTTTAATTCTTCATTCATAATCAAGTCAGTTGTATCAGCATCCTTTAGCGTAAGAAACAACTGTTTCATGCTGTCACCATTTAATAAATCTTCCGGAGTAAATCCAAGTTTTTCCATGGATTCAGCCAAATCCTCAAGAGATATGTTAAGAATTTGTGCAATTTCATTCAGCAAACAACTTAAACTTTCAATTACCTGCTCCATATTTTCTGTACTATCTAATTGGGCTTCATCTGACCTACCAGCATCATTAACGAAAGAATCCTCATCAGATATTGTTTCTTTTTCACAATCATTTTGATCATTTTGAATTTGATTGTTATTAACATCCTGTCCTTTTACATCCTCTACTAAATCCTCTGTGGAAGTATGATTCACATTGTGATTACTGTCCTTTTCATAAGAAACATCAACAACTAAATCTTTGTTACTTGTAGTTGAGGATATTTTCGAATCAGATGCATTGGATAATACATTGGCAAAATCAATAAAATTTTCAGAATCTGATTTTTTTGCCTGTACACCAACTGCCAGTAAATTGGTAGCATTTGTACTTTCATTTACCTTCATATTATGCCTCCTTTCGTACCAATTGTAATGGCTAAGGCATCATCTTTTTGGTTACCAGTGCAGCAAAATCAGGAGAAAATTCATCCATAATTTTTGCTCTGCTTTCTGCCTTCATAGCAGTTAAAATCTCTGCAACCGTATCCAAATTTGCCACTTTTTCTAATACAGCAGCTGCTTCTGCAGGTTTCATATTCTCATAAGTTTTAGCCAAACTCTTAAGCTCGGCATTTGCCTGTCCGTTAGAAATAACCTGTCGATAAATTGCTTCTGCATTTGCAGCATCAATGCTCTCATACCATTCTTTATATGTATCGGCATCCGGAGCCTTTTCTCCATAGACTATTTCGTTATAAAATTGTTCTTTTTGTTTTTTAAAGTCTGCCTGTTCCGATTCAAACACCTTAAGTCTTGCAACTTCCTGTTCTAAATCGTCTACATTCTCCTTTAATGACTTATTATTTTTTGTTAATTTTTCATTTTCTTCCTGTAATTTTGCAATCATATCTTTCGCCTGTGACATGGTTGCAATCTGGTCAGAACCATTTTCTTCTATTTCTTCTTCTAATTCCTCCTGGGTCGGTTCCGGTAAAATTTTATTAATAACAGGAACGTCCTTTAGTACCGGACGAAGAAAACCGCTACCAAATCCGCCAACATCAAGACGAATGAATGCAGCCAAAATAACTAACCATATAACAATAATCAAAACAACAAAAATAATAGAAACAATTTTGCTACCAATACTTTCTTCATTTTCATTTTTTTGCTTTTTATTTTTTTTTGCCATTATTCGTCCTCCGAGTCTGTATCATTATATCGATAACTTACCAGTTCATCGATTTCTTTCATTTCTTCCTGGTTCAATTCTTCTTTAAACCGCTCAAATTGTTTTTCTTTTAATTTTTCATGAATTTTACGTTCCTTCATAGCTTCATTAAGCTTAATTAATGCACGTTCTAATTCCTGTTCTATTTCATGAATTACCTGTTTTTGTTCTGTAATGTAGCTTTCCATTAATATAATGGAATTTTTACAGTTTTCAATTTCTAAAATCTCTAATTCATTAGAAACAAGCATAATATATTGATTCATGTAATCAGACATTCGTTGTTCTAATAAGTTTAAATAATCCGTTGCTTCGTTTAATTTTGCCTGAACAGCCATATAATTTTGTTTCGCCTGATCCTCTAATTTGTACTTAATATTAAGAATGTTCTGCATTTCGTAAACAAATTTAGCCATATCAACTCCCGGAAATTTACTATTCAAATATTTGTTTCATCATAGAAATTTCATCATCAAAATTATATTTACTATCCACATCCTGGGTTAAAAATTCATTCACCTGGCGAATTTTTAATATTGCAAAATCAATATCAGGATTTGATCCATTTTTATAAGCACCTATATTAATTAAATCCTCTGCCTCATCATAAGTAGCTAAAACTTCCTTAATCTTACCGGCTACTGCTTTATGTTCTTTTGTTGCAATACCACTCATACAACGGGAAATACTTTGTAATACATCGATTGCCGGATAATGATTTTTATGGCCGAGTTTTCTGGATAAAATGATATGCCCATCCAAAATACCACGGGCAGTATCTGATATTGGTTCATTAAAGTCATCACCGTCAACTAAAACCGCATAAAGACCGGTAATGGAACCTTTTTCAGAATTACCCGCACGTTCTAAAACTTTAGGAAGCTCTGAATATACAGAAGGTGGGTAACCTCTTGTAACAGGAGGTTCTCCGGAAGCTAATCCTATTTCTCTTTGAGCCATACAAAAACGGGTCATATTATCCATCATAAGCAAAACATCTTTACCCTGATCTCTAAAATACTCTGCAATTGCTGTTGCTGTTTTGGCTGCCTTATTACGGATTAAAGCCGGTTTATCTGATGTTGCTATTACAAGTACAGAACGCTTTAAGCCTTCTTCACCTAAATCTCGTTCAATAAATTCCCGAACCTCTCTGCCACGCTCTCCAATTAAAGCAATCACATTGATATCTGCTTTTGTATTTCTTGCAAACATACCCATAAGAGTAGATTTACCAACTCCTGATCCGGCAAAGATACCAATACGCTGTCCTTTTCCAACTGTAATCATGCCATCTACCGCTTTTACACCTAATGGCAAAACCTCGGAAATCATTTTTCTTTTTAAGGCATCCGGAGGGGGTGCTTCAATGGGATAAGCATCTTTTAAATTTAATTCTTTCCCATCCATTGGTCTTCCCAAACCATCCAGCGAACGACCAAGTAATTCCGGTCCCACAAATACCTTTAAGGGTTCTTTGGTATTAACAACAGTAGCACCAAGCCCAATACCATCTACGCTTTCAAAGGGCATCAGTAATACACGGCTATCGCGAAAACCGACTACTTCTGCCATAACCTCATGTTTTCCGTCCTTTGATATAATTTTGCATAAATCATTTAATTTACATGTAGGACCTACTGATTCAACAGTAAGTCCTACTATTTTGGCAACTTTACCTAATTCTTTTACATATGATTTATCTGCTAAAGATAAGTAAGCATTATAATCAATACCCAAGTTATCACCTAGTCCTTTATCATTAACTTTAATGCCTGTGTCAAATTGTTTAATTGTACATCCAGACTCAAATCAACCATTCCATTATCTGTTTCTATGATACATTGATAATCAGATAATTTCGCATCTTCAAATAATTCGATATCAATATTAGGATTCATCGCTCCATAAATCTCATTCTTTCTTTCACTTACTAAAGGAAAATCCTTAGATGACAGTTTGATTACAAAGTGCTTGCTGTTATCCTGGTCTTGCATTGCACGGTTAATCATATATAACAAAACATTTTTTTGATTTTCGATTGCAACACCGGTAACAGAATGAATTAGTTTACAAAGAATATCAACCATTCTTTTTTCTGTTTCCTGTAACAAATCAGATTTAAATTGTTCCTGTTCTTCTTGTAATGCCTGCTTTTGACACGCTATTTCTTCTAATTTGACAGATAGTTCTTCATTCGCTTTTGCAACTGCCTCTTGATACCCTGTTTCATATCCCTCATCATAAGCATTTTTTCGAATTTGTTCTGCTTCATCATATGCATTGGCACGCAATTGCTCCGCTTCATCATGAGCACCATTAATAATATCTTCAGCTTCCTGTTTCGCAGAATTTAACACTTCAGAGGTAACCTGATTTAAATCCGGATTCAAATCCCCTAAATTAGGTAGTTCTGACGTATCAAGGGTTAAAACATCATCACCAAAATCAACACCATCTAATTCAGCATCCCGAATTAAAGCTTCCGCTAAAGCTTCTTCCATCGTTTCCTCATCTTTTGTTCCAACAGAAGAATCAATTGCCTGTATTATTTTATTTTGATTTGCATCAATTACCAATTTATTATCTTGGGAAAATGCTACAAAGCCTGATTTAATTAAATTAGACAATAATCTCATCTCCTCCACCACGTGAAATTACAATCTCACCGGTGTCTTCTAACTTACGTATAATATTAACAATTTTCTGCTGTGCATCTTCTACATCTTTTAATCTAACAGGACCCATATATTCCATATCTTCTTTTATCATACTTGCAAGACGGGATGATAAGTTGTTGAAAATACAATTCTGTACATCTTCGTTTGCATTCTTAAGAGCGATTGCAAGCTCACTGTTATCAACTTCACGAAGGACGGTCTGAATTGCACGATTATCAAGACTTAAGATATCCTCAAATACGAACATCTTACGACGGATTTCATCTGCTAATTCCGGTTCTTCAATTTCTAATGTTTCCATAATATGTTTCTCTGTGCTTCTATCTACAGTATTCAAAATAGAAACAATGGCATCTACACCACCAACAATTGTATAATCCTGATTTACTAAAGACGACAACTTCTTTTCCAACACCTTCTCAACCTCTTTAATGACATCCGGACTTGTACGATCCATTAAGGCAATACGTTTTGCAACATCCGCCTGTTTTTCCGGTGGCAGGGCACCAACTACTGCTGCAGCCTGACTAGATGGTAAATAAGCCAAAATCAAAGCAATTGTCTGTGGATGCTCATCCTGAATAAAGTTAAGCAATTGAGACGGATCCGCTTTACGAACAAATTCAAAAGGTCTAACCTGCAATGAAGCTGTCAATCTTCCGATAACATCCTTTGCCTTTTCTTCACCAAGTGCTTTATCAAGAAGCTCCTTTGCATATCCGATACCACCTTCAGCAATATACTGTTGTGCCAGACAGACCTCATAAAACTCTTCTAACACACGTTCTTTCAAATCAGGCGGAACACTTCTTGTGTTTGCAATTTCCAAAGTCAAAGATTCTATTTCATCATCTTTTAAATGTTTAAATACATTAGCAGATTTTTCCGGACCTAAAGAAATCAACAAAATTGCTGCTTTTTGAATTCCAGAAATATCTCCATTATCATATGCAGACATAATTTACCTCCCAGATATTAGTTAAACTAATCCCAATCATCATTTAACCAGTTACGAAGTAACAGAGCAACCTCTTCCGGATTTTCATCCACAAATCGTTCAATCTGTTGTCTTGTAGCAGATTTGTCACTAAACTCAATATCTTCCAAAGTTTGATTTTCTTTTGTAGTAGCTAATAATTGTTCTACAGATAATTCCGGTTCTAATTCCGTAACCTCAACCGGCTTCATTCCCTTAAATACAACGAAGCACAACAATGCAACAATTAATATGGCTAACAAAAACTGTAAGTAATTTGTAACAGTATCGGCTGCACTTTCTTCCTTTGGATAAAACAAAGGTACTTCAAAAGCCTGAATCTGAATATTCTCCTGAGAGATACCTGTTGCTTTTTCTACTAAAGCATAGGTTTCATCTTCAACTATAAGTGGGGTTTTTTCACTATTTTCGTTTTGAAAAGCCTCAAAGTTTGTTCCTTTTAACTCCCCTGCTTTTTTCATATTTGCTTCATCATAAATCTTATACTTAAGCAAAACAACAGCAATTGTTGAATTCTTTGTATTAACAGTTCCAACTGCTTTTTCTGTTACAGTATTTGTAACACTGTCATGAAACACATTTTTCACTACACTTGCACTACTGTTAGCACTTGTTGAAGTAAGTATTTCGTAATCCTCTATCAAATCATCATTAGAATCCGTTCCGGGAATACCACTTGTACCATCCACATTCGCTGCATCATATGTATATTGTTCAACTAAAGGACCTGTATCCTCTTCTGTATCATCTGTATAGTGATGTTCATCATTTATTGTTGTTGCATCCAAATCAATATCCAGATTTGCCTTAACCTCTGCATCATTAAAAATACCGGAATTAACAAATAATCCACGAACCTGATCCTGAAGATTTTCAGTTACCTGATTGGTAATTTTAACAGTTTGTGCTGCAGAACCTGCTGCAGTACTCACATCATTATCGCCTCCGAAAAGCAATGCACCGGTTTGGTCTACAATACGGATTGCATTCGTTGTTTTATTACCAAGGGATGTTGCTACATAATTTGCAACGCCTTCCACATTTGCAGAATCAAAATCTCCCGTTGTAATTAATAATACACTGGCCGACGTTTCTTTTTCACTTGATAATAAAGAGTTTGTACTATCCGGAACCGTAATCTGTACAGATGCCTGTTTAATGCCTTCAATTAACTCTAAATCTTTACCGATTTGATTCTGAGTAAGAATTTTTTGCTTTAAAGCTCGTTCACTATCAGTTGTTGACATACTGTTATTTAATGCCCAGTCTACATCCTTATTCACATTCGTGGCAATATTATTCTCACCAAGGGCAAGTCTGGCCTGGGCTTCATTTTTTTCATCTACCGTAAAGGATAATCCATTGCCGGATACTTTATATGGAATCGCACTTTCATCTAAAACCGCTTTTGCACTAGCCGCATCAGCCGTATTATCAAAGGTTACCAAATCAACATAATTCGTACGATTAAGCAACACAATT
This sequence comes from Lachnospiraceae bacterium, assembly GCA_051880435.1. Classification (GTDB taxonomy): domain Bacteria; phylum Bacillota; class Clostridia; order Lachnospirales; family Lachnospiraceae; genus CAG-590. The sequence goes on along the minus strand of JBJENY010000056.1, from coordinate 37,217 downwards.
AACGCCACCAGTGTTAAAATCACCGCCGCCGTTATTGATACTATTAATGTTTTTTGTTTACTGGTAAATCGGTTCCAAAACTCTAAAAATCTTGTCTGAATCCCCTTTAATCTTTCTAACATATTGCTCCTTATTATGGATCAAATAATCCTTTGTATTTATTTTTAAATTTGTAAATTCATTAATTCTTTATAAGCCTCTAATACTTTATTTGTTACTTTAACAGTGTATTGCAAAGAAATATTAGCTTTTTGCTGTGCAATGGCTAAATCATGGGTACTTGTAGAATAACCTAATGCAAAATTAATTTCTGATTCTTCTGCTTTATTCTGATATTCATCCGTTTCTTTGTACATATTAATAGCCGAGGTTAACAAACTGTCAAAAGCTGTACGATTATCTGTGGTAACCGCAGCAGTATTAACATTATTCAATATTGTATCATTATTAAGAATTCCATGAATCGCCGATAATGCCATAATAAAACTCCTATCTAACAACTATCATTTTAACTGTCTGACTAATTAAATAACTCTAATCCCTTTGCAGCCATTGCCTTTGCCGCTTCAAATGCTGTTGCACTAGCCTCATATGACCGGCTTGCATCTATCAGGTTTGTCATTTCTGTTACTGTATTAACATTCGGATAGGTAACATAACCGTTTTCATCAGCATCCGGATGGGTAGGGTCATAGACCATTGCACCTTCTGTTGTATCTTCTACAATGGCAGCAATCTTAACTCCTCTGGCTTGAAAACTTTCTAGCTTATTGCTAAGTACCGTATCAAATGTCACATTAGAATTTGCCTGAAATACAACAGTCTGACGCTTGTAAACTTCCCCATTCTCATCTCTTGTTGTATTAACATTCGCAATATTTTGTGCAATAATATCCATTCTTGTTCGCTGCGCAGTCATTCCTGTCGCAGCCACATCCATAGCATTAAAAATTCCACTACTCATCATTCATCCCCCCTATTTAAGAAAGAACTGTCTTGTATCTACTAAATTCCTGTCCAATTTGCTCCACTAATGCATTATACCGAATCTGATTTTCTGCTAAGTATGCATTTTCTGTATCAATATCAACATTATTACCGTCCAAACGATAAGACAAAACGGAAGAATCTGTATAGGTAACTCCACCAAAATCCGATAAATGGGTATTCACTTCGGCAACTCTTGTGTCTAAGGATTCTGCACCAATTAATGCCTGTTCCAAATAATTTTGAAAGGATACATCTTTTCGCTTGTAATTCGGTGTATCTACATTGGCAATATTGTTAGCCAGTACTTCATTTCTGGCATTAGCCGCATCAGCTGCTTTATCCAACACATTAATATAATTATAAATATTCGTATTAATCATAGACTCTTCCTTTCTGTATCTTTTCCAATTGTTAACAATAACTATAAAAATTTTACTATCAATAAACATAGCAAAGGACTCATGAGAGAACCCACAAATCCTTTTGCTATTCAAAATCCATTTTATCTATTTAATTAATGTTGTAAACTTTTAACCTCATCAAAAATCAATTCATTCAAAACCTTAATATACGTACCTTTCATTCCTGAAGACCTGGTTTCGATCACACCGGCACTTTCAAACTTACGAAGTGCATTCACAATAACAGACCTTGTAATGCCCACACGATCTGCTATCTTAGAAGCAACAAGAATACCTTCCATGTCCTTAAGCTCATCAAACACGTGTACAATCGCCTCTTGCTCTGAGTTAGACAATGTACTGATTGCAGAACGAACAATCGTAAGCTTTCTTGTTTCTTCGGCATTTTCTTCATTCACACTTCTCATCATCTCAAGACCCACAACCGTAGTTCCATATTCACTTAAAATAATATCGTCTATGGTATAAGGTTGATTTAAACGATACATAAACACAGTACCTAATCGTTCACCGGCAATATCAATTGGTGAAATGATAGCCTGATACTGATCCAAATTATCAAATTCAAAACCAAGGGTTGCTAAATTAACATTCTCTTTCGTAGATAACACACCAAGCAAACGTTCATTTAACATATTATCAATGAATCCTCCCACATCCTTCGCAATCATCTCTGTAATAACACTGATATCAGAACGATTCTTAATTCCCAGTACTTTACCTTTTTTGCTGATTACTAAAATATCAGATTCAAGAATTTCACTTAAAACTTTGCATATATCATTAAAGACTACCTTGTGAGAACTGTTATTATGTAACAACTGATTGATTTTTCTCGTCTTATCTAAAAGTTGAACACTCATATTCACCCTCCAATATGTCATAATTTTAACACAATTTTCTGACAATAACAACAATTTTATAAAAAGAGGGCGACAAAAGAACAGATCAACTACTCTTTCGGTTTATTACAAACATAACTACAATCTGTATTATTACATACAAGCTTGTTGCCCTTTTCTAACATAATGCTGCCACATTTTTCACAATTGAACTTTGAAGGTTTTTGCCATGTCATAAATTCACAATTAGGATTATCAATACATCCATAGTATTTACGACCTTTTTTTGATTTTTTCAGCACAATATCCTTACCACATTCAGGACATGGGACTCCAATTTTTTCAAAATATGGTTTTGTAAATCTACAATCAGGGAATCCCGGACATGCTAAAAACTTACCATGAGGACCATATTTAATAACCAAATTACGTCCACACTCATCGCAAAGCTCTTCCGATACTTCATCTTCTATTTTAACATGCTCTAACTCTTTATTGGCAAGCTTAACTGCTTCATCTAAATCCGGATAAAAATTAACAATTACTGTCTTCCAGTCAATTAACCCTTCTTCAATCTTATCAAGCAGGGTTTCTAAATTAGCAGTAAACTCAGTATCAACAATAACAGGAAAGGCTTTTACCATAATGCTGTTAACTGCTTCTCCAATCTCTGTTACATATAAATTACGATTTTCTTTTACAATATATCTTCTGGCCAAAATGGTTGAAATTGTTGGTGCATAAGTACTTGGACGACCAATGCCTAACTCCTCCATTTGTTTTACCAAAGAACCTTCCGTATAATGAGCAGGTGGTTGTGTAAAATGCTGCTTATCCACTAATTCTTCCACTGAAAAAAATGTATTTTCGTCAATATCCTTGAACAGGTTCTTTGACTCATCATTTTCATCTTCAATTGCATAAACAGCCATAAAGCCTTCAAAAAGCATCTTTGTAGAAGTGGCACCAAATTCATAACCTTCACATGCCAGTTTAAGAGTTGTGCTTTCATATTCTGCACCCGCCATACGGCTTGCCAGAAAACGATTATATATTAATTGATATAAACGAAATTGATCTCTTGAAAGCTGGTCCTTTAACACAACCGGATTTAATGTAATATCCGTTGGTCTGATTGCTTCATGGGCATCCTGAATTTTTTTCGTATTATTGGAAGACTGTGTTACACTTCCAACATAATTCTCACCATATTTATCTTTAATATAATCAATAGCTGCTCCATGGGCTTCATTGGAAATACGGGTTGAATCAGTTCTTAAATATGTGATCAAACCAATACTGCCTTTGCCCTTAATTTCTACACCTTCATATAACTGCTGTGCAATACGCATAGTCTTTCCTGTAGCAAAATTCAGTTTTTTCGCCGCTTCCTGCTGCAATGTAGATGTAGTAAATGGTAATGGTGCTTTTTTCACACGATTACTTTTCTTTATATCCTTAACAGATAAATTTTTATTTTTTAAAGCCTCTAATACAACATTCATTTCTTCCTTTGAATGAATATCAGCCTTACCCGAAGGGGTTTTCGTAAGCTTTGCCATAAATGGTTTCTTTGTTTTGTCAGTATGAATAACAGCCTCTAATGTCCAATATTCTTCAGGAATAAAAGCATTAATCTCATCTTCTCTGTCACAAACCAAACGAAGTGCCACAGACTGTACACGACCGGCACTTAACCCTCTTTTAATTTTAGCCCATAAAACAGGACTGATTTCATAACCAACAAGACGGTCCAAAACACGACGTGCCTGTTGTGCATCAACAAGATTCATATCAATATCTCTTGCTTCCTTAATGGAATTTTTAACTGCATTCTTTGTAATTTCATTAAAGGTAATTCTTTTATAATTTTTATTTTCAAGCTTTAATGCATAAATCAGGTGCCACGATATGGCTTCTCCCTCACGGTCAGGGTCAGTTGCAAGATACACTTTATCTGCTTTTTTTACTGCCTTACGTAAATCAGATAATAAATCTCCTTTTCCCCTGATGGTAATATATTTGGGTTCAAAATTATTTTCAATATCAATTCCCATTTGAGATTTAGGTAAATCACGAACATGTCCCATTGAAGCAATTACTTCATAATTACTACCTAAAAATTTTTTAATTGTCTTTGCTTTTGCAGGGGACTCTACAATTACAAGATTCTTTGCCATACTGTGGCACCTCCCAATTTATCCAATCTTTATGCCATAATAATTACATGCTATTTCTGTTATTATGCCTAGTATCACCAAATGATTTAATGATTTACAAACCTCTTGCGGAGCTAAATTAACTTCCTCTATAATGTCATCTAAATATTTCGGTTCAATTTGCAAACAACTATACACCATTTTATCTGTGGGTGCAAGGGACATTTTTTCAATTACATCTTCTTTGTAATGACAAAAATTGGGATTATCATCTTTTACCCCACTTAAATGATAGTAGTTTAATATATCTGAAACATCTGTAACCATATGTGCTCCAAGCTTAATTAAACGATTGCATCCGGCACTTTTTTCATCTAAAATACGACCCGGAATTGCAAAGATATCTTTCCCCTGATCAAGTCCCTGGTCTACAGTAATAAAAGTACCGCTTTTTTCCATGGCTTCCACAACCAATATACCGTCACACAAACCGGCAATTAATCGATTACGTTCAGGAAACAAAGAGGAATAGGGTTTTATGCCAATGTTACTTTCTGAAATGATTCCTCCTCTTTGTTCCATTTCCATAAACAAATGATAATTTTCCTTTGGATATACCTGATCAATCCCCCCGCCTAAGACACCAATCGTATATCCATTCCCCAGTAAAGCTCCCCGATGTGCACATCCATCAATGCCTCTTGCAAGTCCACTTACTACCTGTACATTATGTTTTCCCAATTCTTTTCCAAAGTATTCAGCCATTTCCTTTCCATATCTGGTACAATTTCTGGCACCGATAATCGCAATGGATAACTGATTGTCATCAGGTAAAGTACCTTTGTAATAAATTCCTAATGGAGGGTCTGGTATTTCCTTAAATTTTTTGGGATAATTGATACTATGATAGTGGCAAAACTGTATATTAAGACTTTGATTTTTTTCATATAACCTGTTTACTTCCTTTAAGTCTTTCCATTCCATAAACCGTTCTAATTGTTGGTCTGTTTTAAAAAATGAAGCTAACTCTTGTGACGATGCATAGTATATATATTCAGGTTCCCGAAATACATCTAGCATTTTTCCGGCTTTCTGTCTGGTGATACCCGGTGCATTTAATAACCAAAACCAATATTTATCCTGGTACATCATATGAAATCACCTCCATTATGAAAATTCATCATACGGAAAGATAATGCCTCCCATATATGGTCTGTTGTTATCTCTTCCGATTCATCCAAATCCGCTATGGTTCTGGCAACCTTCATTAACTTATTCATACCTCTTGCTGACATACTATATTTTTCAAAAATATCTTTTCTAAGCTGTTCTTCTTTTTTTCCTAAATAACACCACCGATTTAACAGGTTATCAGGAATTTGGGAATTAAAATGAATAGGTAAATTTGCAAATCGATTGTTTTGCATATGAATTGCTTTTAAGACACGTTGCTTTATTTCTTTTGATGTTTCTTGTTTTTTTGATTGATATAAATCATGATATTCCATTTTTTTAATAGCAACACTCATATCAATTCGATCTAACATGGGATAAGATATTTTATTTAAATAGTGATGAATTTCATTTGAGGTGCAATGACATTTACTTTGGTCCGGAAAATAACCACAAGGACAGGGGTTCATGGCAGCAACCAACATGAAATTACAGGGAAATGTGTAATTACCATATAATCTGGAAATTGTAATTTCTCCATCTTCCATTGGTTGACGCATCATTTCAATCGTATTTTTATTAAATTCCAGAAATTCATCCAAAAATAATACACCATTATGGGATAAACTGATTTCACCGGGCTTTGGAACCTTCCCGCCACCAATTAATGAAGCCGCTGTAATGGAATGATGTGGTGTCCGAAAGGGACGTTTTACTAATAATCCTGTATTGGAATCAATGAGACCATTCACACTATATATTTTTGTTATCTCTATACTTTCCTCATAAGTAAGGGATGGCATAATTGTTGGAATTCTTTTGGCAATCATTGACTTTCCGGCACCGGGTGGACCAATCATTAATATGTTATGCATACCGGATACTGCAATTTCCATAGCCCGTTTTATAATTTGCTGTCCTTTAACATCTGCAAAATCAACATCAAAGCAATCCATATTGTCTACAAAGGAGTCAATATACTCCACAGGTTTCATTAATTTTGATTCCATAAGGTGATTCACAACTTCCTTTAATGTTTTTGCAGCATAAACGGTAAGCCCCGGCACAATAACCCCTTCTGTTCTATTATCAAAAGGAAGAATTACGGTATTGATATTGTTTTTCTTTGCAAAATCAACAATAGGCAAAATACCCTTTACCGGTCTGATATCACCATTCAGAGACAATTCCCCAATAATAAGTGTACTTTTCAGATTATCAGCGGGAATATAACCAAAGGCTGATAATAATGCGATACTAATGGGTAAATCAAATATGGCACCCTCCTTTCGAATATCTGCCGGTGATAAATTAATGGTAACGCGTTGGGGTTTCATTCGATATCCGGAATTTTTAACAGCTGTACGAACCCTGTCACTGGATTCCCGGACTTCAGAAGCAAGAAAACCTACCATATTAAACATTGGTAAGCCGTCACTGACATCACACTCCACTGTAATCAAACGACCTTCGACTCCATGAAGCGTGCAACTTAAAACTTTACTGTACATGAAAATTCTCCTTTTCCATCTACAAGTATGAACAAAGAAAATTATATAGAAATATAGATATAAATACAATAACAAAAGCACATGTTTCACAAAATGTTCAAACATGTGCTTTCAAAAAATCTAATAAGAAAGAATACGATTATTTTAACAATTTCTTTAACTCATCCATAAAAATATTAACATCCTTAAATTCTCGATAAACCGATGCAAAACGAACATAAGCAACTTCATCTAAAGACTTTAATTCATCCATAACGATTTCACCAATCACAGTACTGTCAATTTCCTTATGCTCTAAATTAAAAATCTTTGTTTCAATACGGTCAACACAATCTTCAATCTGATCAATGGAAATTGGTCTCTTATGACAAGACTTAATAACACCAGACTCAATCTTAGAACGGTCATAGGTTTCTCTTGTCTTATCCTTCTTAATAATAATGAGTGGAATGGTCTCAACCTTCTCATATGTAGTAAAACGTTTACCACAATCATCACATTCTCTTCTTCTTCGAATAGAACAATTATCATCTGCCGGTCTTGAATCAATTACTCTTGTGTTATCATCACCACAAAATGGGCACTTCATATGTATATCCTCCTAAATTTTAATCCTCATTCATGATTGCCCCCTCTAGACATACGTCAACTAAAATAATATCCGGACCGATACGAACAATATCACAATGGCGGATATAATAGCGAATACACTTTCCAAAACAGGAAAAGAAACGAACCGGAGTTGTCACAATCAAACCACACAACTGTCCATTCATAGGATCAAGTTCTATATCCGCAACATAGCCTAGCTTCATACAATCTTTACAATTAATCACTTCTTTTTGTTTTAAATCAAAAAATGTCATGACCGCAATCCAAACTATTATTATAACAAGATATGCTCATTTTTTTATATTAGAACAAACAAATTGTGATTAACATAATATGTTTACTATCCGATTATACCCTATTATTCAAAAAAAATCTACAAAAAATTAATATTTTTGTAAAAAAATCGAAAAAAATATATAAATAAAGGTCAGACACTACAAAATAATACATAATCATCGTAAATCATACATATTTCATAGTGTCTGACCTTATCATTTCATCATATAAATAATATTGTAATCACAAAATAATCTTAACAGGACATTTTTCTTTACAAATACCACAATGGGTACACTTTTCCTGATCGATATGTGCCAAATTATTCTCCACGGTAATCGCATCGGAAGGACAATTCTTCTTACAAAGCATGCAACCAATACAACCGGTCTGGCATACCTTCTTTACTTCTACTCCTTTGTCCTTTGAACTACAGGTTACTTTACATGTACTGTCCGCAGGAATTATCTCAATCAAATGTCTTGGACATTCTGCTACACATTTACCACAAGCTTTACATTTTTCAGGGTCTACAACAGCAACCCCGTCTTTAATCTCAATGGCATCAAAGGGACAGGCTTTTTTACAGCTGCCAAAACCTGTACAGCCATAGGTACATGCTTTCGGACCACCACCCGGATTATTAAGGGCTAACTTACAGTCTTCAACACCTACATACTCATAATTATCCCTCGCCTTATCACAAGTACCTGCACATTTTACATAGGCAGTCATTTTCACAGTATTACCAACTGTAACACCCATAATATCACTGATTGCCTCGGCAACTGCATCTCCACCTACAGGACATGCACTAACAGGAGCCTCATGTTTTGCGATTGCAGCAGCTAAACCATCACATCCGGGATATCCACAACCACCACAGTTATTACCCGGCAGGCACTGTCTAACAGCAACTTCCTTTTCATCAACCTCTACTTCAAACTTCTCACCGGCAATTCCCAGCAGGATTCCAATCACAATACCGGTTCCACCTACCATCGCCATAGCAATTAAAACAGATGTTATACTAATTCCCATATTGCACCTCCTACTTAATCAAACCGGCAAATCCAAAGAATGCCATCGCCATTAAACCGGCTGTAATTAATACAATTGGAGTACCCTTAAATGATTCCGGAACATCATTATATTCAATCTTCTCACGAATACCTGCCATAATAACGATAGCAATTGTAAATCCAACAGCAGTTCCTAAACCATTTACTACGGATTCAATAAATCCATAGGACTTTTGAACATTAATTAAAGCCACACCTAAAACTGCACAGTTTGTAGTAATCAAAGGTAAAAATACACCAAGGGCCTGATATAGGGAAGGTACCATTTTCTTTAAAAACATTTCAACAAACTGAACTAATGCCGCAATTACTAAAATAAATACAATTGTCTGTAAATAAGTAATGCCAAGTTTTTCTAATACAAAAGTATAAATTAATTTGGTCACTGCGGATGCAATTGTAATTACAAAAATTACCGCTCCGCCCATACCTGCAGCAGTTTCTACTTTCTTAGAAACACCAATAAAAGGGCACAATCCGAGGAACTGGCTTAAAACTACATTATTCACTAATGCTGCACCGATTGCAATTAATAATAACTTCATATATTACGCCTCCTCTTCCTGTTTTTTTGTAACGGATTCTTTTGTAAATGCTTTTCCGCCACACAATGTATTGGTACAGGTTGCACATCCATTATCTTTTTCACATAAAATAATACAACCGGACTTTTTCTTTTCCTTTGTAAGACGAACCTTGTTCTGTACCGCAACAAGACAGGCAAGTACAAAGAAAGCTCCCGGAGCTAAAATCAAAATAGAAACCGGTTCATAGCTTTCCGGCATAATCCAATAGCCAAATACAGAACCGCCACCAAGAAGCTCTCTAAAAATACCAATGGCGGTTAATCCAACCGTAAATCCAAGACCCATTCCAACACCATCAAACATAGATAACCAAACATTATTCTTTGATGCATAGCTTTCTGCACGACCAAGAATTATACAGTTAACAACAATTAATGGAATGTAAATACCAAGACTATCATATAGGGAAGGAACAAATCCCTGTAATAAAAACTGAACAATGGTTACAAAGGAAGCAACAATAACGATATATGCAGGGATACGTACCTTATCAGGTATTACTTTTCTAAGAGCTGATATCATCATATTACTTAAAATTAATATTACAGTTGTTGTTAATCCCATACCTAAACCATTGATAGCTGAGGTTGTTACAGCCATTGTAGGACACATACCTAACATTTGTACAAAGGTAGGATTTTCAGTAATAATACCTGATTTTAAACGATCTATTGTTTTATTCATTTTCCTACCTCCTATTCTAATGTACTAATAAAATACAAACCGGCATTGACACCGTTGGTTACTGCATTAGTTGTAATTGTGGCACCGGATATGGCATCGATTTCATTATCAGCAGATGCACCACTTTTTGTATAAGTAAACTTTGATACCTGTTTATCAGCAAATTGATTTTTAAATTCATCATCCTTTGCTTTCATACCAAGACCCGCAGTTTCACTAATAGATAAAAATGAGATGCCATTGGTAACACCATCTAAGGTTACTCCCATGGCAAACTGTATATCCCCACCATAACCTTCATGATCCGTAACCGTTAATACATAACCGGCAAATTCACCGGAACTATCAAATACCTTCATGGCTTCATTGATTGTTGCATCCATTCCCTGGTCTTTCAACTGCTGTTCTACATTCTCAGTATCAACCGTTATTTCTTCAAAGGACTTTGCATCCGCAAAAACAGTTTTATAAGCCTCTTCCTTAGCCCGTTGCTGTTCATTTGCAATTGGTTCCTTTGTAATCTCATACACAACACCTAAAAGCAAACCGGCAACTAATGTAATTAACATAAGAGAAATGGCATTCAAAATACTTTCTTTACTCATGTTTTTTAGCCCCCTCTCCAAAGGATTTCGGAACGGTTATCTTCTCAATTAATGGAACCAACAGGTTTCCAATAATGATGGCATAAGAAACACCTTCAGCCGAACCACCGAATACACGGAATAAAAATGTTAACAATCCAAGTAACACACCAAATACAATTTTACCATTGGGTGTAATCGGGGATGTCACATAATCAGTAGCCATAAAGAATGCACCTAACATCAAACCACCACCACAAAGATGTGCCAATAAATAGGTTGCGTCAAATCCCATTCCTGAAGCAAATTCGTAGATAATAATAAATACTGCAAAGGATCCGATGTAAAATACCGGAATCCGATAATTAATTACTTTCCTGAATAATAAGAACAAACCACCAATTAATAATGCTAATGCTGATGTTTCGCCAATTGTTCCGGCTGTTGTGCCTAAAAACATGGATAATACATCAACCTCTTGTCCTGCCTTTAAATTAGCAAGAGGTGTTGCAGTTGTTACAGCATCATAAGTAAATGTAGTCATTCTTCCTGTAAAAGAAATTAACAAAAAGCATCTGGCACCTAATGCAGGATTCATAAAATTCTGGCCTAAACCACCAAACAATTGCTTTACAACTATAATTGCAAAAAAAGAACCAATAATCGGTAACCAAAATGGTACGTCAGACGGTAAGTTTAAAGCTAACAATAATCCGGTAAGTGCAGCAGATAAATCAAGCACGGTATTCTTACGACCTACCATTACCTGGAATAATGCTTCAAATGCAATACAGCTTATCATACAAATTAAAATTGTTACAATGGCACTCATACCAAAATTAGAAATACCAACTGCGGTAGCAGGCATTAAGGCAATGATTACCTGACCCATAAGATTTGTTGTTGTTTCTTTATCCCGAATATGAGGAGATGAAGAAATTTTCATATTCTGTTCCAAATGATCCACCTCCTACTTCTTTCGATTTGCTAATACTTGTTTACGAGTTCCGGCAATGGTCTGTGTTAAATGTCTCTTTGCCGGACAAATGAAAGAACAACATCCACATTCACAACATTCCATGCCACCACATTTCACAAATTCATCTACATTACCATGCATTGCAAGTGTTGCCAGTTTGCTTGGCAATACCCTTCCGGGACAAACCTCGGCACAACGGCCACAACGAATACAGTTCGAAGGTTCTACATTAGATACTTCATCTTCCCTGAAACAAAGTAATGCAGAAGAACCCTTCACAATTGGTACATCCAAAGAAAAGATGGCCTTCCCCATCATTGGACCGCCGGAAATGATTTTACCCGGATCCTCAATATTAAAACCACCAACAGCATCAATTAACTCTCTGGCATTGGTACCAATACGGACTCTAAAGTTGGCTGTATCCTTAACAGCATCACCGGTAACAGTAACAATACGTTCATACAAAGGCTTTCCTTCCACTACGGCACTATAAATTGCATAAATTGTATCAATATTATGTACGATACAACCTGCATCCGCCGGTAGCATGGAGGAATTAATCTCTCGCTTTGTATTGGCATAGATAAGCTGCCGTTCTGCTCCTTGTGGATATTTGGTTTTAACGGCATTTACCTTAATATTATCAATATCCTTTGTTAATTCTTTCAAAATCTTAATGGCATCCGGCTTATTGTCCTCAACAGCAATAATACCTGTTGCATGATCAAAAAGATTAATCACAATTTGCAAGCCTGCTACAATCTTTTCAGGCTCTTCTATCATTCTTCTATAGTCAGAAGTAAGATATGGTTCACACTCCGCACCATTTACAATAATGGTATCAATGGCATCCTCATTCTTAGGGGAAAGCTTTACATGGGTTGGGAAGCCTGCACCACCCATACCAACAATACCGGCTTCTTTAATGGCCTCTTTCACATCTTCACGATACATTTGGTCAAGAGGCTTTACATTTTTAGAAAAGTCAACCTCCTCAAATAATCCATCGTTTTCTATAATAATTGACTCAACCTTTGTTCCACCCACTGTCATTCTCGGCTCAATGGTTTTTACTGTACCAGATATACCGGAATGGATGTTAGCAGACACAAAACCTGCCGCTTCTGCGATTTTCTGTCCTACTAATACTCTGTCACCTTTTTTTACCAAAGGCTTTGCAGGTGCTCCGATATGCTGTGATAATGGATATACACCATCACCTTTTGGCAAATAATCGCAGATTGCTTTATTTTTGGATAAACTCTTTCCATCAAATGGATGAATTCCTCCCGAAAATGATAACAAACCCATATTTTTGTCCTTTCTTTCATTATTTTTGTAATACAAACTAACAAATATTATACAACTTTTTGTATTTTTTTGCTAGTAAAACAAGGTAATTCTTCACTGTAAAATCCTTACAAAAAATCACCTGTAAACAGTCCGATTTACAGGTGATCATAAAGTATATTTATTTAATTAAACATATTTCTAAATTCAAAAGAAAATATTTTTCATATAAAATCTGTTATATAAGCCCTTACTCTTACATAATAAGTTACACTCACCAATACTATGCTCTAAGCATATTCTCTACCTATCCCTCATCTTCTCCACTAACAAATACGATACATACCCAACAAAAAAGCCTGCAACAATTCCACTTACCAGCAAAACCGGCAAATAATAAAAAATATTAGCATTTTTCATAAGAATACATGCAACAATAATCTGTCCTATATTATGGGCAATTGCGCCAATCATACTGACTCCAAGCATGGAAAAAAATTTCATTTTCATTGCCGGAAACATTAGTAAAATACTTAGCATTCCTCCTGCCAAACTAAAAAGGAAGGTATTAAAACCTGAAAATATCATGGATGTTAACAATACCCTAATGAACACAAAAGAAAAAGCCTTCCATGGTGAATATTTGTAAAGCACATACATCGTGGCAACATTAGCAAGACCTAGCTTTACACCGGGAATCGGAATAAACACCGGAAGACAAAATTCCAGATAAGATAGTACAAATGAAATTGCTAATAATAAACTTAATATTGTAATATCTCTGGTTTTCATTTCTTATCTCATCCTCTATTATATAAATCTATGACATAACATCGTATACAAATCAAATTTACAAAGTGAAATACACACAAAGCTAAAATTAAGGTGCTAATTGCATATAAATATAAATCATACATATCCCACAATTGTATTAGTAATCAATTTTTAGTTATCAATATCATTTTTTACATCACTTACAACCTGAATCGTTACGTCATTAGGAACACAAACAATCACCTCTCCATTTTTATGAATGGGTTTATGATGCACACAAATTAAATCAGGACAGGAAGCAGATTCCATAGAAACCTCCCCATCCTGTATTTTAATAACATTTTCAGTATTTTTGTCTGGATTATGAATTACAATTTCCTGATTCCTACTAAGATCATAGGTTTGACTATCCTGTTTGGTGTTAACAATCACATATGCACCATTTTTTCTGGCAGCTCCAATTATCCATAAGCCCCCTGCTAACATAAGAAAACAAACAATTAAAATCAAATCCCATTTTTTAATCATAAATGCTCCTAAACTACTTATTTTCTAATTTACAAAGTGTATAGTTCTCAGATTGCAAACGAATTTTTTTCTTAAAATTTTTTGTGGTATATACCTCTTTATCAGATGTAACAAATACAGCATCTACACCCATTTTTTCGGCATAAGCCAAGCCATCTTCTAATCCCATAACAAAACAGGCAGTAGATAACGCATCCGACATTAATCCATCTTCACATACAATAGTAACGGAAATTAATCCATTATTAGCAGGATAACCTGTTTTCGGATCAAAAATGTGATGATAACGGACACCATCTTTTTCAAAATACTTTTCATAATCCCCGGAGGTTGACACTGTAACAGTTCCCGGAACATCAATTACCGCAAACACCTCTCCGGTTTCCGCTCTTGGATCCTGAATTCCAATATGCCAGTCCTTGCCATCGCCTTTATCACCATATACACAGATACTTCCGCCAATTGAAACAACGCCACCACTAATCTTCGATTCCTTTAATAGTTTACGTACTTCATCACAAGCAATCCCTTTACCGGTAGCGCCAAAATCAAGCATCATATCTTCTCCGTTAATAATAACGCCTGTTTCATATACTTCCACATTAGCTGCATCTGTTTTTTTCAATCTTTTTTTTACATCATTTTCAGATGGTACTTCTGGTTCTCCATCTTCTATTCCCCACAGGCCGGCAATCGGTCGCATACAGGGACTATATGCTCCGCCTGAAGACCGAAAAATTTCTAACTCTTCTTTAATATAAGCTACCATATTTTCCGGCAATTCATACTTTCCTCCTGTGGAATGATTGTAATTACACTTTGAAATATCTGATGTAGGCATATTTACAGAAAGCTGATTTTCCAAATTAAGTAAACACTTATCAATATCACGATTAATATCATCTAAAACTGATAAATCCTCATTATACAGTGTTTTCTTTAGATTTGTGCCAAATGCGGTCCCTGCATATACAGAACTTTTTACATGATTAATCTTCATTCCTGTGGACTTAGAGCCAAAATAAATTAATAACACCAAAAGAATAAAACAAATAATGCCATATATTATCTTCTTATTTTTACGAAAGAACAATCTCATAACGACAACCCTTTACTATCCAATCATAAATGAAATTTCGCCTTTACATGCTACTTTACCATTTACAGTTGCCTTTACAGCTGCAACACCTAAAGGTCCTTTTTGTTTAATTATTTCACATTCCAAATCCAAACGGTCACCGGGAACTACTTTTTGCTTAAACTTCGCATTATTAACTCCTGCATAATATGCGATTTTACCTTTATTTTCAGGCAGGCTTAATACCGCAACAGCACCAAGCTGTGCAAGTGCCTCTAACTGCAATACACCAGGCATTACCGGTTCTCCGGGGAAATGTCCGGCAAAGAAAGGCTCATTGTATGATAAATTCTTATATCCTTTTATGGAAACACCAGGTTCCATCTCTGTTACTCTGTCAATCAGTAAAAATGGGTGTCTGTGGGGTATAATTTCCATAATTTGTTTAATATCTAATTCCATGTTTTTTCTCCTCTTCTAATGATTCTTATATTGATTCTTATAATGATTCTAATGTGATTTATAAAATATAAATTGATGAAACATAGGCTTTACATATATAAACACAAAGATTCATTTCAAATCCTTAACAATTTTAACAAAATCCCAAACATAAAACAAGACCACATTCTATACAGAACATGGTCTTGATTCATAAAAAATATTAATCTACATACTTTTTCACAACTAAAGTTGCATTATGACCACCAAAGCCTAATGAGTTTGACATACATACGTTAACGTCTTTAGAAACACCATGGTCTTTTACGTAATTAAGAGAGAATTCTTCAGGATCCTCAACTTCCTTTAATCCAACATTTTCATGAATGTATCCCTCTTCAATAGATTTTACACAAGTAATGAATTCAATACCACCTGCAGCACCTAGCAAATGTCCAACCATTGATTTTGTAGAGCTGATTAATACATCATTTTGTGCATCGCCCATTGCAATCTTAATGGCACGGGATTCAAATAAAT
Organism: Lachnospiraceae bacterium; assembly: GCA_051880435.1. Classification (GTDB taxonomy): domain Bacteria; phylum Bacillota; class Clostridia; order Lachnospirales; family Lachnospiraceae; genus CAG-590. Next base: position 20,662 of record JBJENY010000056.1, on the reverse strand, counting down.
CATTGTGATGTGTTGAAGTACCATGAGCATTAATATAGTCAACATCCTTTGGCTCAATTCCGGCATCCTTCATGGCAAATATCATGGCATTGGCAGCACCCATACCATCTTCTGCAGGAGAAGTAATATGATATGCATCAGATGTAGCACCATAACCAACCACCTCTGCAAAAATCTTTGCTCCACGTGCCTTTGCATGCTCTAATTCCTCTAACACAACAACACCTGCACCTTCACCTAATACAAAACCATTACGGTCTTTATCAAATGGAATAGATGCTCTTGTTACATCTTCTGTTGTATTAAGGGCTGTTAATGCTGTAAACCCTGCCATACCAATTGGAGATACACAAGCTTCTGTACCACCGGCAATCATAACATCTGCATCACCATACTGAATGGTACGGAATGCTTCACCGATATTATGGGTACCTGTTGCACATGCAGATACAACATTAATAGATTTACCCTTTAAACCAAATTGAATAGACACATTACCGCTTGCCATATTAGAAATCATCAAAGGAACTAATAACGGTTCCACACGGTTTGGTCCTTTTTCTCTCATACGTTCCACATTTCTTTCAACTGACTGTAAGCTTCCTGTTCCGGAACCAACAGCGGTACCAACACGGAAAGGATCTTCCTTTTCCATATCAAGCCCTGCCTGTTCAATAGCTTCTTTTGCAGCAGCTACTGCGTACTGTGAAAATAATTCCATACGCTTTGCTACCTTTGGCTCCATATAGTCTTTTGCAACAAAATCCTTAACCTCTGCAGCAAGTTTTACTTTAAAATCTGTACAATCAAACTTTGTAATGGGAGCAATACCAACCTTGCTTTCTTTTACTCCCTTCCAAAATTCATCCACGCTTAATCCGATTGGGGTGATTGCACCCATACCAGTTACAACTACTCTTCTCATGAATTTGTCTCCTTTTAATATGTATTCAATCATCAACATTTTCAAAATATAACAGCTTCATTTAAAATGAAACAATATTTCAAAAACTGAAAAGATTCTTTAGATACTCATACCACCATCTACACAAATTACCTGACCTGTAATATAAGCAGCCTTGTCAGAAGCCAAAAATGCTACTAATTCTGCAACATCCTTTGTTTCACCAAGCTTTTTCATTGCAATTTTGTCAGCAACCTGTTTCTTTGCATCTTCCGGCATGGCATCTGTCATTTCAGTGATAATAAATCCCGGTGCTACAGCATTTACCGTTACCCCTCTAGAACCAATCTCCTTTGCAACAGACTTTGTAATACCAATCACACCGGCTTTTGATGCTGAGTAATTAACCTGTCCGGCATTACCATACACACCTACAACACTGGATAAATTAATAATTCTACCCGCTTTTTGTTTTAACATCTGACGGGAAATATGTTTGATACAATTAAATGTACCCTTTAAATTAATATCCAAAACAGCATCATAATCTTCTTCTGACATTTTCATTAACAATCCATCTTTTGTAATACCTGCATTGTTAACTAAAATATCAATTCTTCCATATTCTGCAACCAGTTCCTTCATCATAGTTTCAACTGCACTATAGTCAGAAACATTACAACCATAAACTGCTGCTGTTCCACCCTTTGCCTGAATCTCATCAACAACTTCTTCCGCTTTTTCTTTGGAACCATTGTAATTCACAATAACCGTTGCCCCATATGCTGCTAATGTAATAGCTGTTTGTCTGCCGATACCACGACTGGCACCGGTTACTAATGCGATTTTACCTGATAACATACTTCCTCCTATAGACCTAATGTCTCTTTTAAAGTTTCTAAATCTTCATATTTATCAACATTTGCAATGGTAACATCAACACCAATCTGCTTTGCAATTTTCTTTACAAAGGAAGATAATGTCTTTCCCGGACCAATCTCTACAAATGTGTCAACACCGTCTTTTATCATCGCTTCCACACACTGAATCCATTTAACAGAATTAGAAACCTGTGTTGCCAACAAATCTTTTACCTCATCTTTATTCGTAACAAAATCACCTGTTACATTTGTTACATAAGGAATTGCAATATCATGAATGGTTGCACCCTGTAACTCAACAGCTAACTTATCTCCTGCACCCTTTAACATAGGAGAATGGAAAGGACCACTAACATTTAGCGGAACACAACGCTTTGCACCGGCTTCTTTTAATAACTCTGAAGCTTTTTCTACAGCTGCTTTTTCACCTGAGATTGCAATCTGACCCGGGCAGTTATAATTGGCAATACCAACAATACCGTCAACACCCTCTAACACTTCTAAAATCTTATCCGCATCCAAAGCAATGATAGCAGCCATACCACCCTGACCGGCCGGAACTTCATCCTGCATATAAATACCACGTTTACGTACAACCTTTGCACAATCCTCAAAGTCCATTACACCGGAAGCAACTAAGGCAGAATACTCTCCAAGAGAAAGACCACCATTTACATCCGGTTTAATTCCCAAATCAAGAACTGCCTGCATCATGGCTACTTCAGCTGTTAACATGGCAATCTGCGTATACTCTGTAATGTTAATATCTTCATTTTCTTCAAAACAAAGTGCTTCAATATCAAGACCTGTTGCTTTGGAAGCAATCTCAAAAATCTCTTTACTCTTTGGATTATTGTCGTAAAATTCTTTACCCATACCAACGTACTGTGCACCCTGACCCGGGAACATAAATGCTAACTTACCCATTCTTCATCCTCCACATATGAGTTTAAAATATTAACAGTAAATACTGTATTAATAAAAAATATTTCAATGAAAAAATATTAATTATCAGTTTCATCCTCAGACAATTCAGTTTCTTCAATTATCTCTGGTGTTTCCATGTTCCACTCTAATAAATGAGCTCCCCATGTTAATCCACCACCAAATCCACAAAGAACAATCTTATCACCTGGTTTAAACTTCCCTTCACGATTCAATTCATCTAATAAAATTGGAACAGATGCACTTGATGTATTACCACAATGGTCAACATTCATAGGGAATTTTTCTATCGGAAGTTCCATTTTCTTTGCAACCGATGCAACAATACGTGCATTCGCCTGATGTAATACATAATGATCTACTTCATCCTTTGAAATACCTGCACGGTCTAACACTACTTCAATACAGGCTGGTACCTTACGGACTGCAAACTTGAAAATATCCGGTCCTATCATCTGAATATAATGCTTATCCTCAAACTTCTTATTAAGGAAATTTCTTGTAGAACGCTCCTTACACTTTAATGACATACCCTTTGAACCGTCACTTCTTGTAACACTACTTAAAATACCATGCTCACAATCACGAACAATGGCAGCTCCTGCACCATCCGCAAATAAAATACAGGTAGAACGGTCTTTCCAGTCAACCATTTTTGATAATGTTTCTGCACCAATAACTAAAACAGTTTTGGCAAAGCCTGCTCTAATATATGCATCAGCAGTTTGTAATGCATAAACAAATCCTGAACAAGCTGCATTAAGGTCAAAGCAGGTTGCATTCACAGCACCAATTTTATCCTGAACAATACAAGACATGCTTGGTGTAGCACGTTCAGGGGATAATGTCGCCAATAAAATCAAATCTATTTCTTTTGGCTCAATTCCGGCATTTTCAATTGCGGCAAGTGAAGCCTCTGTCGCCATATAAGATGTCGTCTCATCTGTAGCAATATGACGTTCCACGATACCTGTATGCTCTCTAATCCATTCATCATTTGTTTTTACCATTTTTGCCAATTCATTGTTATCAATTATGGTTGGTGGCAAAAAACTTCCTGTTCCAATAATTCCTGTTGCCATATGTCCCTCAACTTTCTAAAAATTTTACACATTTTCATTCTATTCGTGTACTATCTTTTATCATTTTTGTAATTTTTCAACAAAAATCAAATAATAGTCTTATAAAATATAAGACTATTTTGATAAAATTATATTGAAAAAAAACAATCTTGTCAATAAACAAAAAATCACTAATCTTCAACATCCAATAATGCCAACTTCGCCTTTAGTTCATTGATTTCATAATTAATCCGGTCTACATCATTAACAAATTCATCTACCTGGCTCGTAATGTCTTTATCTTCTTTTTTTGCAATGTAAAGATCCATTCCCATTTGTGTAAATAATTTATTTTTATCATTCTTAAGACCACGTATTTTACTTTTTAATTCATTAACTGTAGAAATACGCTTTGTAGTATCCTTTGCCTTATCCATTGCGTTAACAGAAGTTTCTTTTACTTTACTTAAAAAATCATCAAATGCCATTTTGTATCCTCCTTAAAAATCATTATAATAATATTCATAAATGAAATATCATATATAAAAACAGTTTTGATTCAAAGCTTAAGTTTCCAAATAAATCTAAAATTAGCAATCAAAGCTTAAATTAGAAATAGACAACTTCTTCTTCTGGCTTCGTTGCCTTTTCGATTTTTTGTGCATATAAAACCGGACCTTCACCATCAAATTCTTTATAGAATTCTTTTTTGATTTTTGCAGTTACTACAACCCATTCTCTATCTTTTAAATTAGGGGTTTCTAATGAGTAACACTTAAATCCAAGGAAAGTAATATCCTCTGCACAACATGTCATGGCAAATCTGCCGGGAACAAAGGCTTTACCCTTATACTGTGGTGGCAAATAAACCTGACCTTTAAATCTAACAACTTTATCAACATATTTTTCAGGATTATCTGAAGCATCAATATAAAATATACCATAATCATCATCATTAATTTCAATGATGTCCGCATCCAAGTCATATGGAATCTCAATCTCACCTTGGTCAATTGCGGCCTGACCATTTACATTTTCAAATACAATTTGTGCACGACGATTTATGGTTTTAACAGCCATTCTCATGGTATTAATATCTGAATCATCTGTACAACGGTTAAATACTACCATATCACCATTTTGAATATGCTCTGCCATTAAGGACTTCATATTGTTATTGTATACAGTAAATGTTGTGGCATCAATTAATGTAATTACCTGAACAATTGTCCATCCCTTTGGAACACGGATAGAAAAAAGTTTATCAAGCTGCCACATTCCATTGTATTCAATAAACACATTCTGCGGATTATATTCATCTTGTAAATCCAAAAGCTTTTCTGTATTAATGTCCTCTTCCTCTAGATATACAACGGATATATTACGTTTTTTTAATTCTTCTTCCTCGTATTCTTCAATACCTTCCTCAGTTACAATTAACAAAGAAGGCTCACCTTCGGTAAAATTACGTTCAACTAATGTCTCCTCACAAAACTTCGTTTTACCACTTTCCAAAAATCCCATAAATATAAATACAGGTATTTCTTTTGGTTGTTTCTTCATGTCATTATCCTTTCTAACCTTAACTTAAAATCTAACACCGAATAATTATCATGTTTGATTATAGTTGAAATAATGCAGCAATTTTTTCTTCTTCTAAATTACTGCCAATTACACAAAGCTTACCGGTAACATCCGGCTGACCATCTCTTAACTCATACTCACCCGGTGTTAAATCAAAATAAATCCATCCACCATCCACATTTGGAACCATGCCTTTAGCACGTAAAATAATACCATATTCCTGATGATTGGTATCAGCCAACTTCTTTAAGATATCTTCCATATCTGCTTTTACATATTTGTGAGCAGTTTCTTTGCCCCAGCTTGTAAATACATCATCTGCATGATGATGACCTTCATGGTCGTGACAACATTCTCCTTCATGATGGTGGTGATGTTCGTGACAGTTTTCATCATGGTCGTGATGGTGTTCGTGACAGCACTCTTCATCATGGTCATGGTGATGTTCATGACAACACTCGTCATCATGGTCATGGTGATGTTCATGACAGCATTCTCCATCGTGGTCATGGTGATGTTCATGACAGCATTCTCCATCATGGTCATGGTGATGTTCATGGCAACACTCTTCATCATGGTCATGGTGATGTTCATGACAACACTCGTCATCATGGTCATGGTGATGTTCATGACAGCATTCTCCATTGTGGTCGTGATGGTGTTCATGCACATGTCCACAAGTAGGACATACCTTTGCTTCTTCCATTAATTCATCCACCAAGGATTTTTCTTTTTCCATGGCTGCTACTATTTGCTTACCATCAATATCATCCCAAGGTGTAGTAATAACAGTTGCCTTTTCATTTAAGGATTTAACCATCGCAACCACTGCTTCTAATTTATCATCAGATAATTTTTGACTTCTACTTAAAATAACAGTACCGGCATTCTCAATCTGATTATTAAAAAACTCACCGAAGTTTTTCATATACATTTTACATTTTTGTGCATCAACAACTGCAGATGTGGAATTAATCATAATCGAATCCTCATTCATATCCGCAACAGCCTTCATAACATCTGAAAGCTTCCCAACACCGGAAGGTTCAATAATAATACGGTCCGGATGGTAATCCTCTAACACCTGCTTTAATGCTTTTCCAAAATCTCCAACTAAAGAACAGCAAATACAACCGGAATTCATTTCATTAATTTGTACGCCGGCTTCTTTTAAGAAACCACCGTCAATTCCAATTTCACCAAACTCATTTTCAATTAATACCAGTTTTTCTCCTTGCCATCCTTCAGCAATTAACTTTTTAATCAAAGTTGTCTTACCTGCACCTAAAAAGCCTGAAATAATATCAATTTTTGTCATGTTATCGCCTCCATAATATTACATAAAGTAATATGCATAACATATTACTTTTTAACTGATGAATTGGGTTTGTTTTTATATATTCCAGAACCAAACATTTTAAAATAAAAATTGGTCAATAGTAACATTTACCCACTGACCAATTATTATACCATATTTTTTAATTATGTTAAAGTGTTTTCACAATTGTTGCACCACCTACAACAATATCGTCCTGATAAAAAACAACAGCCTGACCCGGTGTAATTGCTCGAACCGGATTGATAAAGGAACATGTAATTTCATCTTCTCCTGTCATTCGAATTTTACATACTTCTCCTTGATGAGAATATCGTATTTTAGCAGTTACTGTCATTTCACCGTCTAAACCTTCTATGGACATAAAGTTTACTTTATTTGCAACCAGACAATCATGGAAAGTATCTTCATTCGTACCAATCACAACCTCATTGGTTTCCGGTCGAAGTTCTAATACAAAGGCAGGTGCACCTAGGGATAAACCAAGTCCCTTTCTTTGACCAACTGTATAATGAATCATTCCTTTATGTCGGCCTAACACCTTTCCTTCCTTATCCACAAAATTACCGGTCTCAAAATGTCTGCCGGTTTCTCTTTCAATAAATCCTGCATAATCATTATCCGGAATAAAACAAATCTCCATACTATCCGGCTTATTTGCAACATTTAATCCAATCTCTTTCGCAATACATCTAATTTCTTCTTTGGTAAATTCACCAACCGGCATCAACGTTTTTGAAAGCTGATTTTGCGTCAGATTATATAATGCGTAGGTCTGGTCTTTTTTTGCTGTGGCAGATTTCTTCAAAGCATACCGGCCATTATCTAACCGGCAAACCCTTGCATAATGTCCTGTTGCGATATAATCACAGCCTAACTCCATTGCACGCATAAGTAACGCTTCCCATTTAACATAACGATTACAGGCTATGCATGGATTAGGAGTTCTTGCATGCATATATTCATCCATAAAATAATCAATCACATTTTCCTTAAATTCTTTTTTAAAATTAAGAACATAATATGGAATATCTAAAATACCCGCAACTCTTCTGGCATCATCAACTGCCGATAATCCACAGCAGCCTCCATGTTCCGACATATCAAAAGTATCCTCATCCTGCCATATCTGCATCGTAACACCAATAACATCATATCCTTGTTTCTTTAACAAATATGCTGCTACTGATGAATCAACACCACCAGACATTCCTACCGCAACCTTTTTTTTCATTAATAATTTTCCTCTTCTTCGCCTTCGCTAATATCATCCTTAGGCTTTGTAAGACCATCTATTGTAATACCGTTTTTTTGACAATAATCCCACAAAGCTGCATGAATTGCTTCCTCCGCCAACAAAGAACAGTGTACCTTAACTGGTGGTAAACCGTCAAGTGCTTCCATAACAGCTTTATTTGTAACCTCTAATGCCTGGTATATGGTTTTGCCTTTCACAAGCTCAGTGGCCATTGAGCTTGTTGCAACTGCAGCTCCACATCCAAAGGTTTTAAATTTAACATCCTGAATCACTTGATTTTCATCAATATTAAAATAAATCCTCATAATATCGCCGCATTTTGCATTTCCAACAGTTCCCACACCACTTGCATTTTCTATTTCACCAACATTTCTTGGATTTGTAAAATGATCCATTACTTTTTCACTATACATATATTTAACTCCTTATCATACTTAATCCCGTAAACTATTATTTTGCTACTTTGCATTAATAAAATCTTCATAAAGTGGAGACATCATACGAAGCTTTTCAACAATTTCTTTCATATTATCTACGACATAGTCAATTTCTTCTTTCGTATTTTCTTCTCCTAATGTAAGACGTAATGAGCCATGTGCAATTTCATGAGGTAAACCAATAGCAAGTAATACATGGGATGGGTCTAATGAACCTGAGGTACACGCAGAACCGGAGGATGCACAAACCCCCTTCATATCTAACATGATTAACATTGATTCACCCTCAATAAATTGAAAGCTTACATTTACATTATTCGGCAGACGGTTTGTTAAATGTCCATTTAATCTTGCATATGGAATTTCTGTTAACAACCGATTAATTAAATAATCTCTAAGCTTTCGCTCTTTCGCTGTACGTTCCTCCATAGAATTTACAGCCATGGTTGCAGCCTTAGCCAATCCTACGATACCGGGAACATTTTCTGTACCCGCTCTTCTGGCACGTTCCTGACCACCACCATGAATAAAACTACGAATCTTCACACCTGTTCGAATATATAAAAAACCAATTCCCTTTGGTCCGTTTATTTTGTGTCCGCTCACACTTAACATATCAATATTTAATTCATCAACATCAATAGGAATCTGTCCATAAGCCTGAACTGCATCTGTATGGAATAAAATATGATTCTCTTTCGCAATTGCCCCTATTTCTTTAATTGGTTCTATTGTTCCAATTTCATTGTTTGCAAACATAACCGAAATTAAAATCGTATCAGGACGAATTGCATTTTTTAAATCCTGCAATTTTACGACTCCATATTCATCAACGTCTAAATACGTAATTTCAAACCCAAGCTGTTCCAAATATTTTGCAGTATGCAAAATAGCATGATGTTCTATTTTCGTTGTAATAATATGTTTTCCTTTTTCCCTATATGCTTCCGCTGTAGCTTTTAATGCCCAGTTATCCGATTCCGAACCTCCGGCAGTAAAATATATTTCATTAGATTTTGCTCCAATTGTTTCCGCAATTGTGTCACGACAGGATGTAATTACTGCTTTTGACTTTTGAGAAAAACTATATACACTAGAAGGATTTCCGTACACCTCACTAAAATAGGGCATCATCTCCTTTAGCACTTCTCCATTTGTTGCAGTCGTTGCTGCATGATCTAAATAAATAAAAGGTTTATCCATTTTTGTTGCCTCCTTCCTTTTATTCCTACCTTTTTAGTATGTTTATATATTATCAATTTATTCTACAACTGTCAATAAGCCGGATTGTATCTTTTTTCATACCAATTCATATTTTTTTAAGAAGCAAATATATATTAATAAACGAAACTTTGCAGGTTTAAAATGCCCTTCCATCCAAAAAAAGCCCTTAGTAATTTATCAAATAATTTAATTATTAAAGGTACCTTAATATTAACCATAACAGGTATCATTACCCGTATCATAGGTTTTTATAATAGAATATTCCTTTCAGATTTAATTGGTGCGAAGGAATTAGGAATTTATCAGCTTGTATTACCCATTTACGTACTTTCTATTTCCTTTTGTATATTCGGAAATGAATTGGCTGTCACAAAGCTCATATCAGAATCTGAAAATGAAAAAGAGCGAAAAAAAATATTATATTTTGGCGCATTCATCAGTATCATCAGCAGTATTATTATTTCTATCATTCTATATTTTAATGCAAATACCATCAGTATATATTTCTTAAAAGCACCGGCATGTAGTAACTGCATTCGTATATTATGTTTTGCAATCCCAAGTGTTGCAATAAAAGGCTGTATTCATGGGTATTTCTTAGGATTACAGGATTCTTCTGTACATGGGATATCTGATTTATTAGAACAATTTGCAAAAATACTGAGTGTATATCTCTTTGCGGCTTTTATTTTTAAAAGTAATTACTATCCTGCTTCTTTTGCAATGATTGGAATTGTATGCGGGGAATACCTGTCATTAATTTATTCCATTTTTCGTTATATCAGACATTGTCATTTTACTCATACAATACAAAATAAGACATTAAAAAATGCAAAGCAAACAAAACATAATTTAAGAAATAGCGACACAGCCATACATGCTACAACAACGAAACATTTATATACAAGCTTTTTAAAAACTTCTATTCCTATGACAATCAATCGTTTTGCAATAACCCTGATTCAAAGCATAGAAGCAATATTAATTCCTTCTGTACTATTAGCATATTACCAGAATTCAGATAAAAGCTTATCTGTCTATGGAATTATTATGGGCATTTCTTTTCCTTTCATTATGTTTCCTGCAACGATTACAAATTCTCTTTCCTCTATGCTTATGCCTGCTGTTTCGAACGCAAATAGTAAACAAGGTAATAACAGTTTAAAGAAAATGATTGAAAACAGTATACATTTTTGTCTGTTAATTGGTATTTTTTCAAGTGCAGCATTCTTTGTATTCGGTAAAGAAATTGGTTACTATTTTTTTAATAACAAGGATGCAGGGATTTATTTATATGATTTATCCCTATTATGTCCTCTTATCTATTTGGCAACAACCTATGCCAGTATATTAAACGGTTTAGGTCACATTACAAGAAATCTAATTCAAACATTCATTGCTACTACAATTAGAATACTTTTTATTGTTGTTTTTATACCCAAAATAGGGATTACAGGTTATATTATCGGATTATTTGTTAGTTACTTTTTTCTTAGTTTTGCTTCATGCTTTTGTATTACAAAAAGTATTCATTATCAAATGTCAATTGGAAAAAGCATTCTTCTGCCTTATACATTCTTTTTTACATCCGGATACCTGTATTATTTTGCATACAAAAAAAGCATAACAATGTTTCATTTTCCATATAGAAACATTATCATGCTTTTCGTCATATTAATTCTGTTTTGCATCACAACAATTGGGCCTGTATTACTTATTACTTACAAAGCTCGGCTACAACACCGTTAATCACTTTCCCATCAGCCTTGCCTTTTAATTCAGGCATAACGTTTTTCATAATCAAACCCTTGTTTTTTGATGCTACTACATCAGCAAATTTTTCTGTAATAAATGAACGAACTTCATCTTCACTCATCAAGGTAGGAGCATATTCATTAATAACATCATATCTTGCCTGATATTCCGCTAATAATTCTGCTCTTTCAACAGGACAGCTGTCAATTTGTTCTTTTACAGTTTTTAATTCTTTTAAAATAACACGATCAACTAATTCTTCTTTAATGTCATCCCGACATCCCTCATCAATTGCAACTTTCTTTATTGCAGATACTAATGATGAAATAGAATCCTTTCTTGCTTTATCTCTTGCTTTCATAGCAGCAATCATGTCTTTTTGTAATACTTCTAATGTCATAGTAACCTCCTCAATTAGTGTGTTCCAAGACCACTAATAATTAAATTATCAATGCAACCTACTAACTGGCCAATTTCCGGTTTTGATATTTGTGCATCCGCACCCAATCGTTCTCCCTTACGTTTCATATCTTCATTTATTAATGATGAAAATACAATAATTGGTAAATGCTTTAATGCTTCATCACCACGAATCAGGCGAATCAAACGATGGCCATCCATTTGTGGCATTTCAATATCTGTAATAACACATTTTACACCATAATCAACACCATTATTCTTCTTTAATTCTAATAAGCAATCCCAGGCTTCTTGTCCGTTAGAATATACTTGAATATTCGTATAACCTGCCTGTGTCAATGCATCACTTACCAATTTTTGTAACATAGGAGAATCCTCAGCCATAATAATAGGAATATTATTACGTTCTCTTTCTCCAAGTTTTTCAATTTCAGAAATTCTAAGACTTGTTTCCGGACAAATCTCCTCAACAATTCTTTCAAAATCAAGAACAATAATTAAATTCTTTTCTTTCTTAATAATACCGGTAGCAATACTGGCTCCCGGGGTATTAACAGTACTATCCGGTTTCACAATATCTGTCCACGAAACACGATGAATACCCAAAACCTGTTCCACATCAAATGCGATATTCAAATTATTAAAGTTGGTAATAATTAACATATTATTCTTGTTGCTTTTATCATCATCAAAACCTAATGCTCTCTTTAAACAAATAGCTGTAATAATGATATCACGAGGCATAAAAATACCTTCTATACAAGGATGTGAATTGGGAATTGGAGTAATTTCTGTCATAGAAAGAATTTCTCTTACTTTCGCAACATTAATTCCATAGTGATTACCGGCAACCGTAAACTCTAATACTTCTAATTCATTTGTTCCACTTTCTAATAAAATATTTGTATCCATAGCAAGTCCCCCTTACTGTATATTCATAACATGGCTACTACCATTGTAATCTACATACAATTGTATTGTTTCAAGTTTATCCTTTAATGCGTCAGATACTTGAAAAACCAACACTGCATCTTGTATTCCCTCTGACTCAATTGTTGTTTCTAAGGTACTTAAATCATCCATTAAAATTGTAAGCATTGGTTTTGCAGCCTTGTTACCATTACAAACAATTTTGTAATCAATTTTTTCATTTAGCAATGACAAACTACATACATGAGATGTCTTATTCTTAATTTGAAATCTAAGAACCAGCAAATCATATCCTTCTGATGCCTCTAAATAAATAAACTTACCATCCTCATCTGTAGCAGGATACTGATCTGTAATAATATAATCATGATATGTAATAGACAAATCATCCTGACCAATTATGGTTGCAATATCTGTCACAGAAGAAGCGGAAGAATCATCTTGAACACTTTCCATATCACCAATTGTTCCACTTACAAACTCACCCTGCCGGTTTTCCGTTGTCATTTCTTCTGTTGTAATTTCTTCCGTTGTCTCTTCAAAAACCGCCTCAGTTGTTACCGTCTGACCACGTTCTTCCTGTTTTTTTAATTTATATTCGCCTTCGCTTATCCGATCATCAAAACTAATATCATATTTCAAAAGCAAATCAGCTGCATATTCTGCAATCACTTTTGTTTCATGATCAGTAAGGTCCTGTACCTTGGTACACCCAGACAAACACAGAAAACAAAAGAGAACAACCATAAACTTACTTAATCTCTTCATTTTTAACCTCAGTTAAATGATATCATCATTCATTACTAATAATATAAAACTTACAGATACTAAAATTGTACCATAAAACATCAAATGCTTCAACAATTTTCAGTAGCTTCTGCATGCTTCGTAAGTTCTACATCGAAGTAAAATACAACACCATCATTATGGTTATAAGCACCAAATTCCCTTCCATGCAATTTCATTGTTGCAGCAACAATAGAAAGGCCGATTCCACTTCCACCATATTCTCTTGTTCTCGCTTTATCTACTTTATAGAATTTAATCCAAATCTTTTCTAATTCCTCCTCCGGAATTGGTTGACCCTCATTATATACACATATACGGGCAATATTATCCTTCATCTCAACAGAAACAAGAATCGTAGAACCTTTTACGGCATAATGTATGGCATTGGATAAATAGTTACTATAAACTTCTTCTAATAAAAATTCATCCCCCCATACAAAAAGAGACTCAGGAATATCCGTTTGAACAGTTAAATCATTTTGTTTTATTAGTATATCAGAAGCATTATTAATGTTACGAATTAATTCAACCATATCAAAGCACTCAAAATTAATGGTATCATTACCAAATTCAAGCTCATTCAACGCTAGAAGTTTTTTTACCATTTTATTCATACGGTCAGCTTCATCCATAATAACTTCACAATAAAACTCCCGGCTTTCTTCATCATCAGAAATATTTTCTTTTAACCCTTCTGCATATCCCTGAATTAAAGCAATTGGTGTTTTTAATTCATGAGATACATGAGATAAAAATTCCTTTCGCATTTCATCAATTTGAATTTTTTCTTCAATATCTTTTGTTAATTTTGCATTGGCGGTTTTTAATTCTGATATGGTCTTTTCTAATTCTTTTGACATGGAATTAATGCTTTTACCCAATTCACCAACTTCATCCTTTGAAGAATTGGTAACCTTTGCATTAAAGTCAAGCTGAGACATACGTTTTGCAACTTCTGCCATTTCCCGAATCGGTTTCACATAGGCACTACTAACAATAAACATAGCCAGACAACCTATCGTAATTGCAACAAGACATACTTCTAAATACAGTTTCATTGTAGAATTGACGTTTTGATGAAAACGAAAAGCAGAAGCACGAATAGCAATCAAGCTTCCATTATCCAGTGAACCAACCAAATCAAAGAAATTAGCATCCATTTTTTCATCATAGTTTTGATGAAAAATATAATATCCACCATTGTTTTGATTAAACAAATCTGATAAATCACTTTCATTTTGTCCTTGTAATAACAACCTTGCAATGGCATCTAAGCTGTTCCACATATTTGTTTTTTCATTGATATTGGTATAAACGGTTCCATCTTCACATAAGATGAAAATATTCAAGTCACCATTAGCTGCGATTTTAGCAAGGTGATTTTTTATTTCTTCATCTGTCAGACCGTCTGTTAAAAATACATGATTGATTTTATCATAAGTGCTAATCATCTGACTTTTCAACTGTCTTAAAAAATAAGTATTAACAAAAAGCTTTGTCAATAAAACAGAGCCTAAAACAGTAGTAATCATCATAGTCATTAGCATAATCGTTAATTTGAATCTTAAGGAATGATTTAATCTTCTAAACATATTAATTCTCTTCTACTACAAATTTATAACCCATACCCCACATTGTTTTAATGTAATCACCACATTCACCTAACTTACTTCTCAGTTTTTTCACGTGGGTATCAATGGTTCTGGCATCACCAAAATAATCATAATTCCAGACGTTATTAAGAATTTTTTCTCTGGATAATGCTACACCCTGATTCAAAACAAAATAGTTTAATAATTCAAATTCTTTATAGCTTAATTCAACCAATTTGCCTTTTACTTTAACTGTATGTCCTACATTGTCTAATTCAATATCTCCTGCCTGAATCATTTCTTCTGATGTAATTCCGGTACTACGTCTTAAAATAGCCTCCACTCTTGCTACTAAGATTTTAGGACTAAAGGGTTTCGAAATATATTCATCAACACCCAAATCAAAGCCTAATAATTCATCCCTCTCATCACCTTTTGCAGTAAGCATAATGATAGGAACATCTGACATACTACGCAATTCCTTACAAGTTTCCCATCCATCCATTTTCGGCATCATAATATCCAAAATGACTAATGAAATATCCTTGTTATCCATAAATACATCAATTGCTTCTTCTCCATCAGAAGCCTCGAGTACTTCATACCCACTTTTCACAAGAAAATCCTTTACAAGCTTTCTCATTCGACTTTCATCATCTACAACCATAATTTTAATCTGAGACATACAATTAAAACCTCCTATCATAAAAGAATAAATAAAATCTAATTGGGATTGTCAATTCCCAACTCCGCTTCTTTTTCTTTAATAACCTGCTCCCGTTGTTCCAAATCTTCCTGCCAAGCAGCATATTTGTTTAAAACTTTATTTTCTGCGTTAATATATCCTGTATTGGGATTAATAGCCGCAATTACAAACATAGCCACAACCATGATAGTTAAAATAATAACAACAAACTGTAACCGATTTTTTTTCTGTTGTAATTCATGAAGCTTTCCTTCATAAATTCCTTTATTAAAATCGTTTACTTTATCAAATTCCATTTGTTTAGGAAGTACAACAACGGAAACATCTTCTTCATTATACATAAATTCTGTGACCAAAAGATGTCTTAATTCATTTAAAAAACTATATCCCACAATTGTTTTAAACATATCTCTTTGAATCAGTTTCTCACGAATCTGATATAAAGCTGATCCATTGGTCATATCAAGCTTTGCCTTTATTGCATCAATTGTTTCTTTTTCTTTCATTGCCAGTTGAGCTTCCTTATAACTGGACAATTGAAATCCGTCTACAATTAGTTTTTCCTTATCCATAAAAAATCTCCTTACAAAAAAAGACGAACCAGCAAAGGTCCGTCCTAACCACCAATAGTGGAGTAGAACCCTCAATATCCGAACACTGGATTGTGAGGGTATTACTCCCCGAAATGTTGAATGTCAGCACGAGTTTTCGACCTTTGTCTCCTTCGTCATACAGGTAGACGGAATTAACCAGCGTGTCGATTACTCGTTGCTGATACTCAATATCTCTAATATCGCCGCTCTTGAAAGAAACGAGCCAAAACATGATCCGCTCTTTCGACAGGAGCGGCTTTTTCATTTCCTCATGTGCAATCTGACCCTCAAGGTCTCTGCGATTTTCCTCAAGCTCCTCGAGACGTTCCTTCGTTGTGGGTGTGATTATACCCTGTTCTATTGCCGACATGAGGTTCTTGATTTTCTTATTCGTTTCTTTGAGCTGGCTTTGCAGTCCAACCAACAGCGAAGTATCAGCCATTTCCTTATTTATAAGTTCCATAGCTTTGGTTGCTATCAATTCTATATTTTCATCGGTAAGCACCTCTTTTACAGTGTACTCAACGACAGCTCTTTCTATCCACTCTTTCTTCTCGACCTTCTTATCACAATTCTTCTCTCGCTTTCTCCCAGCACACTTGTAGTAATGATGTACCTTACCACTCTTTGACGTGCCGCTCTCACCGATCATAGGTGAGCCGCAGTGACCGCAGAACAGCTTCGTTGATAACAGATAGTCCTCTTGAGCTTTCTTCCTTGCTCGTGCCGCATAGTTGTGTTTGAAGGTAGCCTGTACCTTCTCAAACAGGGTTTTGTCTATGATAGGTGGTATTGCGTCCTCAAGGACAACATCATCGTATCTGTACACACCGATGTATTTATCATTACGAAGGATTCTCTGTAAGCTGTTCTTATTAAAAGCGTTTCCTCGGGAGGTTTTATATCCCTTCTCATTCAGCCATGTGATAATCTCTGCCATTGATTTACCTTCCGCATACTGGTTGAAAATCTCAATCACAGCTTTGGAACTGGTAGGATCAATCTCGAGCTTTCTATCTTTTCCTATTACATATCCAAGTGGAGGTGAGCTCATGTAGATACCGTGGAGAGCGTTCTCTTTGAGACCTCTCTTTATGCTACGAGCTAAATTCTCTGAATAATACTCCGCATAACCTTCGAGTACACTCTCGAGGATAATTCCTTCCGGGGTATCGGGCATAGGTTGTTTCGCATAGAAAACACGTACACCGTTCTTCTTTAGCTTCGCTTTATAGATGGCTGAATCATATCGGTTACGAGCGAAACGGTCTAGGGTGTACATAATCACAGCGTCAAAGTGACCCTTCTCGCTATCCTTTATGAGCTTCTGAAACATAGGTCTATTATCGGTCTTCCCGGATATAGCCCTGTCGCAGTATTCGTCAACAACAGAGAATCCATTCTTTTGAGCGAACTCGTGGCACTCACGAAGCTGACCCTCGATAGATTCTTCACGCTGGTTGTGACTTGAGTATCGAGCATATATTACAGCTTTCACTCGTTATCACCACCTCGCTTCTCGAACTCATAAACCATAGACATAAAATCGTGCTTATCCCTACGAGACAATTTGGAATAAATACGAAGAATATCCTCAAGGTCTTCGTCCTTACGCTTCGGTATTACTTCTATAAGTAATTGTTCTCCGTCTTCACCGTCATAAAAGAAGTCCATTACAGAGCAATCCAGCTTCTTTGCGAGCTTCACCATAACGTCTTGTTTTGGTAATGATCCTCCGTACCATGCACTTACTTTAGAGGTGCTCAATCCTAGTTCCTTGCATAATGCGGTAGGTGTAGTTCCTTTTTCATCACATATACGTTTCAAATTTTCCGCAAAATCCATAAAAACACCTCCTGTAAAAATAAATTCTAAATTTCAGATTTTAGGTGTTGACAATTCTAATAATAAGAATTATAATAACATCATCAAATCTGAATTTCAGATTTGGCAATAAGAAACCGACCCCTCTCGAAATTCTATTTTTCGGAGGAGAAAAGCGATTTTATATAGTCTTACTGGTAATAAGAATAATAACATAAAATCCGCTTTTCGTCAAGGTTGGTTCTGTAAATCAGAGCGAAAGGAGGAAAAATTCGTGAGCGAAATCAAGTCGAGAATGGCGAAGTTGGGTATGACACAGGTTGATATGATCCTTGAGTTGCAGAAGCGAGGTATTGCGATTCAGCCGCCTATGATGTGCTCAATCTTACGAGGGGTTTACACCTACCCGAAAGCAAAGCAGATTCTCGCAGAGTGCGAGAACATTCTCACAGAGAAAGAGAATGAATCTGTCTGACGAACAGGTGAACGACCTCGCAAGACCACTGGTGGGTATCATAACAAAGTTTTATGAAGACCCAAAAAATGAGGAGGAATTTAACAAATGGCTACTATGCGTAGAGAAACAAAGAAAAGAAAGCTAAACAGACTTACTATTGCAAGAATCGAAGTTGCGATCCTGTTCACCGTACTGGTGCTGGTCGGATTTGCCGGGGGAATCCTCGTAGGCACAAAGACAGCAGAACCAAAAACGGAAACAATTATCGAGACAATTGAAGTTCCAGCTTATCAGAAGGACGAGCTTCCAGTAGACACAGAGGTGTACTACTTCGATGTTCCACTCTCTCATAATCTTCAAAAGTACATATATGAAATATGTGCTGATGAAGAAGTTCCTGTGACGTTGGTTATGGCGATGATCGAGCATGAATCAATGTTTAACCCGGAAGAAGTGAGCGACACTGACGATTACGGTCTTATGCAGATCAATAGCTGTAATCACGAAATGTTGGAGGAATCGTACAGGTCGGCAGATATGCTCAATCCATATCAGAATGTGTTCTGCGGTGTGAAGATAATCTCCCAGTACATTGAAAAGTACGGTGATTACGGAAAAGCTCTGATGGCATATAACATGGGCGATTATGGAGCTCGTAAGGCATGGAAGAACGGTATCTCAAACACTTCGTATTCTCGCACAGTTTTGAATTTGTATGAAGAATACGAGGAGGTGCTACGAAATGCCGCAAATGCTGACAATGAGTAATGGTAGACCCGAAACAATCCTGTCCCCGAAGGACTTCGAGGATTTGATAGATAAACACATGGGAATGGATTCGGCTAACTACTATCAGAATCAGATCGAGCAGTTGTCAGAGTGCATACGAGAATTATCGAGCTACATAGACGATAAGGACGTATCACAGGACGTTGAGGAGGTGTTGAGAGTATATGGCTACTAGCAATAAGAAGCTGGGAAACACCTTCGAGAATGAGTTCTGCGAAATGATGTTCATGCGTAACTTTTGGGTGCATAACTTGGCTCAAAACAAGTCCGGGCAACCAGCAGACGTTATCGCAGTCAAGAACAAAAAGGCATGGCTCATTGACTGTAAGGAATGTACCAACAACACGTTCCCACTATCAAGGATCGAGGAGAATCAGCACCTTGCTATGAGGTTGTGGAAAGACAGCGGCAACGGTGAGGGTTGGTTCGCATTAAAGGTAGAGAATGAGGTTTACATGATACCTCACTTCACAATGATAGCCTTATCTCACGAGAAAGCCACTCTCAATCTCGATGATATTAGAGAGTACGGAACTATTTTCGAGAGGTGGGTGAAAAAGTGCAAGTAATCGTATCAAACAAACTCACCATTATAGACCCTAGCCCGGAAGTTGTGAGCTGGGTCAAGAAGGAATTGAAAATCAGTAACCCGGAATACACCAAGAAAGCTCGTATGGGATTTTGGACTGGCAACACACCGAAAGACCTATACCTATACGAACAGGACGGAGACAAGCTGATAGTTCCATTCGGAGTTTTAGAGCTTCTTCCATTGAAGCACGACACAGAGCTTGTGGCTGACTTCGGATCAAAACAAAGGGTCGATTTCAAAGCGGAGATACCCCTCTACGATTATCAAGAGGAAGCAGTCAAAGCTATGATTAAAGCCCACTACGGAATCTTACAAGCCCCGGCTGGAAGCGGTAAAACGCAAATGGGTGTAGGTATTGCGAGTAAGCTCGGGTGTAACACTCTATGGGTTACTCACACAAAAGATTTGCTCAATCAGAGCAAGGAGCGTTTTGAGAGATACATCGACAAACGTCTCATAGGAACAATCACAGAGGGCAAGGTCAATATCGGTGAGGGAATAACCTTCGCCACAGTACAGACGCTCTCGAAGCTGGACTTATCTCTATATAGATACCGTTGGGATTGCATTATCGTTGACGAATGT
>JBJENY010000055.1:0-3259 GCA_051880435.1 Lachnospiraceae bacterium | reverse complement strand
TGATTAATTCCAAGCAGACACCCCCTTTCTGTTGCCAGAATGGGTGCGACAACATAGCTATTATAACATACGTAAAATAACAATCACATATTAATAAATTTTTTTAGACAGATTTTTTGTAATCTGTCTTTTTTTTGTGCTCCAAAATGTGACAACAATCTCTTTATGAGTTTATATAGATATTTTCATTTCAGAAGGAGGAAGAAGATGAAGAAAATGAAAAAAAGGGTAATGGCTTGGATGATGGTACTAACCATGCTGTTAACCCTGGTTCCGAATTTCGGAGCAAAAGCAAGTGAAACGGTACCGGATGTAGTAGTCGAAGAAACGACAGAAGCTTCAACGGAGGATGTTACGGAACAGGTAACAGAGGAATCCACCGGAGACGCAGAGCTGGAATCAGAACCCACAACGGAAACAACTACAGAAGTCATTATGGATGAATTAGAAGTAGTAACAGAAGAGGCAATAGAGGAATTAGAGGTTGTCGTGGATAATACTTCTGAAGCTGATGAGGAATTACAAGAGGATAGGGTAATCAAATATCCCGGTGACCAGTGGGAAGTGATTGGTGTTGCAAGCCCATCTATTGTTGTGAATGGTAGGAGAATAATAGGTTCCCAATATTCAGTTAGAAAGATTGCCACCGGAGAAGTTCTAGGGGGTTGGTGTTATAACCATAATGCAAAAACAGCTGCTGTTGGTTCCGGATTAATAGAGGCAGCAGGTACGAATCAGTTAGTAGCGATATCCTGCCTGGTTGCCCAGGGTAATGGAGCCATGGCGAATTACTATTACGGATTTAACTGGCAAGGCTACAATCCGGAGGTGGTTGCTACTCTTGCAAATTCCATCTTATCCGGTAATAGTGCCCCCGGTTCCTTTGGTACAATCGTAGACAATTATGTGAATTATATTAGAAGCTTAGCCGGTTATTTTACATTGATTCACCCAAATCCGGAATTTACTAACAATAATGAGACCATTAGTCAGGATATGAATTCCGGTCTTTACTATTCAAAATCCATGCAGTTACAGGTTCCGGAAGATTCCAATACCTTGACCTGGGTTGCTGATACGGTTCTTCCGGATGGTGTTTATGCAAAAGTAACGGAAAGCCCAATCACATCTGTTTCAACCAGCAATTGCTACATGGCAGGTCAGACTGTTACGCTGCAGT
Source organism: Lachnospiraceae bacterium (assembly GCA_051880435.1). GTDB lineage: Bacteria > Bacillota > Clostridia > Lachnospirales > Lachnospiraceae > CAG-590. The sequence goes on along the minus strand of JBJENY010000055.1, from coordinate 2,079 downwards.
CTAACCAGTACGTTACGTATTTCTTTGACCCGAATAAAATACCAACCAATAAAATGCTACAGTTTGAACAGGGCTTTACATTGAATCAATATATTATCGATTCTATGACCTTTACACCCCATGGTGGTTATCAGCCGGTTATATATGCATCTTACCGTGTAGGAGCTGCTACTGCCCAGATGGGTGAGCTTGTACATGGACGATTAACGATTCGAAAGCTATCCGGTTATTGGCAGGCAACAGCTGATTGTAGTATATATTCTTTAGCCGGTGCAGAATATGTACTAAAGGATGAATTTGGCAGGGATGCCCGATTTATCATTGCAAAAACCGGTGATGAATATGTATATGGTAATACTTCCCTTGGTAAGCTGATAACCAATAAGGATGGATGGCTGACTTACACCTTCCGTTATGTTGGAGATAAAAAGGATATTACGGAGATATATAACAATGTAACCGGTAACAATCCCTATACCATTACCTTTGACAAAAGCAACAAGATGTATGTGGATATGGGGACCTATCGTTTGTCAGAAACAAAGGCTTCACCAGGATATCAATTGGATAAGGATTGTCAATATACCTTAAATAAATATCATGAAGCCGTCATTACCCAAAATAATCGCACTGCAGCTATTATCTGTAAAGAAGAACCTATTTTAGACCCGGTTCATGTCAAAATGGAAAAGAAGGATAGTGAAACTGGTGAGATTAACCCAGTTGGTGCCGGTTCTTTGGCAGGAGCAGTGTTTGAGGTTGATTATTACAATGGGAAATATACAAAAGCAAATCTTCCGGGAAACCCAACCAGAAAATGGTTCTTTAAAACAGATAAAAACGGTAGTTGGGATTTTATGAGCAGTAAACCACTCAATAACAGCAGCTACCATTCTGATGCCATGTATGATGGCAGAAAAATTCCTTTTGGTACGATAACCATAAAGGAGGTAACAGCACCGGAAGGATACCTTACTACCTGGGATATGGAAAGTGGCAGCATCACCATTGACGGAAATACTTATTCTGATAATAAAATGGTGCTGTATCAGATTCTTCCAAATGAAAGTAACACAGCACCACAACTTCTTTTGGATGGAAGAACTGTTACAAGTGGTAACCAGGTCATTACCATTCAGGCATATGACCCGGTAAAGCGTGGTAATATTGCTTTCGATAAGCGTGAATACAATTCGGATAATCCAATGCCGTATATGGCTTTTATAATGGAATCCATGACAACACATGAAAAGCATATTATTGTTACGGATGAAAACGGACGTGCCACTACTGATATGAGTGCTTTTGGAAATAATAATGATGTGAATGGTAATGATAAGTATCTGGATGATTTGGAACATCCGGATGTTATCAATAATCAGTTACGGCCTACACCGGTCTGGTTCTATGGCACCGCTGATACGTCACAGTGGAATCCGGATACAATTGATAAAACAAGAGGTGCCCTGCCATATGACACATATACCTTCACAGAGATTGCTTCTGATGGTAATGCTCATACAAGATTAATTGAGGCAGGAGAGTATACTGCTGAGATTAAAGAGGATAAGGATTCACAGGAACTTGTTATCTATGATATGGAATTACCATCAATCCATACCACAGCCTTGTCAGCGGATACCAATGATCACATTGCCGGAGCATATAAAACAGCAAAAGTAATTGATACTGTGGAATATGAAAAGCTTTATCCGGAAACGAAATATAAATTAGTTGGAACTGCCATGAATTGTAGTACCGGAAAGCCAATTGAAGTGGATGGAAAGCCATTAACACGGGAGGCAGAATTTACAACAGCTTCTGCAGAACGTCTCTGTCATGGTTATCAGGATGTTGTATTTGAATTTGATGCAACGCTGCTTCGTGGTATTACAATGGTTGTCTTTGAAAAGCTATATCTCTGGGATGAACAGTCTGGTGACTGGGTTTATATAACAAATCATGAGGATATCAATGATGCAGGGCAAACGGTTCACTTTACGGATATACATACAACAGCAACCGATAATAATACACAGTCTCATGATTCTTATGCAGTACGTGAGGTTACAATTACTG
>JBJENY010000054.1:0-66975 GCA_051880435.1 Lachnospiraceae bacterium | reverse complement strand
CTGTTGAATCTGAACATGTTACACACTTAGCACCTAACTGATGAGCCTTCTCGATAGCGTAAATTGCTACGTTACCAGCACCGGAAACTGTTGCAATCTTACCCTCTAAGCTCATGCCATGATCTTTCCATAAAGCATTTGTTAAGTATAATAAACCATATCCGGTAGCCTGTGTACGAGCCAAAGAACCACCCCATGTAAGTCCCTTACCTGTAAGTACACCTTCGAACATACCCTGGATTCTCTTATACTGACCAAACATAAATCCGATTTCACGAGCACCTGTTCCAATATCACCTGCAGGAACATCGATATCAGCTCCAATATATTTTCCAAGCTCTGTCATAAAGCTCTGGCAGAATGCCATAATTTCTCTATCTGATTTACCCTTAGGATCGAAATCAGAACCACCTTTACCACCACCGATTGGAAGTGTTGTAAGAGAATTCTTGAAAATCTGCTCAAATCCTAAGAACTTAATAATACCTAAGTTTACAGATGGGTGAAGTCTTAAACCTCCCTTGTAAGGTCCAATTGCATTGTTGAACTGTACACGGAAACCTCTGTTTACCTGTACCTGACCATTGTCATCTACCCATGGAACGCGGAACATAATCTGACGATCCGGCTCTGTGATACGCTCTAAGATTGCATTTTTTCTGTAAAGCTCCTCATTTGCATCGATTACAGGTCTTAATGACTCTAAAACCTCTGTTACTGCCTGTAAAAATTCAGGCTGATCTGCATTTTTCTTCTGTACTATCTCAAGTACCTCATCAACATATGACATTCATTTGTCCTCCTTATATTTTAATCTTTTTTAGTACATTAATGAAATAGTCTATTGTTATTTATACAATTGACTTAATTTTATTAAGCAAAAAAAGAACATACGATAGGTCGTATGTTTTCTTACATCGTACCCCTTCGCATGTTCTTTATTATAGATAAAACCCTTTATTTATGCAAGTCCATCCTATTTTTAATTAATTTTATTAAGTAAATAACATTCTAAAGTTAATTATTTTCTTCACATCACTGTATTTGTACATATATGCAGCACAGAAAACTTAATTATATTAAGCAGTCATGTTATAAGGTGTACGGTGTATGATAACACTAACATTATAATAAGATAACATAATAAAGATTACTTTTCACTGTACAGGCTTATTTAAACCCGTCACTGAATAATTTATTCTCCATTGGTGTTAGTATCATCTACCACTCACACCGTCATTTGTATCAGTTTCACCTATCATTCATGTCATCCTTTGGCGTATCTTGTTCAGTAACAGTCTCCGTCGTTGCATCCTCTCTTGTGGATTCATAAATGACATCTCCATTTATGATAATGTTATTGTCCATTCCAAAATTTTGAGAACTTACAATAGCCACAATTCCACCAAAATACAATATCACAACTGCAATACGAACAAAAAGAGGCCAAAGCATCTTCTTTTCCTTTGTTTCATAATGATCAATCACCCAGTCATATTCCTCTAAATCATATTCACTACCACAGTATTTACAAATGGCACCTTCCAATAAATTTAACGTACTACCACAATTTTTACAGACATACATACTCATGGAAGTAACCGGTTTATCCACTACATTTTTCTTTCCTTTAACGCCTAGTGTCACATTTTCATACCCATGGTGGATTTTTTTGCCATCATACTTTATTGTATGAATCCGTGCGATACAGTCAAAATGATATCCCTCTGAGGTTTTTCGTCCATCAACAAATGATAAGTAGGTCATATTACAATCAACCACATCCTTATATTGTGGAAGAACTCCCGAAAGTCTGCATTTTGCAAAGCCATTGGTTGCTTTTTCATCTTCAGAGAAATGGATATTCCTTATCTTGTATTCCAAATTTTGAAAGAAATCATTTACGGAAATATTAGGAACAACATCCGTTGCAATATCCTCTCCCCCAATACTCCTTTTGTAAACCCAGCTTAACACCCAGGAAGCAAAAGACAACAAAAATACAATAAACGCCAATATAAAAGCACCAACAAAGGCGGAAAAGAAACCGATAAATACTGCATTTCCCACCAATCCAATCCACTGGGTTCCCTTAAAGCTCGGTGCTACAACCATAAATATGGTAGCAGCCAACATTGTCATTAAAAAAATCAAGCACATCATTCCATTTACACTAAATGCCAGATTTTTAAATTGTATGTAGGGATTTTGTTCAAAAGAAAAGCCGGAAACCTTCGGTTCAAAATCATTCACGGTAAACTTTGAACCACAAGCATCACAACCATCAATATAACTGGATATGTTTCCTACATATCCACAGTTTGGACAAACCGCCTCGTCCCCCCTCACCTGGGATTTTAAACAGGTGGCCACATGTTGTTCCACTGTAACCTTCTTATATATCTGCTTTCCACCTTTTACGAAACGTCTTCTGACCAGCGCATTTCCCACATAATTTCCATATTCAAACTGACCATCTCCCTGAACCCTCATTTTGTAAGCCATAGGTCGCTTATTTGCCTTAAAATGTTCCCGTAAAACTTGGGAGTTCTTCGTATTTTCCGGAATCATATCTACTTCCAGAGTAAGACCTTTATCCCGCAAACGTCTTTTACTTAACCCCATACTCTGCCAGAAAGGCTGGGTTGTTAATTCCAGCAAATCCGCATCTGACTTTTGATTCCTATAATAGGCACCGTATTGTTTGGAAAAATCCATGGCAACTTCTTCCATTTGGGAATCTACTCCTGGTTTAGAAGAATCAGACATTCTATGTAATGCATTCGGTTTACCTGTATCAACAGTTTTACCTATTTCGAAATCCTTCGGTTTGTTGATAGAATCAACTACAGAATATGGTTCCGGTCCAGTTAACCAGTCATCATCTATCACAGGATCCCGATTCACTTTTGTCGTTCTTTCATTTAATCCATTTGCCCCAGTCTCTTCCTCTGTTTTTAACGTAAGACCCATATTCCATCCCTCCATTATATAATCACCACAGTCAATTTTTGCTTTCACTCCTTATGCCCAAGTTCAGCCTTCCATTACATAATCACCACAGTCAATTTTTGTTTTTACTCCTTATACCCCAAATTCATTCTTCCATCATATCTTCACCGCAGTTAATTTTTGTTTTCACTCCTTAAGCCCCAAGTTCCTTCCTTCATTACATCATCTCTTAGTTCTAAGAATCTGTAAATTTATACATATCCATAAATTCCTCTGACAGATACCTCCCCGGAAATTATGGTTTCCCTCACACCTTCCGGATTTTCTACAATCAAGCCTCCCATGTTATCAATTCCAATTGCCTTTAATATTCTCTCATTATCTTTTTCAATAATCTTTACTTCACGTCCACAATTAACCAGTTTTTCATTATAAAGTGCAACTAAATCTGACATATTCTCTGTTTTCATAAATATTTCATAATACTTTTCAAACTGATTTAGGAATTCTCCAAGAATTTGACCACGGTTAACACTATGACCTAATTCTAATAACAAAGAGGATGCCTTATCTGCCAGCTCATCCGGGAAATAAGTCTGATTCACATTTATACCGATTCCAACTACCACATAATTGATATATTCCAAATCCGTACTGCTTTCCGTAAGAATCCCACAAAGCTTCTTTCCATTTGCCACCACATCATTGGGCCATTTAATCCGGGTATCTAATTTTGTTACCCTTTCAATTGCCTTTGCAAGAGCAAGTGCCGATACCAGTGTAAGCATGGACGCCCTTGACACTTCCACCTCAGGTCTTAATATAAAAGTAAAATAAACATTTCCCTCCGGAGACTCCCAGCTTCTGCCCCTTCTTCCACGGCCTGCCGTCTGGCACTGGGTTACAACAAGGGTCCCATGTTCTGCCCCCTCTTCTCCTAACCGTTTTGCCTGAGTATTGGTAGAATCTGTAACAGGAAAATAAATGATGTCCTTTCCCATCCATTTTGTGTTCATATATTCCCGGATACGCATTTCATTAATAATATCCGGTTCCGATAGCAACCGGTATCCTTTATTATTAACGGAATCAATTTCATATCCTTCCTGTTTTAATGCATTGATATTTTTCCATACTGCTGTCCGCGAAACCCCCAACTGATTACAAATGTTCTGTCCTGATATATAATCTGAGGAAGACTTTAGCAGTGCCAATATTTTATCTTTCATTTTCTAACTCCATTCATAAATTGATTTTTCCGGTTTCCATTTGATTTTAGATTTCCATATAATTTTATGTTTCTCTCTCATTATCGATTTTCATTTCATTTTGGATTTCCATATAATTTTATGTTTCTCTCTCATTATCGATTTTCATTTTATTTTGGATTTCCATATAATTTTATGTTTCTCTCTCATTATCGATTTTCATTTCATTTTGGATTTTCATATAATTTTATGTTTCTCTCTCATTATCGATTTTCATTTCATTTTGGATTTTCATATAATTTTATGTTTCTCTCTCATTATCAATTTTCATTTATTTTTATCGTATTTCTATTATGATTGAGACATTTCTTCTTTTCCTTCTTCTGATTTTCCCAATGCCTCTTCTCTTTTTAGCTTTAACATACCATAAAGACCCTTGCCTACGTTGCTGTTCCCATTAAAAGGAATGGTATACTGCTCCTTATCAAGGAAAATCTGAATCAGACTATAATCCAAACTATCATTGGGAATGACATATCCCAAGTCCTTAATATCACCATAAGAATACGTTTTTTCTTTTCTATGCATTTTCATTGTAAATGTTTTATCCAAAAAAACATAGGTTATATCATATGCCTGAGGCTTTAAGGTTCCTACAAGCAAATAAAAACCATACAACAGACATCCGCCGCATAATACAATGGTTACCAGCCGATTAGTTGGTTCCTTACTTACTACAACTACCACAATCCGTAATATTGCAATAAATAGAAATATAAATGCCACCGAACGAAGAGCAATTCGATTCCACTTATTTTTTCTTACTGTATGTTCCATATTAATTGAGTACCTCCATCTTATTATTCCACCGGTGTTTACATCATAAAAAGATTCTTAGCATATCAACTGCAATTGCATTTTGCAAACAATAAAAAATACCCCATGTAAAATATAAACCGCAGTTTCATTTTGCAAATACCTGACTGTTCCCGTTTCACATCTTTATAAATGAATGCTTCTATTATAACCCTTTTTTAATAAAAACAAAATAAAAATGCAATGAATTCTTATAAATCCACTGCATTACTGTAGAGACTCTAATCAAACAGATACTTTGCTACCTGTTCAGCACTTGCATTTTGAATATCATTCTCATCCGGTAAAACTGATGTATCCCATCTCATTCTAACAGAACCGGTTAAATATCCGGCATCTACACTACAATCCGGATATCGATTATACCAGGTCTCATAATGTGTACTCATAATTTCCTTTGCTAATTCTATCGCCTGACTATTATAACCGCCGGGCAACTTGGTTCCGCAAATGCGAACACCGGGAGGACTTGCATGAACTAGCAATACACTTCCATCGGAACAGGTACCCAGACATAACCATACATGTCCTGGCATACTACAAATATCTCCGGGCTTATAATCACCGGAAGTCATATAGGTTCCCCATCCATACTCTGCAAATGTTTTTGCCATATCACAAGCATATATCACATAGCCTTCATTACCACTTTCTTCATTCATAACATTATAGACCAGCCAGCCAATATAGCCTGAACAATCCAATCCATCATGAATCTGATATCTGGTATTTCTGTAATTATAATCTGTACCCTGCTGTGCGGCATATTCTGCCCATCGGGAACTGACGCCTATGGTAACCGCCTCGATTCCCGCTCCATCATCTGCCTCATTCCAGCCTCCACCCCAGATATACATGGTATTGCCAACAGGAGCTATGGCAAATCTCATCAGTTTATCCATGGATGGACCATTCGTGAATTCTTCCGCTGTTTCTACTTCTGTTATTTCATTCTTATCATTTGCCGAGCCTGTCTTTGTAACATCCTCTACTGTTATCTTTATATTATCTTCTGCCGATTCCTGACTAGTATCATCCTGAATATCTTCTATTTCTTCATTTTGGAAAATCTCATCATTTGTGGAAGCAACCTCAGTTTCTATTGTGTTACTGATATTGTCATCGAAACCGTTTCTGTCAATAATTCCTATTCCATTTCCCAGTGCTAATACTGCGAACACGATACATCCGCAGAGAACTACACCCAATGTAACCAATCGTTTTTTCATTTTTCATCTCCATTTGTTATTTCGAAACTATACTATATGAGGCAGGATTTTCCTCTGTTACCTACTAATTTCCATCTCTTCTCTATTTTAGTAGGTATTTTCCTGTTTTTTCTTTCGTTCATTCCACTCATTTACCTACCAATTCGCCTATTTTCTCTTTTTAGTAGGTATTTCTCCTATTTTTTCTTCCTCAGGCATGATTATTTACCTACCAGACTTCCTTATTTTCCCTATTTGGCAGGTTTTTTCCTGCTCTTCAGTCCTCCAAATCATATAATACCGATTATAAAAAAGATGAATCAGACTTGCCGACTCATCTTTTTAGCTTTCATTTTATGATATTTTATATTATCTGTAAATAATATCGTTTCTTCCAGGACCATTAGAAACCATCGTAATAGGGAATCCAAGTTGCTCCTCAACAAATTCAATGTATTTTCTACAGTTTTCAGGAAGATCCTCGTACTTCTTAATTCCACGAATATCTTCTTTCCAGCCAGGTAATACCTTAAGTACCGGTTTTGCCTTTTCAAGCTTAGCTGTTGTTGGGAAGTCTGTTGTAATTTCTCCATCAATTTCGTAACCAACACAAACCGGAATTTCATCAAGATAGCCAAGTACATCTAATACGGTAAATGCTACATCTGTTGTTCCCTGTATACGACATCCATACTTAGAAGCAACACAGTCAAACCATCCCATACGTCTTGGACGACCGGTCGTTGCACCATACTCACCACCGTCACCACCGCGACGACGTAATTCATCTGCTTCCTCACCAAAGATTTCACTTACAAATGCACCGGCACCTACTGCTGAAGAATAAGCCTTACATACAGTAATAACCTTCTTAATCTCATATGGAGGAATACCTGCACCGATTGCACCATAAGCTGCTAATGTAGAGGATGATGTAACCATTGGATAAATTCCGTGATCCGGATCCTTTAAAGAACCTAACTGACCCTCTAATAAAATATTCTTGCCTTCTTTAATTGCCTGATAAAGGTATGCAGATACATCACATACATATGGCTCAACCATTTCCTTATATTCCATTAATGTTGCATATACTTCATCAACAGTTAATAATGGCTGATGATATAAATGCTCTAACAAAATATTCTTCTGTGCAATAACCCGCTCAATTTTTTCTTTTAATGCATCCTCTTCCATAAATAATTCTGATACCTGGAAACCAATCTTTGCATATTTATCAGAATAAAATGGAGCAATACCTGACTTTGTAGAACCAAATGACTTACCTGCAAGTCTTGCCTCCTCATATGTATCAAATAATACATGATAAGGCATAACCATCTGTGCACGGTCTGAAACTAAAATCTTAGGTGCAGGAACACCCTTTTCTATTACTTCATTTATTTCCTTGAATAATTTGGGTATATCTAATGCCACACCATTACCAATAATACTTGTTGTATGATCATAAAATACACCTGATGGTAATGTATGAAGTGCAAATTTACCATAATCATTTACGATTGTATGACCTGCATTTGCACCACCTTGAAAGCGGACAATTATATCTGCTTCTTTACTTAACATATCGGTAATTTTACCCTTACCTTCATCTCCCCAATTTGCACCTACTACTGCTTTAACCATTTCGTTAACCCTTTCTCAATCAAACATTTTGGATAAATGACCACTTTATCCTTTCTATAATATAACATAATGCAACATATAAGTAAAATTAATATATCTAATATTAGACATAAGCTACACTTATATCATATAAGTACAGCTTATATCTCTCTTATGATTATAACAATATTCTATATTTTAATTTGCTTTCGTCATCTCACGAATTTGTTCCTTTATAAGCTTTCCTTTTCTATCCAAATTACCTAGTATTCAAGCAATAATATATATTTTAGTAGGTATTTCCCTTCTTTCATTCAGTCATAAATAGTTTTCAAACTCCACCCATCTATACAAATCACAAATAAAAAAGATTCCACTTTCATTTCACAAAAAGTGGAATCCCTATAATATAAGAAAGAGAGGACATTATGCTATTCTGGTATTTTCCTCGATAAAGTTCTTAATCAATGTTCTTTCTTTCTCAGAAGACAATGGATCTAATACAATACGACCATTCTCCTTGTTATACATACAAGCATACAAATCAATTTGCTTGCCGGTAATTTCTTTCGCATTATCGGCCTCTGTATAAATTAAATACTTCTGACCATTCTCAGGATTTTCTACTACATTCAATCCAATATACTGAATCTCTTCACCATTCTCATTAATTAATGTAAATACATTGTGTTCCATTTCTTATTATCCTCCTTCATACTTTTCTTCACAAAGTACATTTTATTCTCTATCCTCGCCACTTTGTGAACGTTTTTATGCTAAGCTACATTCACAGCTTCAATTTCTAATAATTCCTTCAGTTTCGTTGCCGCTACAGACATGGTTGCTCTTTTATCAAATATTAAACACATGTCACGTTCCGGAATTGCTTCTTTAAATGTTAGTTCAAATAAATTCCCGGCTTCAATCTGGTTTCTTGCAAAGTCCTCTACAACACATCCAATCCCAAGATTCCGACTGGCAAATTGGACAATCATGTCACTGGTTGCAAGTTCAAACTCCGGTTTAACCTCTATATTCATTGTATGCAGATAATCTTCTACATATGTTCTTGTACTCGTCTTTCCTTCCAAACAAATAAGTGGTAATTCCGACAATACATCGTAGGTTAAATTCTTATTTTCAAATTCCCGGAACTTATCCCCTGCCACAAACACGTCTCGAATCTTTCGGACCCGGAAAACGTCAAAATGTGAATCAACCTCTACAGGCATGGTCACAACCCCAAAGTCGATTCGGCCCTGATTCAAGTGGTCAATTGTTTGAGGCGTAGGGGCATTAGTAACTGTTACCTTAATCTCAGGATAAAGCTGATGAAATCGTTCTAAATATGGTAACAGATAAAACTGTAAGGTCATATCGCTGGCTCCTATTCGAACCTCACCATATTCTAAATTCATCATTTTCTCTAACTGTTTTTCTCCAGTGAGAATCGTCTCATACCCCTCTCCAACATAAGAAAACAGTAACGTTCCAGCACGGGTTAAACTGACACCTTTTGCACGTCTGGTAAAAAGCTGTATCCCTAATCCCTGCTCGAGCTGTTTCATAGCTTGGGAGACGGCAGGTTGTGATATACAAAGCTTCTTTGCTGCACCAGTAATGCTAAGTTCGGTGGCTACATGATAGAAAATCTTGTAATACTCCAGATTGATATTCATATAATCTCTCCTTATGTCTTTTGATTTTCTACAAATTTATTTTATCACAATAAATTGTATTTGTCTACCTTTTTCTATTGTCACTTTATACAAAATATTGTAAATAAATGTTATTTTTTTGATATAATTTTTACTTATATCTCTAAACATACTTTTCATATCATTTAAGCAAGCGAATTTGTTACTTTTTTCGTGAATATCATACTCGAATATATATGTTTAATATTTTTCTTAATATCTTTTCTTTATATCTTCCCTGCATGTCTTTCCTGGATATCTTTCCTGAATGTCTTTCCTGGATATCTTTTCTGGATATCTTTCCTGAATATCTTTCTTATATTTCTTCTTTGCTTCATCAAACAAATGCATTCATACTCCTGCATTACTCTTTAAATGTACTAACGGGGATTACTATTTTTGATTTAAGAAATCCATATAATGAAAAAAGATTTTGAATCATTGGATACACAAAAAGGCATGGACTGCGTTCCTACCTCCAATTGTTAGATTTCACTCTAACATTTTGGTGTCGGTACACAATCCATGCCTTTTTATTTTACTAATATTAAAATTTAATTATCCCCGATTATTCACAGCTGTATTTTGAAATAGCCAAAAGCCATATAATTTCTAAATTTTTACTATTATGTATATATTTTTATACAACTACAGTTGCGAAAACACCTCGCCAATTCGCTCCCGAATTACAAGATCAGCTTTTACCTCCTTCGAGGTTTCTGCCATATTAATTACCACGAGACAAGACCCCCCAAAGTAATCAATAAATCCTGCTGCCGGATACACTGCCAAGGAAGTTCCGCCAATAATTAAAACGTCTGCGTTCCGGATATATTGAATAGATTTTTGCATCGTTTCATAATCAAGACCTTCCTCATACAAAACCACATCAGGCTTTACAGTTCCGCCACATTCGCAAACAGGAACCCCCTTTGACTCAATAATATGAGAAACAGAATAAAACTTTCCACATTGTTCACAATAATTGCGATGAACACTTCCATGAAGCTCCAATACTTCTTTACTACCTGCCATTTGATGTAATCCATCAATATTTTGCGTAATTACTGCTTTTAACTTTCCACTTTTCTCAAGTTCAGCCAGTTTTATATGTGCCATATTAGGTTTTGCTTCCAGCGCAATCATTTTATTCTTGTAAAAATCAAAAAACTCCTCTGTATGACGAACATAAAAACTATGACTTACCATTGTTTCCGGTGGATATTTGTATTGCTGATGATACAATCCGTCTACACTTCTAAAATCAGGAATTCCACTTTCTGTAGAAACTCCCGCACCACCAAAAAATACAATATTATCACTATTATTAATAACATCCCTTAACTGTTCAATTTTCTTTTGAGATTCCTCATGAAGCATTTTATCATCTCCAAACTAATAATATACAAAACTATCCGTTTCTACTTCTCATTACATTCTTGTTTAAACCCACTCTGCACAAGTTGCGTTAGTGCCAGAAGAGCCTGTTCTTCATCCGGACCTTCACATTGAATTTCTATTTCATCTCCTTGCTGCACTCTTGCCGCTAAAACTCCCAACACACTTTTCGCATTCGCAATGTGATTTCCTTTAACAAGCAGTATCTTTGACTGATACTTTATACTTTCATCACAAATCAAACCTGCTGGGCGTAAATGCAGACCGGTTGGCTCCATCACTACAAATTTCTGTGAAACCATAACCATCCCCCCATCATCTGCTATGATTTGCTCTTTATTTCCAGCTCCACCACGTAGATATCTTCAATTGTAACACCATTTACATCCCGTAAATTTAATTTAAATTCATAAATACCCGGTTTGTAATTTGTAACATCTATACTTGGTATCAAATTTGTTATCTTCAAATCATCCAAAACATTTTTGAGACCCTTTGCTGTTATGGATACGCCGTCTTTGTTTACAAAGGAATAAGTGTAATCATTATTTTTACCAACAATATTGATGTCACTATTATTAATCTTGATTGTTTTTTCTTTAATTTCTTCTATTATGACCTTAATCATAATTTCTTCTGTTTCATCCGCAATAACAATACCACTTGGTAAGTAATCAGCAATATTAACAGAAGTTTCCAAATCCTGATCACAACCGGAAACCTTAATATCACCTATCACAATCTCGTCAACCCTTGCAAGATCTTCCGGCTCTCCAACAACTACAACACTAGTAGGCTGATAATCAATACTACTAATTGCATAACCGCTCTTAACCTCACCCTGTGTTTTGACTTTCACAGCAAGTTCCTTTGTCTTTTTAACCTGAACTGTTACTTCTGCAGTTGTCACATCATACTCAAACCGAGTAGCGTCAATTACTTCACCGGCATAATCTAAGAAAACAGGTTCTCCATACGCAACAATGTCTCGATTAGCCTTTGACACATCTACTTCTACATACACTTCACTAATAGTATTAACGATACTTTCCGCACCTTTTACAGTGATGAGATTTGGAGTTGCAGATTTATTACTGATTGCATATCCCTCCGCAACAGAAGACTTTATCTTAACAGTAATAGGTAACTGTTTTTCAACCTTGTCCTCTACTTCAACATTAACAGCATTGTTAGAGTAGGCAATAGAAATTTCTTTATCCACACGACTACTAACAGCAGAAACATCCACTAACACAGCATTTGTAATAGACATTTTCGACAAATCAGCAACTGCTTTAAAATCATCTCTTGTCAATCCTTCTACCGTGCTTCTCGGTCCCTTAATCACAATGTCTATCGTAGTACCTTCCGGAACCTCATACACCTTATTCCGCTCTGTAATCGCATTTCCATTCACAAATTCGATTTCAATCCCGGTAATTTGTTTGGTCGTTTTATAATCATCTACATTTGCTACAACAATCCAGATTAATATTGCAATAACCAGGGATACTACTTTCAAATCAAGATGGTTCAGAATCAGTTTTTTCATTTTTATCAATTCCTTTCCACCATTTTGTTTTCTTTATAATAGACTCGCTATTCATAAGCTCACTAATTTTTGAAATAAACGCTTCCTTTTCAAGACCGCGATAAATATTTCCATTATGAGCCAAAGAAACTGCACCGGTTTCTTCAGATACAATAACCGTTATACTATCAGACACTTCACTGACACCAATAGCTGCACGATGTCTTGTCCCCAAATCCTTATTAATATCCATATTATCCGTTAATGGAAGATAACAGGTAGCACTTACAATACGATTATCACGCACCAGCACCGCACCATCATGTAATGGTGTATTATGTTCAAAAATATTAATTAACAATTGGCTGGATATTTCCGCATCAATATTAATACCCGTTCTTTCATAGTCTCCAAGTCTTACATTTTTTTCAATAACAATTAATGCACCTGTTTTATTTTCACCCATAATATATGATGCTTTTGCAATTTCACCTAATGATCGTTTGTCCAGTTTGCTCGTAGACTTATTCATATCAGCATTCAATAACACACTCAAATAATTTCTTCTGCCAAGCTGTTCCAAGGCACGCCGAAACTCCGGTTGAAAAATAATGATAATGGCAATAACACCTACACTAATGGTATTTTTAAAAATCCAAAGTATGGTATTAAACTGAAATGCAAAAGCAACAGCTGTAATTAAAAGCAACACAACTACGCCCTTTATTAAGGTCCAGGCTCTTGTTTTCTTAAACCAATCCATCACATAATATACGATAATGGCAATCAAAAGGATTTCGAACACATCTGAAATTGTAATCTTTGGAATATAAAACCAATCAAAATAGGTGGATAAAAAATTTTTGATATTTTCCAAGTTACCTTCATCTCCATTTATTTATTCGTCTTTGAATTAATATGCTTTACATTTGCTTTCTTTTCCGAAATCGAAAGCTTTGGAATTGCTTTTACATAATAGTAATAATCATCATCTTCAAACTGCAACAATTCCGTTCTTTGATAATCCAAAACTCCTTTAAAGAACTGAATCACAATTGCTATCAGTACACTTACACCACTACCAATCAACACCGGCATAAGATCAACTTCAACCAAAAACATTACGCTTCCCATAAGGAATAATACAATATTTAAAATACCACCCACAAAAAATGAAACAATCCATGAATGTTCAAATGGCAGACGATAAATCAAATATGTAATCAGAATTACCACAGCAAACACCAGCATGGTAAGCATCATTTGTTTATTTGCAAGCAATTCGCTTAAAATATACTGGTATCCCTGTATTGCCTCATCATCCTCTGAAACCTTAGCCAATACATTTACCAATTCCCCTAATTCCGTTTCATAAGCAGAAACAATCAAACCAAAAGCAACTGCTACCATAGCAGACGGACCAAAAAGGAATCCAAATAATACCGGTATTGCATAGGTTAAATGTAACATCTGAAATATAGGAACAAGAAATACCAAAACACCGGTCTTTGGCACAAATCTCATATATCCAAAATAAAATATCAAAATTAATATCACTCCAAGTAAACAGGCATCCAAGGATGTCTTAAAGGATTGTCCAATTAATACAACAAATGATATCCCGGCCAAAAACTCGATTGGCAAAAAAGCACATAAAATCGATAATAAGAACACAATATAATTTTGATTCAAAAAAGCCATGTATCCGGTCCTGCTATTAATATTCATAATAACAAGAAATGATAAAATAAATTTCAAAATAGGTGTAAATATATAATCATAACGACTATATATCGTCTTGGCGTTATCTCTAAAAGTCCATAAAGTCGTCATTGATTACAATCCCTCCCTTTGGTATACCGGTCTTAACTTCCAGTTTTTTCATCTCTTCCTGCAGACTTTTTAAATTTTGATTATATTCTATAATATTCTTTCTTGCCTTCTCGTATCTTCTCATATAAATAATGCGGGCAAGCAACCAATACAGGACAAACACAACAGCATAAATACAAAGGACTTCCATTCCTATTTTCTTGTAATCCATCTTCATAATGTTTGCCAAAATAAACTCTGCCTTATACAAAACAACAAGTATAACTACCAAAAAAAAAGCCACTGTTCCACCTACAACAGATTTCAAGGTATTCATCCGTACATAGTCACCTCTAAAAAAACCCGTCATGGGAATTTGGTACTTACCTTCATTCTTCTCATATATGGCCATTTTAGTCATTAATTTCACATTTTTTTCATGAACCATATTATCACCTAAAACACCAATCTATAATAGACACTACTACAGCTTTATGGTATCATAAATCCCCCTTTATATCAACCAAAAAATGGGGTCAGACCCCTTTCACAATTCCTTCACAAATTGTTCACAAGGTCTGACCCCATATTAGTTTTATTAGAGAATCCACTTATTAGCATCCTCACCTAACTGTTCTGCAATTCCACTTACATGGACTGCTTTTTCAGCCACATCACCTACAACGGATTTTGCTTCTGTAACGGAAGCTGCTGTTTCCTCTGTAGAAGCAGCATTTTGTTCACTAATAGCTGACAACGCCTGAATAATATCTAGCACCTGATCCTTAGAACGATTAATTTCAACCGTAGATTTCTTTACGTTGTCAATTTCTGTTAACGCATGGTCTAAGCCGCTCTTTGTTTTTGTAAATTCTCCAACGGCTTCCATCAAACGCTCCGTTTGTTCTTCTGTAATATGCTGAGCATCCTGAATCTCCTCTACCGAGCGATTTGAATTATCAATTAATTCACTAATAATTCCACGAATTTTTACAGCAGCTTCATTCGACTGATCCGCCAACTGAGATATCTCAGATGCAACAACTGCAAAACCTCGTCCTGCTTCACCGGCTCTGGCAGCTTCAATGGATGCGTTTAATGACAAGAGATTAGTCTGGCTGGCAATATCTGTAATAACATCTGCAGCCTGACGAATATTTTCAGCAGACTCTGATGTTTCCATAATACTGGTCTTAATCTGTTTTGTTACTTCTGTAACCTTCTTATTGGATTCTCTCACCTCAGAAAGTCTTTCACTAACGGAATCCGTAGCATCCTTAACTTCTCTGGAAACATAATTCAGACTATCTACTGCACGAATAGAGGACTCTATCAAATGACCCATTTTATAAGCAGCCTGAGTTGCTTCTTCCGTTGAATGAGCCTGACTTGTTGCCCCTTCTGCAATCTCATTACAGGCACTGTCTATATTGTTCATAGAATCTGTTACATAATCTGAATGCTGGGATAATTCTGTAGAATAACCTACCAGTCTTTCTGAATTATCCTTTAAAATTGAAATTGTATGACGTAATGTCTCTCTCAATTCGCGAACAGCCCTGGCAATATCTCCAATTTCACTTTGCTTACTGCAAAGACGGTTTGTCTCCGCCTCATTATCTGTTAATTCAAAATTGCTTAATTGCTGCACAGACTTTGTCACCGTATTTAGATCACCCATAATCTTAATGTTAATAAATACTGCAGCCACTAACAGCAACGTCAGGCAAACCAAAACAATTAATATTGTTTTTTGCATAATCTTATTTACTACAGAATCAATATCAGCTTTATCAGCAGTAACAACTACAATATAATGATTATCTCCTACAACTGAATAAGCAGCCATTTTATCTGCTCCCTTGAATACATACTCCACGTATGCCTCTGATTGAAAGCTCTTTCCTGCGGCTATTTTTTCACACAGGCCTAAAATCACTTCATTGGAAACAGGCTCTCCTATTTTTTCTGCAGTTGGATGATACAACATTATAGTTGATTGTGCATCCACTACATAAACATAACTGGAAGGAAGCTTTTCAATCTTTGTATCTTTAAAGCTTCTTTCCCATTCCTCTACAGGAACTTCTTCTCCATGTTCTTCATATAGAATCTGTGCTACCATTCCCCCGCTAGTAGCCATATCTTCCATATAATTTTCCAAAGTTTTTGTTAAACTGCCACCAAACTCAACATATGTAGTAATCATACTTGCCAAAGCAACAAACAAAGAGCTGATAACAATCATCCCAAATACAATGGTTTTAAAATCAGTAATCCTGAATTTCTTTTGCACTTTCCTTCTCCTCCTACACGACATTTTTCAACATTATATCATATTTACTTACGATAATAAAGAAAATATATCAAAATCAGCTCATTTTAATACCCTAACGCTTCTCCAACTAAAATAACTTTAATTCTTCCGGGTATACGAGAGACCCTTGTTGTCACAATCTGACAACAAATACTGTTAGTTAAACAGTCTGCACACTGACCTGTAACCGCACATGGTGTATCACAGTTTAACCGGACAGTATTAGGTGGTGATGCAAAGTTACGAACCCTTCTAATTCCATCCTCCACGTTAGCAACCACTTTGTTCATTCCTGCAATTACAATCACCTGCTTTGGACCATAAATCAGAAATGCCACACGATTTCCAATTCCATCAATATTAATCAGCTCACCATCTAATGTAATGGCATTTGTACTCATCAAAAAAGTATCTGCATTAATCAGTCTGGATTTACACTCTGCCTCTCCTTCCGATGTCTGATTCAGTTTTTCCCTCTCAATCAAATCATGTCCCGCTGCGGCAATTTTTGATTTTAAATCACTGTCATCAATGGTCATAGAGCCACCGTAACCAACACTCTTTCCCGGTTCACCGATTAGCTCTAACACCTTTTTTTCGGCCTCAGTTATGGTATCACAGTAATATCCATCCATTTTTCTTGCCTTTAATTTATGAATAATAGATTCTGCCTGATTTTTATAAAATGTTTTCTTATGCTGGTTCATATCACAAACACCTTTCCTCAAAATAATATTATCCTTTCAAACTAAGAAAAATAATAGACGTTTGCGAAATGCATTTGAGATTTATAAAAATTCACAACGCAAAAGGTTATCTTTATGCATTTCGCAAACACCTACAAGAAAAAGAAACAGCACGGCAAACACCACACTGTTCCTGATACAATTACTTATTTGTTTCTTTTTCTTTTAGATACGCCTGAATATCCGCAAATACTTCATCAACATCCAGTCCATGCACGGCACAGGCTTCCTCTAAGGATTCCCCCACGGAAGAAGGGCATCCAACACAGTGCATTCCTGCCTCCATTAAAATATACGCAATACCCATATCGTACTGAAGCATTTCTCCCATTGTTGTCTGTTTTGTAATTTCCATTGTAAAATCCTCCTACATTTATCATCAATAATCATCCAGGAAATGATGTTTTCCATCCTCATCCTTATATGCGATTACTGTATTTAAATTAACATTTTCCACACTTTTAAATATATTTTTTTCAATTACCGGATCCTTTTGCGCCAACTGTCTGATTAGTTCCTTCACTTCTTTTCGTTTAGATGTTTGTTCCACTTCTCCATCACTTTCATAGCTCTCAGTAAAACGGCAGGCACATTGAATGAAATATAAATGATTATAATCCCTAAAGTGTTCAATGTCATCCTCTCTTATCAAATACATAGGACGAATTAATTCCATCCCTTCAAAATTCGTACTGTGAAGCTTTGGCATCATGGTTTGAATTTGTGCTCCATAAAGCATACCCATAACAATGGTTTCTATCACATCATCAAAATGATGACCTAATGCAATCTTATTACACCCAAGCTCCTTTGCATGAGCATATAAAAATCCTCTTCTCATACGGGCACACAAATAACAGGGAGAACCACCAATATCATCCTTTGCTACAGTATCAAAAATATCAGAATCAAACACCTTAATAGGTACATCTAACAGCTTTGCATTGTTAACAATGGTCTGATAATTAATATCATTATACCCCGGATTCATTACTAAGTATTCACATTCAAAATTTTTCTTCCCATGACGTTCCAATTCCTGAAAAAGCTTTGCTAACAGCATGGAATCTTTTCCACCGGAAATACATACAGCAATCCGGTCGCCATCCTGAATCATGTCATATTCATTGATGGCTTTCACAAAAGGGCGCCAGATTTCTTTGCGAAAACGCTTTACAATACTGCGTTCCACGTCTTTGGCAGTAACGGTACACTGTTTTTGAGCTTCCAGTCTCAAGTATGCATGATAACCTTGCGCAATACTATACGCATCATATCCCCGCTCCCGCATATCAGCCGCCACCTGCGCACTTTTGATTCCCGTATTACACAAAAAATAAACAGGCTTATCCATAGGCAATTCGTTGATATGCTGTTCTAAGTCCTCCCAATAAATATGAATGGCACCTTCTAATGTTTTTCTCTCATATTTCTCAGTGGTACGCAAATCAACAATACACTTTTCTCTTTTGTCATTTTCAAATTGTTCTATTGTTACTGTATACATGTTCACTCTCATTTTTTATCAAATCTTTTATTACTTCTGATGCAATAATTAACCCTGCCACCGAGGGTACAAAGGCAACAGAACCCGGTGTAACTCTTTTTCCACTATCCTCATCACAAGGAGCAGGCGTTAGTGGCTTTTCCTTAGAATAAACCACTTTTAAATGATTCACACCTCTTTTTTTTAGTTCTCGTCTCATCACTTTCGCCAAAGGACAAACGGAAGTTTTCGATATATCTGCCACTTCAAATTCTGCAGGGTTTAATTTATTACCCGCACCCATACTACTGATGATAGGAACATTTTTTTCCTTGGCTTCCATTACCAGCTGTATTTTTGCAGTTACCGTGTCCACTGCATCCACAACATAATCATACCCGGAAAAATCAAATTCATCCTTTGTTTCCGGTAAATAAAAACAACAATAACCATTTACTTTACAGTCAGGATTAATTTCTAAAATCCGTTCCTTCATTACATCAACCTTGTACCTGCCTACTGTTTTTGTTGTGGCAATTATCTGACGATTTATATTCGTTTGGCTTACGGTATCACTGTCAATCATATCAATTGCTCCAACACCACTACGAACCAGAGCTTCTACTACATATCCCCCAACACCACCAACACCAAATACTGCCACCCGGGCATTTTGAAGACGTGTCATGGCATCCTGACCTAACAAAAGCTTTGTTCTGCTAAATGACATAGTCATCTCCGCCTTTTCCTTCATTTACTAAATCCTCTAAGGTAATCCCTTCAAAATAATCGCCAATTACCTTGTTAAGACCTTCCCACATTTTAATGGTTTTACATTCGCCATAGCGTTCACACTGATTCACTCCACTCTCCATACAAGAAACCGGAGCAAACTCCCCTTCTGTAACCTCTAGAATACTTTTCATTGTATATTCGCTTGGTTCTTTGACAAGACGATAACCACCTTTTTTTCCACGTAACGCTTTTAAGTTACCACTTTTAACCAATGAAGCAACAATTGCTTCCAAATATTTTTCAGAAATCTCCTGTCTTTTTGCAATATCTGTCAAAGGGACATACTCACCTGTATTGTGTTCTGCTAAATCAATCATAACTCTGATGGCATAACGGCCTCTTGTAGATATTTTCATTTTTCATCAACTCCTTTCAAATAACATTCCATCTTTGCAAAATATCTATTCACCTACAAGCTTTTTTATCACATATTATTCGTAACATTCATATCTGTTTTTTTGATATTTTAAGGGATTCTAACCATTTTGTCAACGAATCCATATTTCATTGATAGGTTTATAGGGAAAACAAAAACCCCATAAACAGGTGATAATATTCATCTTGCTTATGGGGATTAAATTTACGTATTCATTCAATCAATGATTAGCATTCACAACTACAAACCATTAATGATTAAACAACGCTGTTGATAAATAACGGTCTCCCGAATCCGGAAGCAATACAACAATATTTTTTCCTTTATTTTCCGGACGGGCAGCTAATATGGTTGCAGCCTTTAATGCAGCACCGGAAGAAATGCCAACCAAAATGCCTTCACTTACAGCAAAAGCCCTACCTTCTGCAAAGGCATCTTCATTTTCAATTGCAATAATTTCATCATATACAGCGGTATTTAATACGTCAGGAACAAAGCCTGCACCAATTCCCTGAATCTTATGGGCACCTGCTTCTCCCTTTGACAAAACAGGAGAAGTAGCGGGCTCCACTGCCACAACCTTCACATCCGGATTTTTTGATTTCAAATACTCACCAACACCGGTAACAGTTCCACCTGTACCAACACCGGCAACAAAAATATCTACTTTTCCATCGGTCTGCTCCCAAATTTCAGGACCTGTAGTGGCTTTATGCATTGCCGGATTTGCAGGATTAACAAACTGGCCAAGTATAATGGAACCTTCGATTTCTTTATTCAGCTCCTCAGCCTTTGCAATGGCACCCTTCATTCCTTTTGCACCTTCTGTCAAAACAAGTTCAGCACCATAGGCTTTTAATAAATTACGTCTTTCAACACTCATGGTATCCGGCAAAGTAAGAATTGCTTTATAACCCTTTGCAGTAGCTACTGCAGCAAGACCAATACCGGTATTTCCTGAGGTTGGTTCAATAATTGTTGCCCCCGGTTTTAACAATCCCTTCTGCTCTGCATCCTCAATCATAGCCAAAGCAACACGATCCTTTACAGAACCTGCCGGATTCAAATACTCAAGCTTGGCAAGAATCGTAGCCTCTGTCACTCCTGCCTTTTTTCCATAACGAGATAATTTTAAAATCGGTGTTCCTCCAATTAATTCTAATGCACTTTCTTTAATATCTCCCATTTTCCTATCCTCCTTAATCATTCAATACGCTATCTTTCCGTTTATCCTATATGTTTAGTAGGAATATATGAGTATTATACTTCTTTTCCTTAAAATGTCAACCCATATTCTCATATTTTTTATATTTCCCATTTTCTTGAAGAATACCTTATTATATGGTATGATTTACTAGTATGTTTATCTATATTTAATAAGAATACAACCAATCGGATTTTCTCATCCTAAAGAATACATATATATTTTATAATGAGGATTCATTTATGTCAGGTAACAAGAAAAAAATTGCTACAAATTTTGCGATGCAGGCTACTATTTTAGCTGTGGCCAGCATTGTTTCTAAGTTAATCGGAATGCTTTATAACATTCCATTTGCAAATATGCTAGGTCCTGTAGGAAATGGATATTACGGCAGGGCCCAAACAATATATGCCTTTATATTATTAATTGCCACTTTTAGTATTCCCAGTGCTGTTTCAAAAATCATGGCAGAATATATTCAAAAAGGGGAATACAAAAATGTTAACAGAATATTGAAAGGCTCTATGCTTTATGTACTTGTAGTGGGTGGTATTGCAGCATTATTCACATATTTTGCCGCGCCTGTTTTAGTAACGAAGAATACCATCCCCGCACTTCGCATATTGGCACCTACTGTTTTTATTTCCGGTTTTTTAAGTGTATACAGAGGTTATTTTCAAGCCTATGGAAATATGGTGCCTACATCCGTTTCTCAAATTGTTGAGCAGATTTTCAATGCAATTTTCAGTATTGGTGCCGCTGTTTTATTTATGAATATCGCAACGAACAAAGGACAGAATGCAGATATCTATGGTGCAGCAGGGGGAACCCTTGGTACCGGAATTGCTGCTTTGGCAGGACTTGTTTATATTACATTTTTATTTCAAAATAGAAAAAAAGACCTAAAAGAAAATATAAAACTAGATACATCAGAATCCGTTATGAGCTACAAAGAGGTTATTCGTTTGTTATTAATGATTGCTACACCAATCATTTTAAGCTCTGCTATTTATAACATCAACGTTCCTCTTGACATGACAATACACGACAAGATTTTATATGCTATGGGCACTGACAAAGAACTTGTAGATGGACAATACGGACTTTACAGCCGTTACTATCTTGTATTGGCAAACGTCCCAATTGCTATGGCCGCTGCCGTTGCCTCAGCTGTTATTCCGGGGATTTCAGCAGCTTTTGCAGTCGGTAACAAAAAAGAATGTAACAGAAAAATCACACAGTCCATGCAGCTTGCCATGACCCTTACCGTTCCCTGTGCATTTGGTTTTGCCGTATTAGGGCGTCAGATTGTGGCACTTGTATATTACCGATTAAACACAGCAGATAATCACACGGTGGCATACCTATTGTTATTTGGTGGTTTTTCCATTGTTATTTACGGAATTTCCAGTGTTCTCAACGGAGTTTTACAGGGCATTGGTAAAGTAAATGTTCCGGTAATCAGTTCACTTACTGCATTGGTACTTCATATATTGGTATTAGTTCCTATGTTACTTATGGGCTTTGGTACTTATTCCTTAATTGCAGCTACAGCCTTTTATGCCATTGTTGTTGTATTCATGAATTATCGAAGTGTAAAAAAAGAATTAGATTATCATATTGACTGGAAAACCATTTTATGGATTCCCGTTGCGTCCTCTGCAGTTATGGGAGTAGCTGCTTTTGTAGGATACAAATTATTGTTTATGGCAATGAGACTTTTTGCCGGTGAATTTATCAGCAACGCAGTTTCTGTATTGCTTTCCATCGGAATTGCCGCCATAATATATTTTATTGCCATGATTAAAATCGGCGGCTATACAAAAGAAACCCTTTCTGCTTTTCCAAAGGGTTTGGTTCTCGTAAAAATTGCAAGTAAATTGCATTTAATTAAATAAGAAAGAAACACGAATTTGGGGAATCATGTTTCTTAAATATGAAAGGGGTGTTACTTATGAAACTTACTTTTATTGGCGCAGACCACGAAGTAACCGGTAGCTGTCACTGTCTACAAGCCTGTGGCAAAAACATACTGATTGATTGCGGTATGGAACAAGGTCAGGATGTGTACGAAAATCAGGAGATACCTATGAATCCTTCTGATGTTGATTACATATTACTAACTCATGCCCACATCGACCATTCCGGATTGATTCCGCTTATGTATGCAAAGGGATTCCGGGGTCAGGTATATACAACAAAAGCCACCACTGATTTGTGTAATATTATGCTTCGGGACAGTGCTCACATTCAGGAATTTGAAGCAGAATGGCGTAACCGTAAGGCAAAACGTGCCGGAGAACCCGAGTACGTTCCACTTTATACAATGGACGATGCCATTGGTGTATTGGAACATTTTATTCCCTGTGATTATGATACATCCATTGATATTGCAGAAGGAATCACTGTCAGATTTTCTGATGTAGGTCATTTACTTGGTTCAGCAAGTATTGAAATCTGGTTAACAGAGGGTGACGTTTCCAAAAAGATTGTATTTTCCGGGGATATTGGAAATATTAACCAGCCAATTATAAAAGACCCACAATATTTAAAAGAAGCTGATTACGTTGTAATGGAATCCACCTATGGAGATCGTAATCATGGTGGAACACCAGACTATGTAAAGGAACTGACAAGAATCATAAAAGAAACCTTTGATCGAAAGGGTAATGTAGTAATTCCTTCTTTTGCAGTAGGAAGAACACAGGAATTACTGTACTTTATCCGCAAAATCAAATACGATAATTTATTACCGGATTATCCGGATTTTGAAGTATACGTTGACAGCCCACTTGCAATTGAAGCAACAAATATTTTCCATAAAAATGTAGAAAGCTGTTTTGATGACGAAGCAATGGCGCTTGTCCGCCAGGGAATTAACCCAATTGCATTTCCGGGACTAAAAACCTCCACAACAAGTGAGGATTCCAAAGCCATTAACTTTAATCCAAATCCAAAGGTGATTATTTCCGCTTCAGGAATGTGTGAAGCCGGACGAATCAGACATCATTTAAAACACAATCTTTGGGAAGCAAAAAATACCATTTTGTTTGTAGGCTACCAGGCTCATGGAACATTAGGAAGAAGTATTTTAGAAGGAGCCACCAGTGTTAAATTATTTGGTGAATCCATTGATGTGAAGGCTCATATTGAAAAGCTTGACGGTATTAGTGGTCATGCGGATCAACGAGGTTTATTACAATGGTTACATTCCTTTGAAAACAAACCAAAGGTATTTGTTGTACATGGAGAGGATACGGTTTGTGAAAACTTTAAGATGTTAATCAGAGAAGAAGGTTATCAGGCCATCGCACCATTTTCCGGCGGCGAATTCGACCTTGCAAATGACGAATTAATTTCCGCAGGTGTAACAACCAAGAAGGTTAAAATCAGTCAGAAGGCATTCCGTGCCCAGACAATCTTTGACCGGCTTGTGGCAGCAGGCAACCGTTTACTTACTGTTATCGCCCACAACAAGGGCGGTGCAAATAAAGACCTAATTAAGTTTACCAGTCAGATTAATAACCTATGTGATAAGTGGGACAGATAGGTTGCCCCCATTCATACAGAACATACTAACGCCAGCCTTGGCAAACATTTTTATACAGTATATCTACCATCGTAGACACGTACACAGATTGTATAAATGGTTTGCCAGAGCTGGCGTTTTGATAAAAAAGATAAGATAATAAAAAAGGATATCGATTCCGTTACTGCAATTGGGATAATAGTGTTTCTACCTCTTCTTTTGTTGCAAGATTTTCCGAAAAAGCACTGGCACTTCCGGTACATAATCCATAATAAAATGCACCTTCATAGCTTTTCTTTGTTGTATAACCATAAAGAAAACCTGCCACCATAGAATCACCTGCACCTACGGAATTTACAACCATTCCCTTTGGTGCCTCACTTTGATAAGCATTACCATCCTCTGCTACTAAAACTGCACCTTCTCCTGCCATAGATACTAAAACATTTCTTGCACCCAAATCCTGAAGTTTCCTTGCATAAGGAATGGCTTCCTCTCTTGTATGAATCTCCACATCAAAAATATCACCTAATTCATGATGATTTGGTTTGACTAAAAATGGATGATATGCTAACACATTCATAAGCAAATCTCCGGTTGCGTCTACCACTACCATTACATCTTTATCCTTCAAACCGCTCATGATGTCACCATACATAGTATCCGGCATACCATTAGGAATACTTCCTGCAAGTACTAAAACATCACCATCCTTTAACTGTCTTAATTGCTGCAGGAAAGACTTCACATCATGTTCTTTGATAGCAGGACCTCTCCCATTAATCTCGCTTTCTTCATTTGAATGAAGTTTAACATTAATACGGGACATCCCTTCTCTTACTTCAATGAATTCTTCCACCACACCAAATTCATGAATTCTTTTTCTGATTTCCTCTCCTGTAAAACCGGCTACAAATCCAAGAGCCGTACTTTCCACATCCATATTTTTAAGTACAAGGGATACATTAATTCCCTTTCCTCCGGGAAACATCACTTCTTTTTCTGTACGATTTACACTTCCCAAGGTAAAATTCTTAACTGAAATAATGTAATCAATAGATGGATTCAATGTAACTGTATAAATCATGTAATTCCCTCCTAAAACATTTAATGATTATACCCTTAAAGAAACTTTTTTCAAACACATTTTTACTTCAAGGTATCCACCAGATTCGTAATCCACACTTCTTTCTTAATCAAAATATAGCCAACAATAACCTTAATCATATCTAAGGACTGCACAACAACATAGATTGTAAGAATTGGCAGCGAGGTAAACTTACATAAACAAAACGCTACCGGAACACATGCCACCCATGTAAATCCACTATCAAACAAAAAGGTGATAACCGTTTTTCCACCGGAACGTAGTGTAAAATACAGAGAATTCAAAAAACCCTGCAATGGGAAGAAAAATGCTGTAATAACAATAATACTACTTCCAAGCTTTCGTACCTCATCAGAAGTTTGATAAAGCTTCGGAAATACTCCTGAGATACTTATTAAAATCACAGTCAACACAATACAAATTGCACCTGTAAACCACATTAATTTTATAGCATCTTTTTTCGCCTGTTCATACTTTGATGCACCTAATAATTGTCCAATCACAATTCCAACCGCTCCACCTAAAGCTACAAATACCACGTTTAACAAATTGCAAATCGCATTGGAAATGTTAAAGCCTGCAACAACGCTTAACCCTCTGGTAGAGTAACACTGGGTTAATACCGCGATTCCTCCTGCCCACAAAAATTCATTAAAGAAAATAGGCGAGCCTTTTTTGACTATCATAGCTGCAATATCCTTTGGCACCATTAATGTCTCATATATTTTTTTCAGGAAGGAATGACGTTTCACTTCCTTATGAGACCATATTACAATAATGGACATTTCAACAATACGGGCAAGCACTGTTGCAACTGCCGCTCCTCTTACCTCTAATCTTGGCAAACCGAATTTTCCATAAATCAACAAATAATTAAATACGATATCAACAACTACGGAACAGATTCCCGCAACCATGGGTTTAATACTGTCTCCTGTTTCTCTCAAACTACTGGCGTAAATCTGAGTTACAATAAACGGGAATAAACAGCATAACATAATATCCAAATATTGTTTTCCATAATCAAGCGTAAGCATAGGGTCAATTCCACCATCATTTCCATGCAAATACAAGGAAATCAACTGATTGCCAAACAAAAGAAACACGAAATTTCCTACAAGAAAGCAAAAGATTCCAATCCACCATTTTAAGCGAAATACATTTTGAAATCCTTTTTCATCTCCTTTTCCAAAATACTGAGCACCGTAAATGGTAGGTCCCGATAATCCACCAAACACAGCCAAATTAAATACAAACATTAATTGTCCGACAATGGATACCGCAGTCATAGATTCCGTTCCCAGACTTCCTACCATAACATTATCTACCAATCCCACTGCATTGGTAATTCCATTTTGTATCATCATTGGAATAGCCAGCTTCATGGCTTTTCCATATATACTATTTTGTTTCATAAATTTTCACCTCTATTCCACCTTCATCATCTGATAATGTCCGTCAGATAATCCATAGCTTTATCATCTAAAAATTTCATCAGATAATCTATAGCTTTGTCATCTGATATATCCCATCACATGATCCATAGCTTCATCACATTAAACGTCCATCGTAGGATTCACGCTTCATCATTCTTCATCACATTATGGTTACAAAAAAACACACTTTCCATGACGGCTCCATTAACGGAATCCCTTCAAAAGAAAGTGTGTAATAAAATCTATCAAATCATAATCAAAACTTATTCATCTCTTAACCGGAATGAATTAGCCATATCCATAAGGGTTTGGGAACAAACATTAAGCTCCTGGCTAATAGCTGTGTTTTCTTCTGCACTTGAAGCATTTGCCTCTACCAAATCGGCAACATTTCTAAGAGAACGATTGATATTCTCAATATAGTTTTGCTGATCCTTTACTGAATCTACAATTTCATCAATCTGTTCTTCAGCTTCCAAAGAATCCTGTACCCCAAGTTTCATTGTCTCAGAGGTAGTATCTACCATTTCTTTTCCCTTTTGTACAGCTTGTTTTGATTCCATAATCAGTCTGCTAATATTCTCACTAGCCTCTGCACTTGAGGTTGCCAGGGCACCAATTTCACTTGCTACAACCGCAAATCCCTTACCGGCTTCTCCTGCTCTTGCCGCCTCAATAGAAGCATTTAATGCTAACAGATTTGTCTGATCTGAAATATTTGCAATTTCAACTGCAAATGCAACAATCTGGTTGGAGCTACGTTCAATTAAATCCATAGCCTCAACCAACGCCTGCATTTTTTCTTCACTTTCTTTTAAATGATTATTTGTCAACTCTGAATTCTCACGAATTTTCATTGCACCTTCTGTAATCTGTTGTGTTTGTCTTGTAAGTCTTTCCATATCCGCAGCAACAGAACCAATGGCTAAATTCTGAGTTGTCGCACTTTCTGCAACACCTTCTGAAGTTTCTGCTAACTGGTTAGAATATTCATATACTCTTTGAGATTCTGTTTTAATCTGCCCAAAGGCAAGGTTTAAATTCACAATAATTTCCTCTAAAGATTCTTTTATCTGAACATAGCTTCCTTTGAAATCCGTATCAATGGATACCGTTAAATCCTTATTGGAAATAGCTGTTACGGTTTCTGTAATTTGATTAATATAATTTCCCAGACTTTCAATGGTTCCATTTAGCGATTCCGTTAAGTTCTCAATCTCAATGGAATTACGTTCTTCATCAAAAACAACATCCAAATCTCCATCTGCAATCATTGACATTTTTCCACTAATAGATGCTAATGGAGAGAACAAATGCTCCACACGCCTTACCATGTTTTTCTTTGCAATCATACGAGTAACTGCAAAAATCGTCATAAACAGCACAACAATCACAAACACTAACAACAATGAGGAAGTCATTGCCTGTACAGAAACAAGCTTCCATCCCGTAGAAGCAGACGTAGCAGAAGACGCTAATTTAAAACCACCTTTATAATCTAAAAGAAGCTTTACTCTGTTATCCTTTTTGATTAACTGGGCATATCTTCCATGATTTGCCTCATCAACTGTTACACCCGTTTCATCCTTCAAACAATATTCTTCATTAGGATGTACTAACACTGTTCCACCTGCGGTTGACAGGAATACATAACTGTTCCCATTATAGCTATCGGAAATCAAGGATACCAAATCATTCATATACATATCCATACCAACAACGCCGTTTAACTCCCCATCCTTATAGGTAGCCTTTGCCAGTGTAATACAAATTCCACCTGTTTGCATATCTACATAGGGATCTGAAATATAAACTTCATCAGGATTTGCCTGGGCACCCTTATACCATTCTCTTTCTGTTACAATAAAATCATCCGGTGGTATCCAGCCGCCACTCATAATCGTAATATTTTCATCATAGCAGCTATACACAGCAGATACCTGGTCATCCAATGCAACCATGGAATCAACATAAGCTAAAACTGCATCATGGCCTTCAACCGTCCCACTATTAATGGTACCTGCAACAGAATTAATCATACTGATTTTTTCTTCCATGGCAGTATCCACTTTTACCGCATATTGAAGTGCATCTGATTTCACATCTGAAATCACACTATTAATAATTAACAAAATGGCAATCAACAAATACTCCATTGCAACGATAAATAACACACTGGTAACAATTTTATTAAATGCCTGTTCAATTCTTTTACTTAATGATATTTGCCCCATAAAATAAGCCTCCCCTCATGGTCCTTATTTATTTTCATTCAAAAAAACGAAATAACTATACACATTTTATCAAAAAAGCGGAAAAAAATAAACAATATTTTAAAAAAAGACTAATACTAATAATAAAACTACAAAAATATCTTTCTTTGTCAAAAATAACGCAACAATTTTATTTTTTGTGGTAACATATAAGATGTTTGAAGTAAACAGAATCTGTTTATACTAAATAAAAAAGGATTTCTGTTATGACAAACAAAGAACATAATACATTTAACATATCAACACATAAGAAGGAGTACAAAATGAGAAAAATTAACAATGATTACATTGCCATTCCCGCACTATTAAAGGTAGAACAAAATGCCCTTTATCACATTGGTCACTTTCTTGCAGAAAATGAGCTTCATAAAGTTGTCATTTTTTTTGGAAATGGATTAATCGATATGTTTGGCAGCACAGTTATGGCTTCACTAAAAGAGGCTCAGATTGAAGTGTTAGAATATATGGAACTTGATACAGTTAATCTTGACGATATTACCACCCTTGCCTTTTCCCTTCCGGCAAAAACCCAGGCAATTATTGGTCTTGGTGGAGGCAAAGTCATTGACGCAGCAAAATACAGCAGTTTTCTTAGAAAAGTGCCCTTCATCAGCGTTCCAACATCAGCATCAAGCGATGGTTTTTCCAGTGCCAGTGCATCTTTATTAATAAACGGACGTCGTAATTCCGTCCCGGCAAAAATGGCTTACGGCATTATTGCTGATACAGAGGTTATTAAAAGCGCTCCGGAACGCTTTTTATATTCAGGCATAGGGGACATGGTTTCTAAAATTACTGCTTTATATGACTGGGTCTATGAGGAGGCTTGTGGATATGGAGAAGTCAATGACTGCGCCATGATGATTGCAAAAAAGGCCGTAAATAGCTTTGTCCGTACCCCTTTTTCCACTATTAAAGATAATTTATTTCTGAAAGAATTATTAGATTCTCTTGCCATGAGCGGGATTGCCAACGAAATAGCCGGAAGCAGTCTTCCAACAAGCGGAAGCGAGCATTTAATATCCCATGCATTAGATAAAATCAGCGATACACCACAGCTTCATGGTATTCAGGTAGGTATTGCCACTTATCTCATGAGTCTGGTTCAGGATCACCGCTACCAACGAATTCACACTGTATTAACCAAGACCGGTTTCTTTTCTTATGCAAAAAGCTTAAATCTGGATGTAAATGATTATATAAAAGCCATTGATTTGTCACCATCTATTAAACCATTCCGTCATACCTATCTTCACGAAGAACAATATCGGGAAAAAGCAAAGAAATTCATTGTTGAAGATGCAACATTAAGAGGGATTTTTCACTTAGAGGATTAAACTATTATCCCAGACATTTCCTATATTTTATTGTATAAAAATACATCGGCTCCGTTTTTGAACCGACCTCCAGGTGCAAGATTTTAGATCTAACGGAGTCAGCTCATTTCTCAACAAAGAGCCGATGTTTTTTATTTTATTAAAATCCCAGCATACTACCAACTGTATATACCAAAAAAGAACATATCCAGGCCACCATACATTGTAATCCAACCATACTAATTGCCCATTTTGCTCCAAGCTCCTGTTTTACTGAGGAAATGGCCGCCACACAAGGTGTATATAACAGGCAAAATACAAGTAACGATGCTACGGATAATGGTGACATCACTGCCAATATGGAGTTGGCTGTTCCATATAAAATAATTAATGTGGATACCACACTTTCTTTCGCAATAAAACCGGAAATTAATGCGGTTGAAATTCTCCAGTCTCCAAAGCCCAGAGGCTTTAACAAAGGCGAAATGACACCTGCAATTCCCGCAAGAATACTGTCTTTTGAATCTGTTACCAAAGATAGATGCAGGCTAAAGCTTTGTAAAAACCAGATAACAATAGACGCCAAAAAAATTATGGTAAAGGCCTTTTCCATAAAGTCCTTTGCTTTTTCCCAAAGTAATCTGGCAACATTTTTTACTCCGGGCATTCTATAATTAGGAAGTTCCATCACAAAGGGTACCGCTTCTCCCTTGAAAACAGTAACCTTTGATAACAATGCCATTAAGATACCAACCACAATTCCGGTAAAATACAGAAGAATTACTACCAATGCACTATGTTCCGGAAAAAAGGCTGTAGCAAAAAATCCATATACCGGCAGTTTTGCCGTACAACTCATAAAAGGAATCATCATAATTGTCATTTTCCGATCTCGGTCTGAAGGCAAGGTTCTGCCTGCCATAACCCCGGGAACAGAACATCCAAAACCAATCAGCAACGGCACAATACTTCTTCCTGACAAACCAATTTTTCGAAGTAATTTATCCATCACAAAAGCAATTCTTGCCATATATCCGGTATCTTCTAACAAGGATAAAAAGAAGAATAAGGTTACAATAATCGGAAGAAAACTTAACACACTTCCTACTCCGTTAAATGCACCATCCATAATTAGGGAATGAATCACGGGATTCACATGCAAAGCATTCATTCCCCGATCCAGCATATCCCCTGCACTGTTAATGCACTGCTCTAACAACCCTTGCAGCCAGGCACCAATCACATGAAAAGTAAGATAAAAAATCAATGCCATAATCATCACGAAGGACGGAATGGCTGTATATTTTCCTGTTAATACCTTGTCAATTTTACGGCTTCTCTCCCGCTCCCGGCTTTCCTTCGGTTTCACAACACACTCCTCAACCAGCTGACAGATAAATGCATATCTCATATCTGCAATGGAAGCTTCACGGTCAAGTCCCCGTTCTTCTTCCATTTGACAAATAATATGCTCCAACATCTCTTTTTCATTTTGCGATAATTTGAGACCTTCTAATATTTTCTCATCGCCTTCAATCAGCTTTGTAGCTGCAAAACGAATAGGAATCCCCTCATTTTTGGCATGGTCCTCAATCAAATGCATAATTCCGTGAAGGCACCGATGTACCGCACCACCATTCTGATTTTCCGGACAAAAATCCCGTCGTCCGGGATGCTCCTGATACTTGGCAACATGAAGTGCATGACGAACAAGCTCATCTACCCCTTCATTTTTTGCTGCCGAAATAGGAACAACGGGTATTCCTAACATATCCTCTAATTCATTAATATGTACAACGCCGCCATTTCCACGCATTTCATCCATCATATTAAGGGCTAATACCATTGGAATATTTAGTTCCATAAGCTGCATGGTTAAATACAAGCTTCGTTCTATGGTGGTGACATCAATTACATTAATAATCCCTTTTGGTTTTTCATTTAAAATAAATTCTCTGGAAACAATTTCCTCCCTTGTATATGGCGATAACGAATAAATACCCGGCAAATCCGTAACCAATGTATTACTGTCATTATGAATCTGTCCGCTTTTTTGTTCCACTGTTACCCCCGGGAAATTACCCACATGCTGATTAGAACCGGTTAACCTGTTAAACAATGTAGTTTTGCCACAATTTTGATTCCCAACTAAAGCAAAAGATAATACTGTACCATCCTCTAAAGGATGTTCATCTGCCTTTACATGAAACTTTCCATCCTCTCCCAAACCGGGATGCTCCATATTTTTTTCTTTTTCCTTTTTCTGTGTCTGTATGATTTCCTGTTTTTCGATTAGATGTACCTCTATCTTTGCAGCATCCTCCAAACGAAGGGTTAATTCATATCCATGAAGACGTAATTCCATAGGATCACCCATAGGAGCAAATTTCACTAAGGTTGCCTCTGCCCCGGGAATCAGTCCCATATCAAGAAAATGTTGTCGAAGCTGTCCATCTCCACCAACTTGTTCAATTACTACACTTTGTCCAACTTTAATTTCATTTAATGTCATAATATCCCACTTCTTATTACTTCCTGTGTTGCTAGTACTTTTTTCAAGAATTTCCAATGCTTCTATTGCATATCATAATTACATAAAAGAGCTGATAGCACTTTTCATAATTATATTTAAGGTCTTTTCAATGCTTCTATTACCTCTCATAATGATATGCAAAATTTTTTCAATCCTACTATTTTAATAATTGCATCTCATCCAATTCCTTCATCTCGCTTACTCTGCCAAAGTTAAGCTTAATTCATATTGGAAAGAATCCAAATTATTATTTTGCAAGGTTATTGCCTCCGTAATATCATAATCCGTCAACAAATCATTTTTAATTGCTACAATTCGATTCTGCTCTCCACGTTTTAATATTTCTACTGCATATGCTCCCATTAAAGAACCATACATGCGGTCCTTGGCGGTAGGCTGCCCACCTCTTTGAATATAGCCAAGAACAGAAACTCTCGACTCAATCCCTGTCTGCTCCTGAATGATTTGTGCCAGCTCCGGTGCATCAATTACCCCCTCTGCAACAACAACTAAATAGCTGTCTCTGCCATCCTCATGACGTTGCTTTAAGGTGTCAATGATTTTATCAAAATTACCATCCCATTTTTCAGGAAGTACAATGGCATCTGCTGAAGTGGCCATACCTGCCCACAAAGCAATATATCCTCTCTTACGTCCCATTACCTCTACCACACTGCATCTGCCATGAGAAATAGAAGAATCCCTAATTCTGTCAATAGCTTCCATAGCTGTATTGGCGGCAGTATCAAAGCCTAATGTATATTCTGTACAGGCAACATCACGGTCAATGGTTCCCGGTATACATATGATATTTACACCTTCCTCTCTAAAGGCAATTGCTCCCCGTAATGTACCATCTCCTCCAACAGCAACAACCGCATCCACATGATGAGTCCGCAGGTTATAAGCTGCCTGTTTGCGATATTCCTTTTGCAGAAAACGGTCGCTTCTGCTTGTATATAACATTGTACCACCACGATTGTTAATATTGCGAACATCATCAATGGTAAGAGGTTTAACTTCCCAGTCAATTAATCCCTCATAACCTCTGTATACACCAACCACTTCAATTCCGGCATTCACAGCACTAAATACCACTGCACGAATTGCAGAATTCATTCCCGGTGCATCACCACCACTTGCCAAAACCGCTATTTTCTTTATTTCCATAACTTTCCTCCATATATCACATCAATATTTTTGAGAGTTTCTCTAAACCTTTTTCTTTACCCATATCCCAGGTTTCCATAAATCATATCACACTTTCATTTTCTATATAATATGATTCAGAATAACCATCACAGCTAAATTCAACCTGCTGTATTTTACTATGTTTAAACAAATATCACAATAGTGATTTGTCATCCATATCCCAATGTTTTCTATAATTTTTATTCCTATACTGTAAAGGTGTCATTCCGGTTTCCATTTTAAAATTTTTAGAAAAATGACTACTGGATGCAAAAGAAAAATATTGTGCGATTTCTGCACAGCTTGCATCTGTATATATCAGCATATTTTTTGCTTCATTTATTTTTTGCTGTCTGATATAAGCACCTATATTTTTCCCTGTTTCTTTTAAAAACAGCTTACTTAAATAAGTTTCATTTAACCCCACAAATTCTGCCACATCTATAATCTGAATCGGCTCATGAAGATGATTATAAATATAATCTAATGCTCTTTTACAGTGTACCGAATGATTATCTACTGTTTTTATTTTATGCATACGCTTCGCAAAAGTATATGCCATTTCTTTTTGTACCTTCACAAGGGCTTCTTTCGTTGTTTGTGTGTCAGTTTTATTAATATAAATATCGCTTAAATGGTATGCCTCTTTTTCATCTAATCCACCTTCAATACAAAATCGGGTAATCATGGCAATGGACACCACAATATGATATTTTATACTTTGAATATGATTAGCGGATAATTCTCCTCGTTCCGGTGAATCAATAACATCCCAATTTCGTTTTGTATCAAGTTCCTCTAAATTACCGGATTTAATCAATTCATAAAAGGCTAATTCCTCATCGTAGGTAGGATGAAACAGCTCCTGCTCTCGTTTTGAAAATCGTTCCTTTGCAAGCTGTTCATAATGTTCAAAATCTTTTACATCCATATTACACTTCCTTCTATTCTAAAAATATCATATCAAAAACATAATCAGAAACATAATTTCTACTTTCTTATTATGTTAAAAAACATATAAAAAAAACAAATGGTAAATAACAGTTCACTAATAACAGATATTTTACATAAAAAACAGTTTTATTATATCTAAAGCAATCAAAAAAGTCTATACTTCAGTTATCATAAATCGTTACAATAATTACAAAGGAGGCAATTATAAATGAAGGTATTTGAAGGTTACCAAAAAGGTATTAATTTAGGTGGTTGGTTATCGCAAAATGATAGTTTTGAAAAAGAGCATTTTGAAACATTTATTACAGAGGCAGATATTAAAGAAATCGCTTCCTGGGGTCTTGATCATGTTCGTGTTCCTGTTGACTACGTAATTATTGAAGATGAAGACGGAACACCAAAAGAAGAAGGATATGCATATATTACCAATTGTGTAAACTGGTGCAAAAAACACGGTTTACATATGATTATCGACCTTCACAAAACTTACGGATATACATTTGATCCATTAGATGACGGCGACAAGGAAATCTTTTTCCACAGTGAAGAATTACAAGAACGTTTCATTCAAACTTGGAAAGAAATTGCTACCCGTTATGGTAAAGATTCCGACATGATTGCCTTCGAACTACTGAATGAAATCGTAAGTCCTAACGTAGTAACACAATGGAATGAAATTGTGAAAAAGGTTGTCCCTGCAATTCGGGAAATCGCACCGGATAATTACATTGTATTCGGTGGCGTATGCTACAATAATGTTACCAGTGTTCCGGGGTTAGTTGAACCATTTGCAGATAAATTAGTATATACATTCCACTGCTATGATCCACTTATTTTTACACACCAGAAAGCATACTGGGTTAAAAATATGACGAAGGATTTTGACATGGCTTATCCGGACAGCGTTGATGTGTATCGTGAAAAAAGCATGCAATTCTCACAAGACTTAGTT
The DNA here is from genome assembly GCA_051880435.1 of Lachnospiraceae bacterium. GTDB lineage: Bacteria > Bacillota > Clostridia > Lachnospirales > Lachnospiraceae > CAG-590. Next base: position 30,451 of record JBJENY010000054.1, on the reverse strand, counting down.
GGTGCCATCAATGAACACGGAATTAAAACAATCGGTCCTGAAATGTTTGAAGCTTTATTTAGCCCTGCAATCAAAACAGCAATGGAACGGGATGTACCTCTTTACTGCGGAGAATATGGTGTCATTGATCAGGCACCGCTTCCGGATACCCTTCGTTGGTTAACAGATATTAACAATGCATTTAAAAAATATAATATCGGACGTGCGCTCTGGACATACAAGAGTAAAGACTTTGGTATTGTAGACCCTCACTACGCAGAGATTAAAGACGAAATGATTAAACATTTATAATAAATTTTTTCTCATCTCAAAAAAAAAAGATTATGCATTTATAAATAATTATCAATCAAATTACTATTTATTGAATAAAAAACGACCTTCAAAAAATCCCTCTTCCTCTTGGGAAACCCTCTCCTTATGAAGGTCGTTTTTCTTTATGCTTTCATTTTACGAATCAATTGATATACCGCCTGTACATCCTTTAAAATAGCAACATAGGGATATTCATAAAATGCTTCTTTTACAGTAGTTCCGGTTAATACAGCTGCAAAATCCACGTTGGCACTTTTTGCACATTTTGCATCCACAATACTATCTCCTACATACAGCACCTGTTCCTTTTCACAATCTAATTCTCCTAGTGCTTTCATAATCCCTTCCGGGTCCGGCTTTTTCTTTGTAACAACATCCCCACCTATAATAGTGTCAAGTATTCCGGTTAGTCCGTATTTTTCAAAAATGCTTTCAATTCGATAGGTAAACTTCGTTGTAACAATACCAATTTGATATCCATTATTTTTTAAATCAGTTAATATTTCTTTTACTCCGGGATATAACACTGTATTTTTTACCATAACCTCATCTGCTTTTTTTACAAAATAATCATGATATAACCCGGCTTCTTCCTGTGTCCCTTTCGGTTCTAACAAAAAAAAGCTTTCTTCTAACGTATACCCAATGGTTCTCTTTATTTCTTCTTTCTCGTGTTTGTGATAGCCAAGGTTTTCCAATGCATAATTTGTACTTTCTACAATTCCATCAGTAGAATCACCTAATGTATAATCAAAATCAAATAAAACTGCTTTTATCATGTTTCCTCCTTATGGTCAAAAAATAAACTTATCTTTCATAATAGACTATTTTACATGATAAATATATAAAAACAAACAATGAAAACAAATAAAAAAACAAATTTATAAACAAAAAATGTACGAAAAAAACAAAAAAACAATGTTGTTTTATAAAAAAACTTAATATATAATAGGCTTATATGTTACTTGTAAACATTATAACAATGTACAGTCAAAGTACAAAAAGAAGGGAGAATGACATGAACAAAACAAAAAAAGGTCTTCTATTGGCTATGTTTGCATTATTTGCAGTATTAACATTACCAATGAGCACAAAAGCGATGACTGTTGAAACTGCAGAAGTAAAAAGTACGTCAGTAGCAAAGTCCAACATTTTAACAACATCAACAAATGCTGTTACTGTTAAGAAAGGAAAAACTGCTGTCGTTACTGTTTGTTTCAAACCAACTAATTTTTCAACACTGAGAGCAACAGCATCTAACAGCAACGTTTCATTAAAATGGGGCGGTTGGTCTGCAAAGAATAACAAATTAATTATTACCGGTTTAAAAGCAGGTACAACTACAATTAAGTTAACTAGTACATATAATGCTGAATACCGCATCATCAAGGTTACTGTTAAGGCTCCAAACCCTGTTGTATATCGTGCAGCAGTTATTGGTCAGTATGATTATAACTATAACAACGACCTTCCTGCATGTAAAAATGATGCAATTGGTATTGCTTATGCTTGTAAGAAATCAGGTTACTCAGTTGTAAAAGCCAAGTTTAATACAAGTGCAGCTGGAATGAAAGATTTCATTGCCTCAACATTTAGTGGTGCTGATAGCAATGACGTTTCTTTATTCTTCTATTCAGGTCACGGTGCAAGCGATGGTTCATTATGTACAGTTGAAAGCTACTATGATGATACAATCAGCATGTCTTACATTTCAAGCTGGTTAAGTCAGGTACCTGGTACTGTTATCGTATTATTAGATAGTTGTCACAGTGGTAGCTGTATCAACAAATCTGCTGATGGTAAGATTACATTTAGCCAGAAGAAAGCTGTAACAAAGAGCGACCTTAACGCTTTCAACAATTCTGTTGTTAATGCTTTTGCAAAGGCTGATGCAAAGGCAAAAGCAGCAAGCAGTAAGACCGGAGAGCTTTGCACAAGCAAGTTCAGAGTAATTACAGCATGTAGTAAGTATGAATATTCTTGGTGTAATTCAAGCTACAGCTACTTCTCATACTATACTACACTAAGTGCCGGTGTTGACTACTTTACAGGAGCGGCAGCTTCTTCATCTCCGGCAGATTCTGATGGAAATGGTGTTGTTACAATTAACGAGTGTTATAACTACGTAAGAGCTAACACTGCTGAGGATCAGTCAGCTCAGGTTTATCCAACAAATTGTACAACAAGAATTTTCAAACGATAATTTGATTATATTCTTAAATAATGAACAAAACAAAACCTCTTTGTGTGATATGCAAAGAGGTTTTGTTATTATTATAATCCTAATTCTACTTTCATCTGACTTCCATTTTTTGTTTTAGATACTTTAATTTGCTGGGGAATGTTTTCCATTAGTTCCTCTCTATGACTTATAATACCAACTAATTTATTAGCACCTGCAAGATTTAATAAAATATCCATTGCATTATCCATAGATTTTTTATCCAAGGTTCCAAATCCTTCATCCACAAATAAAGCATCCATTTGTACGCCACCAAGATTGGAAGAAACGGTATCCGACAAGCCTAGTGCAAGACTAAGTGATGCCTTAAAGCTTTCTCCACCGGACAGATTACCAACAGGACGTTTATGACCTGTAAAATTATCTGTGACTTCCAAATCTAAGAAGGTATTACTTTTCTTACCCAAGGAATCATTTTGTCGAGATAATTCATACTGGTAATCCGTCATAGGAAGCAATCGACGGTTAGCTGCCTGAATAATTTGGTCAAAACCTGCCGCCTGTATGAACTGTTCTAATGTAATCTTTCCTTTTCCCGTTTGTCCTGTTACCAAATGGTATAATTTAGTATACATCGCATTTTCTTTTTGACTGTGTAAAAGTTCAGATATTTTTTCTTTAATATGAGATAACTTATCCTGATTTGTATTTATCCGATAAGTAATCAAATTATAGTTTTCCCGAATTTCATCTACCAAATTTGTTTGTTCCGCTATTTCATCAAGTATCTCATCCACATCAATCATTGTCTTATCTTTTGCTTCTGCCTGGGCGGATTCTAATTGAGCAGTAACAGCCTTCACGTTCTCATGATACTCTGCTATGGTTTTTTCTGTTTCTTTCATGTTATCTTCAGGAACAACAAAAGACAAAAATTCTTTTTCATCGGTAAGCTCCCGTTCTACTAATAAAGCATCAAATTTTTCTTTTAAATCCTTTTCATCCTTACAATTTTTTTCTACTGTCAATTGTAAGGTCTCCACAGTGGACTTTGCTTTTGCATATCTTGTAATTCCTTCGTCTCTGTCTTTTCTTGTTTTTTGTAACAGATTGTCAAAATCACTGATTTCCTTTTCTATTTTTTCTCTTTGTGCTACAGCTTCACTGAAATCTTTATATGGTAAGGTTCCGATGGAATCTAACGTTGCCTTCTTTTTTGCCAGCAATGCATGATTTTCATTTTTTTGTAGCAATATATCTTCTTTTTCCTTTACAATAGCTTCTAATTCCTTATCCCGCACTGTTTCTAAGGTAGTTCTTAAACGCTCCAATTCTTCACAGGATTCTTTTAAGGACGACTCCTTATGACTGATTGCTTCATATTTTTCTTCTACCTGATTAAGGGTATCCTTCAATATCTGTATCAACTTAGCAACATCTATTGCATCCGGATCCTTTTCATTCACAAGCTCATTTTTATTTACTAACTCATTTTTCAAACATGAATGAATAGATTGTGTTAAATGCTCCTGTTCTGTTTCAAAGGATTTTTTTGCGCCCTCTGTAGCTCCAACTTTTTTTTCATAATTATCCTGTTCTTTATGATAAGCTGCTTCTAATTCTTTATACTGTTCTTCTGTCATATATTCGTCTGGAAGAATTGCCAGCTTTTCATGATGGGTTGCACCACATACGGGACATGGAACACCTTCCTCTAAATCTTTTGCCAATATGCCGGCACGACAACCATCAATGACATCCTTTGCGTGATTTGCTTTATTTCTTGCGTCAATATAGGATTTTTTTGCCATTTCAAACTGATTCTGCTGGTTTTCATATTGTTGTTTTTTTCTTTCATAAGCCGGAATCATTTCATTTTGAATTTGGCTCATTTGATTCATTAAATGAAAAAACTTATCCTTTTCCTTTGAGGTTTCCATATATTTTGCAGGAACATCCTCTAGCTGTTGAATTGTTGCGTTTATTGATTTCACTTGTTCCCGTAACGCTTGCTCATTTGACAACACAGATTTCTCTAACTGTCCCATTTTTTTAAGAGCATCCTCTATTGTTTTTATCTCCTCTAATAAGGCATCCCTGGTTGCATAATCCCTTTCTGACTCCTTCATTTTCGAAACCAACACTTTACGTTCATCCTGTTTTGGTTCTTCTTTGGATACCTCTGCAAATAAATCCTGTGATTTCTTTTTCAGGGCAAGGGCTTTTGTTAGCAGCATCTTTGCTTCATCCATATCCCTTTGAGAAGCATTTAATTCATCACATTTCGTTTTCCACGCCAGATACTCAGGCTTAACTTTATATGTAGCATCCTGTTGTTTTTGCAATGTAAAGGATCGTTGCTCTATTTCCTGTTGTTTTTCCTGTAGTTTTTCATATTCCTTTTCTAAAGTATCTACTTTTTGCAGCAAAGCATTATTCGTTTGTGCAACCCCGTACATATTATTTTTTTCTGTTAATTTCTTATCCTGCTTCTCTAATTGTTCCTTGAACATTTTCTGTTTTAGCAAATCAGATTTGATAATTTTTTCTATGATGCCAATCATTTCCTCAACATTCCAGGCACTTTTACTATCTCCGGCATTTTCCTGCAAACGTAACAATTCCTCTGCATGTTCTGATTCTTCATCCACAACAACATCACTAAAGTACTGCAAAATACTATTTTCCGTTTCTTTTCGCAAAACATAGCTTGCATTCATCCGTTCTTTTAATTTCACTTCCATATTTTTGTAAGAATCGGTATTAAAAATCGTTCTTAAAATAACAGTCCGTTCCTCGGTCTTAGCATTTAATAAATCCCAGAATTCCCCCTGTGCTATCATTGCAATTTGCTTAAACTGTTTTGCATCAATATGCAATAGATTTCTGATAACACCCGGATCATCCTTCGTGCCATCCACATTTCTGGTTCCTTCTACGGTACTTCCATCCTCATAATAAAAAATAACCTTTTCCGGTTCTTCTATCAGCTTCCCATTTCGATTGATTCTTTCAAAAGAAGGTTTTCTACAAATATGATAATCATGTCCCTGATGAAAAAAATAAAAATCTACATAACTTTCCACATCCGGTGAAGCATATTCACTTCGTAAATTTTTTGTATTTTTATAAATTCCACTTGTGGTTCCATATAAAGCAAAACTAATGGCATCAAATATGGTTGTTTTTCCTGCACCGGTATCTCCGGATATTAAAAATAAACCCTTATCTGTAAATTTTTCAAATTCAATTGCAGGCATGGTATCGCCATAAGGTCCAAATCCACTTATTATTAATTTAATCGGCTTCATCTGAAACCCCCACCTCCTTTGCAATCTCCTTCATAACCTTTCGTTCTTCCTCTGTTATCTCACAGCCATACATTTTATAATAAAATTCAGCTATCATGTCGTCAAAAGACCTGTTGTTTGCAATCTGCTCAATATCAATGGGCTGTATTTCCTTTGTGTAGGAATTATCATAATCAATTTTAATCGTATTGGGATACACCTGTTGAAAAATTGTCATGGCATCATTTATTATTTCTTCATCTGTTAATGTTACATAAATAAAATCATTTTGTCCCATAACGTTTTTCTTATCTAACAAATGACCCATAGTTCCTTTTATATGACGCAAATCCCTTTTGGGACATAATTCGGCGTACTCCACCAAAACATCATTTTTTCCCCCAAAGGATACAATGGGAACTGATTTTGTATGTTTTGCCTCACTTAAAGAATATTTTAAGGGAGAACCGGAATATCGAATGGTTTCTCTTGTAATTTCCTGAGCAGAATGAATATGACCTAACGCCACATAATCAAAGTCATCAAAATGAGCTGCATTAATTTTTTCTATTGTTCCAACATTTTTAACTGCCATACTTTCCGAACCGGCAAGTATTGGATCACTTCCCATTTTAATTACATACTGATGAGCAACTAACACATTCCGTTCTTCTTTCTTAATATTACTTTTTTCAATGGCTACTCTCACAGCATCATCATAGGAAACGATATCTTCCTCCGGATAAAAATGTTTTACCTGGGAAGCTTTTATAAAGGGCATTAAATATATGTTTAGATTTCCGTTATCATCCTGTAACGTTTTTTTATAAAGCTGCCCATTATATTTAGCCGAAATAAAAATCTCATTTGCAGTAAATAAACTACTGCCAAAATTCAAACGTTCATCGGAATCATGATTCCCGGAAATCATAAAAGTCTTTAATTTCCTTTTTGCCAGTTCTCCAACAAACCAGTCAAATAAACTCACCGCACCTTCACTAGGAATCGAACGGTCATAAATATCTCCTGCAATCAAAACACCATCAACCTGATTATCATCAGCAATCTTTAAAATCTGTTGTAAAATATAGCTTTGGTCTTCTAACAAATCAAAATCCCCAAGCATTTTTCCAATATGCAAATCGCCTAAATGAATAAATTTCAACGCCATTCCTCCCAACCTTTTATCCTTATCAAAATATATCATATTATGGTGTCTTTTTCTAGAAGGGCCTGCTTACGATTTATCAGCAATAAGTCGCACCGAAAAAGTTTCCTAACAGTTGATTTAATTTACGAATATATCGTAACAATCCCTTTATGGACCATTATTTCTATTGTAAAATAAGCATATAAAAATAACATCAACAAAGTGCGTTTCGCAAATGCCTAAAAAAGAATTTAACCAGAAAGGAGACTGTATGCCACACAACATTAAGTTAGCCCAAAACATTAATAGATTGCGACAGGAAAAGAAGCTTACCCAGGAAGATGTAGCAAATTTTCTTGGTATCACAAAGGCGTCTGTTTCAAAATGGGAAAATGGACAAAGCATGCCGGATATTTTATTACTTCCCCAGCTGGCAGCTTATTTTCATGTTACCATTGATGAACTAATGGGATATGAACCAATGCTCTCTCCGGAGCAGATTAAAGAAATATATGCCAAGCTTGCAGCAGATTTTGCCCATGAGCCTCCGGAAACAGTTATGGAAAAAATACAGGCACTGATTCACCAGTATTATGCCTGTAATCCTTTTCTCATTCAGATGGCACTATTATTAATCAATCATTTCATGCTATTTCCCAGTCAGGAAAAACAGTTTGAAGTTTTAGAAACGGCCAAAAATCTATGCAATCAGGTAACTGAAACCAGTAAAGATATTGTTTTAATTGACAATGGAATATCCTTCGGAACCCTATGTGAGCTGCTAATGGGAAATGCAAAAAATGTTATTGAAACACTAGAACCCTTAAACACAGCCGCCCGTCTTTCCGGTCAAAATGATTTACTACTAATACAGGCATATCAATTGAACAATGATGTGGAAAAAGCCAATACCTTTACCCAGGTGAGTATGTATTTTCATCTGATGAGCGTCATTGAAAATGCAATTCAATATTTAGAAATCAATAAAAACAATAGGTCGATATGCGAAGAAACAATACGACGTATGGAACATCTGATTGATGTGTTTGAAGTGAAAAAATCAAATCCTAATACAGGTGCTAAATTCTATTATCAGGCATCTATCATATACGGGACATATGGAAACAAAGAACAAACATTACAATACCTGTCACATTATTGTGATTGTATTATGGAATTACTGGGAACAGGAGTAATTACATTTAAAAATGACAAATATTTTGACAGGGTCGCCCAGTGGATAGAGGCTTCGGAATTTGAAAGCGGTCCACCAAGAAACATTGAATTAGTAATCAAAAGTGCAATTGCAATATTGGATCATCCTGCATTTGCATTTTTAAAAGAAGAACAAGCTTATAAACTGTTACGAAAAAGGATTCAGAAATTAAATGAAATTTAAGAGTTTTCACCCATTAATGAATGCTTATCATTGTTTGTAACTTTATGAATCATTGCACAAATGGCTAAAATACAGGCTTTTTTGTGCAAAATAAATAAGAAAGTATAAAGAGGAGATAATTATGTCAGAAATCAATGAAATTTTACCTTTTATCATACCACTTGCCATTGCAGAGCTGGTTTTACTTGCTGTAACGATTCACCATATTTTAACCCATACTACCTATAAAAGAGGAAACCGCACCTTATGGCTTATTATTACCATTATCGGGATGGAATTTATTGGACCAATCCTATACTTTACACTGGGAAAAGAGGATTAAATCATGATGTTACATATTGAAAATCTGGAAAAAAGCTTCGGAACAAAAAAGGTTTTAGATGGTATTTCCCTTGATGTACCGGAACATTCCATATTCGGATTTGTAGGAAAAAATGGTGCCGGTAAAACCACAACCATGAAAATGGTTCTTGGCATGTTAAAACCGGACCGGGGAAATATATTGGTAAATGGAGAACCTGTCATATACGGCAATGCTCCTACTAACCGTTATATCGGATATTTACCTGATGTCCCGGAATTTTATGATTATATGACTGCAGGGGAATATCTTCAGTTTTGCGGAAGCATTATTGGTATGGAAAAAAAGCTTCTCAATGAACGAAGTAAAGAAATGCTTTCTTTAGTTGGATTAGCAAATGAAACCCATCGAATTAAAGGCTTTTCCCGGGGCATGAAACAACGTCTTGGTATTGCACAGGCGCTGCTTCACGAACCAAAGCTTTTGATATGTGATGAACCCACCTCTGCATTAGACCCTGTAGGTCGAAAGGAAATCATGGATGTTTTAGTGGCTGCAAAGGAAAAAACAACCATCTTATTTTCTACTCACATTTTAAGTGATGTGGAACGGATTTGCGATCAGCTGGCATTGCTACACAATGGAAAAATCATGCTTTCCGGCTCCATGGAGGAAATAAAGACTTCTCATAAAAATATAAGCGATTATGATATTACCATTTCTGTAAAAGACTTAGACGAAAACAAATTGCAACAACTCAAGCAATATATGGCAGAGCATGACATTCCTATTTCCGACATAAAGGAAAAAGAATGGAATTTGGAACAATTATTCATGGAGGTAATCGGCAAATGAAAACATTTTTCGCATTTTTTAAGAAGGAATGGATAGAGCTTATCAGAACAAGCAAGCTTCTTGTAATATCCATATTATTTATTCTTTTTGGTATTATGAATCCGGCACTGGCAAAGCTTACTCCCTGGATGATGAAAACCATGTCAGAGGAATTGGAAGAAAGCGGATTTGTGATAAACGAAATATCTGTAGATGCCTTAACTTCATGGACCCAGTTTTATAAAAACATTCCCATGGCATTAATTGCTTTTGTACTTTTATTCAGTGGAATTTTAGTAAACGAATTACAAAAAGGAACTTTAATTTCCATATTTGCCAAGGGCTATGCAAGATGGAAAATCATCACTGCAAAATTTGCCATCCTGATAACAGTATGGACAGGAGGATATTTTGCCTGCTATGCCATCACCTATTTTTATAACAGCTATTTCTGGGATAATGCAATCGCAACACAGCACTTTATTGCCGCTCTTTTCACCTGGTGTTTTGGTATCATGATGATTTCCTTTATTATGTTATTTTCCACTTTCTCTCAGAATACAGGAACTGTATTACTTGGAAGCGGAGGATGTGTGGCTGCAATGTATCTGCTTAGCATGATTGGAAAAATCAAGGACTATCTTCCCATCAAGCTTTTAGATGGAATGTCAATTCTTACCGACACATGTGAAGTCAGTGATTATTACAAGGCTTTGATTGTCTGCATCATAATAACGATATTAAATTCTGTAATATCTGTTTTAAAATTTAGCAAGTAAAATATTGGTGTCAGGTTACCTACTATTTTGTTTCATATTCGCAATTTAGTAGGTATATTTTATGCATTTTCTTCCCTTCAGCCTGCCAATTACCTACCAATCTTTTGATATTCTTTGATTTAGTAGGTATTTTGCTTGCTTTTTCCTCTTTTCAGCCTGCCAATTACCTACCAGACTTTTGATTTATTTCAATTTGGTAGGTATTTTGCTTGCTCTTTCTTCTTTTCAGCCTACCAATTACCTACCATACTTTTGATTTTTTTCAATTTGGTAGGTATTTTGCTTGCTTTTTCTTATTTATCTTTAGGGATTTACCTACTATTTTCTACTTATTACATATTTAGTAGGTAAATTTTATGTTTTTCCTTCCTTTCAGCCTGCCAATTACCTATCAAGCTTTTGATATTCTTTGATTTAGTAGGTATTTTGCTTGCTTTTTCTTCCCTTCAGCCTGCCAATTACCTACCATACTTTTGATTTTCTTCAATTTAGTAGGTATTTTGCTTGCTCTTTCTTCTTTTCAGCCTGCCAATTACCTACCATACTTTTAATTTATCTCAATTTAGTAGGTATTTTCTTAGTTCTTAATTGCAAACATAGTTTTATTTACTACATCTTATTGACAACTCTACTACATAGTGGTAATGTTTGATATTGAAAGATTATGAATGAATTACACAAGGAATAAAACAAAAAAACAATGTAGAAACTAGCAATAATTGGTTTCAATAATTAATTTTAATAATTGGTTTCAATAATTGGTTTCGATAAATAATAAGCGATAATTAATCATTAACAATCCTATCTGCTTAATATATTCAAATACATAAAGTTGAAATATTTGCAGTTTAACAGGAAGAAAATGTATTAAAAATAGATTTATTCAAATTAAGGAGACATGCAGATGAAAGAGCTAAGAATTGGTAATAAAATTGCCAGAATTCCCATTATTCAGGGAGGAATGGGGGTAGGTGTCAGCCGAAGCAGCCTTGCAGGCGCGGTTGCGAAAGAAGGAGGCATTGGTATTATCTCTACCGCACAGATTGGCTATGATGAGCCCGATTTTGTAAACAATCACAAGGAAGCAAATAACCGTGCCATTGAAAAACACATTAAGCTTGCAAAGGCACAGGCAAACGGTGGGCTTGTAGGTGTTAATGTAATGGTTGCATTAAAGGATTACGAAGAACACGTTAAAGTTGCTGCCAAAGCCGGAGCCGATGTTGTAATCTGTGGAGCAGGACTTCCTGTTACACTGCCTGCATTATTAGAGGACACAGATACCAAATTTGCTCCTATTGTATCTTCCGACAAAGCAATCAAAATTCTTTTTAAAATGTGGGATAAAAAATATCAGAAAACTGCTGACTTTGTAGAAATTGAAGGTCCAAAAGCCGGTGGTCATTTAGGTTTTTCAAAGGACGAACTGGAAAAAGATACTGCAGGAACTCTTGATTATGATACCGAAATCAAAAAAATCATTGAAAGCGTACATCAACAGGAAGAAAAATATGACAAAAAAATACCTGTTATTGTTGCCGGCGGAATTTTTGATGCCTCAGATGTAGCTCATGCAGTAAGTCTTGGTGCAGATGGTGTACAGGTAGCAAGCCGCTTTGTTGCAACAAAAGAATGTGATGCTGATATCCGGTATAAAGAAGCTTATATCAATGCAAAAGAAGAAGATGTCCGCATTATCAAAAGTCCGGTAGGAATGCCGGGCCGGGCTTTACAAAATACATTTTTGGCAGATACAGAAATAGGTAACTGTAAGGTGGAACGATGTCTTGGATGTCTTGCAAAATGTAATCCGGCAGAAATTCCATACTGCATTACAGATGCGTTGATTCGTGCAGTATCCGGAGATATCGAACAAGGATTGATTTTTTGTGGTGCAAATGTAGGAAAAATAAAGGAAATTACCACTGTATCAGAAATCATGAATGAGCTAAAACAAGGATTCTTGCGTGGTTAATTAAAAACACTTTACATATTATCTTACAAGAATTCAACACACAATTACTTTTATGCAGACACAGGAAAGGACTGAAATTATGAAGCGTGTAGTAGTAACAGGAATGGGTGCGGTAACGCCAATCGGAATCGGAGTTTCCACCTTTTGGGATAGTATTTTGCAAACCAAAGTAGGTATTGATGTCATACAGAATTTTGATACTACAGATTATAAAGCAAAATTATCCGCAGAAGTAAAGGATTTTAATGCCAAGGATTATCTGGAACCTAAAATTACAAAAAGAATGGACCGTTTTAGTCAGTTTGCCGCCGTAGCCGCAAAAGAAGCCATGGAAGACAGCGGTATTGATGTACAGAAGGAAGACAGCTTCCGTTTAGGCGTCAGCATCGGTTCCGGTATCGGAAGTCTTATGGGAATCGAAAGAGAATATGATAAGCTGATAGAAAAAGGACCGGGAAAAATCCATCCACTTACTGCCCCACTGATTCTTGGAAATATGGCGGCAGCAAATGTGGCATTAATCCATGGTTTTCAGGGAAAATGTATTGATGTGGTGACAGCCTGTGCAACAGGTACCAACTCCATTGGTGAGGCGTTTCGAAGTATTCAGCATGGAGAAGCTGACGTAATATTAGCCGGTGGTGTAGACAGTTCTGTCAGCAGATTTGGTGTAGCATCCTTTCAAGCATTAACCGCTCTTACCCAGTCGGAAGACCCCTTATGTGCTTCCATCCCATTTGATAAAAGAAGAAATGGTTTTGTTACCGGGGAAGGTGCCGGTGTATTAGTATTGGAGGAATTAGAGCATGCCAAAAGAAGAGGTGCACATATCTATGCTGAGATAGGTGGTTATGGTGCCACCTGTGATGCCCATCATGTCACAACCCCATTAGAAGATGGTTCTGCTGCAGCACGTGCCATGACCATGGCAATGGAGGACGCAGGGGTAACTCCGGAACAGGTTGATTATATTAATGCTCACGGTACCAGTACGGTTTACAATGATTTATATGAAACAAGAGCCATTAAGCTTGCCTTTGGAGAGCACGCTTATCATTTGCACATTAACTCAACAAAATCAATGGTTGGCCATATGTTTGCCGGTGGTGGTGCTGTAGAACTGATTACCAGTATTTTATCTATTAATCATAGCTATATTCATCCTACTGTCGGATTACAAGAAGATGATCCTGAATGCGACCTGGATTATACAAAGGGTAACGGTATTCATACACCTGTCAATATTGCCATCAGCAATTCATTAGGCTTTGGCGGACATAATGCAACTGTACTTGTAAAAAAATATATGGATTAAATTCCACTAAAAAACCGGACAACTCATAAATTGTCCGATTTTTATATTACCAGCTTTAATTGAACACACCCTATTTCAACCATTGTAAAACTATCAGATAACTTCACAATCCATTGATATCAAAGTTATCATTTTATTGTAAATGGAATGTAATGGCACGTTCTTCATGAGGAACCTCCGTTCCCTGAATATATTTTCCTGCCAATTCCCCTTCTGTATAATAATCCACTGTAACCGGATAAAGTGTAATGGTCTTGGAATTGGTATCATATTTGTTTAGTTCCGCAGTCATATCAATACTACTAAACCCATCCCGGTCAACAATATTTTCATATCCCGACCAGTTACATACATCAAAGAAATCCATTGTCTGACCGGCATCATCTATGACATTATATAACAGATTTTCGGCTGCATATTTTTCCCGGTTTTCCTTTGCATTTTCACCTGTAAACTCATAATGCAGTCTCATCTGTATCGTGGACGGAGATATGGTAAATGTACCGACTACCGTTCCAATCTGTATTTCCTCACCATTTTCTCCAATCTCAGTAATTGGTATCTTATCATCTTCTATCATGGTGGTTAACTGCATATTTTTACTTGGAACCGTAAATGAAAATGCTCTCCGGTCTGTTGTCACATCCCCTTCACAATACAAGGTTGTTTCTACCGTTATAGTATCCTTGGACAGAGCAGACTGTAACAACCCGTCAGCTACAGATAAATCGATAATCCCCTCATACATTCCATCCCCTATGGGCTGAAAAGTATCACTGAGACAATCCACGCCATCCACATATGAATGATCCGTTATATCATAAGGCATTACCTGAGAATCTTCCTGTAACTCAACCACAAACACAAGCTTCATGCCATCCAGATATACATCCTTTACTGTAAGCCAGTCACTGTCTGTCTTTGCCGTATCCGTTTCAATGTATTCCTCAACATTTTTTGAATTAGGTCCTAATCCTGCAAGCCAGTTTCTCAACAAATCTGATTTTGCTACTGCAGCACCGGAAAGTGCCACAATAAAACAAAGTGCAATTGCGGCAGTCATAGCGAACCTGTTCCATACTTTCTTTTTCTGCTTTTGCTCTGTTTCCTTTATTAATTTCATTTTTAATCTCCTATCCATATCTTCCGGCATTATCATTTTGTCTGCCAGTTCCCTATAGTTTCCCTGTTCCATACAAATCACTCCTCTACTAATACAGCTTTTAGCTGGGTTCTGCCCTTTTTTAATCTCATTTTTACAGCCGACTCACTTATTTTAAGGATGTTTGCAATTTCCTTGCACGCATATCCCTCAAAATAGTACAGATAAATTACAATCCTTTGTTTTTCCGGTAGCCGAAACACCTCATCCATGATGGTTTTTTCATTAGAATCCATATCCCATTGCTGAAATAATAAGTCCATATTTTCATCCAGACTGTCCATATTTTGATTCCAAAAATTCTTTAACATATTTTTACACATGTTGACAGTGATACGAATCATCCACCGTTTTTCATGTTCCGAATTATTAAATACCGGTGCCTGATATACCCTCTTTAAAAATACTTCCTGCAGTATATCTTCCACATCCGCATTATTTTTTAGATATGTAAATGCAATACGATACAATATATTTTTATATTGTTGGTAAATCATTTCAAATTCCTGAGTACTCATATTTGATTCCATCATTTTTCCTCCTTCACTATATATACAAGTCAGAAAGGAAAAAAGTCAATTCAAATTACAATTCAAAGCACCTGGACAATGCATAAAAAAGGAGAGAATGATCTGTATAATCGATTCTCTCCACTTGAAGGTTCATTTTACATTTAAAATCCTTTTACATTCTGCATGTATCTCCAATGCAGGACTTCACGAACATAAATACACAAAATATGCAGCATAGGCTATCAGCATAACCACCCCTCCGCTACGTGTCAGTTTCTTTTTCCGGATACTGAAAAGCCATAGCAAAACACCGGCGATGATTGCAATGACCGCATCCACCCGGAAGGACAGGGCATAGGGTATATCACAGATTGTGGAAGATATTCCAAGGACAAATAAAATGTTAAAAATATTACTTCCCACAATATTACCAATGGCAATATCTGCATTTCCTTTCCGTGCCGCTGTTACGGAAGTCACAAGCTCCGGCAGACTGGTTCCTAATGCAACAATGGTAAGTCCGATAAACCGCTCACTGACACCAAATATTCTTGCAAGGTCAGACGCCCCTTTTACAGCAAGGTCACTGCCCCATACAATCATGATACCGCCAAGAATAATAAAGAAAATGCATTTGCCCACAGAGAACACTTTCTCTTCCTCTGATTCCGGAGCCTTTGACTGCTTTGATAAAAAATAAAGATATACCAGATACAGCACAAAAAGTATCAAAAGAAGGATACCCTCTATTCGGGTAACCTCCTGCCCTGTTACCCCCATTGCAAGGAGGATAGCCGTAATCACAAGCATAAATGGTATCTCATAAAAATAAGTTGATTTCTGTACCCCGACAGAAACCAAAACTGCGGTAATACCTAAAATAATCAGTATATTTAAAATATTACTACCAAGTACATTCCCAATAGAAATACCCGCATTTTGTTTAATTGCCGCTGTAATACTTACCGCAGCCTCCGGCAAACTGGTTCCCATTGCCACAATAGTCAAACCAATCACAAGCTGGGGAATACCAAGACGAGTTGCCAGACCGGAAGCACCATCCACAAACCAGTCTGCACCTTTTACCAGCATTACAAAACCAAGGATTAATAATATGATTGATACAATTATCATTGTCCATCTCCTTCCTTTATTTCTTTCGATTCCAAATCACTCTTACCGGAACTAAAATGCTCCGTAAAGAAACAATAAATGCCAATTCCAAATGCGATGACACTCATGATAATCACTAAAATATCTGCTCCTGTCATGCTGCCACCTCCTAGTCATAGAAAGACATACCATATTTAATTTTGCGGAAAATTTTAAATCCTATTACCGCGAACAAAGAAACAACAATATAAAGGGTAGAAAACAGTCCAACGCCTCCACCAAAAATAATAAGTAACCACATTAATATTTTCATAATCTCAAATCTCCTTCTTTACAACAAAGCAATCAAGCAGGTTTCTACTTGATTCCTATCTTTTTTCAGCATCTGCCTTTTGGCACGATGAATAAAGCACCAATTCTCCAAACAAATAGATACACTTTCATGAAGTCATTTTGTCTGAAAAATTCGTACACCAAAATAAGGCCATGACCTATTGCTTTTTCAGTCATCTCCTGTTTCGTTCATATGGGAACAAAAATTGCTCCTTAAATTGTAAAAAAGTGATGAGATTTTTTCCGACCGTCCTGATTCTCTATGTAGTCAACCTGATAGCAGACCTTTGCCACATATCGGTTTCCATAAAGAATAAAACGCTCCCGAAGGGAAAATAGAAACAGCCCTGATAAAAATACCAGAGCACAAAGATAATATAGAGCTGCCCGATAGGAAAATACACCGCGGACTACCCTCATCTGCCAGACACTTACCAAAACTCTTCCCCGTTCCACAATTTGAATATTGTTCACATTATCGTCAGAAAGCAGTTCGGTTTCCACAATACACTTCATGATATCTGCAGAATCTGACTGTCTACTTACAAGGCGAGAACCATCAAAACCTACACCTATCACAGATACCACAATTGCCAACAGTATGATATGGATAATGAAATTGTGCATTTTACCTTTTTTCATAATCTGCCACCTCGCTTATATTTTAACAAAAAATGGTAAAAAGCACAATTGCAATCTCCTATTTTATTCTGCGCTTTCCTTATCCCGCTGCACAGTTCCCCACGGATGATGCGGAGGTGCATAAACAGAGGATACCTTGAGACAACAGTTGCCGGTATTAATGATATTATGCCAGGTGCCCGCGGGGACAAACACGGCATCCCCCTGCATCAAGCCCTGTCTCATATCCATCCGATTTTCACATTCTCCAAGCAAAACCATTGCCTGCCCCTGCTCCACCCGGATATACTGATCTGTGTCCTCATGAATTTCCACTCCGATTTCACCACATCTGGGAATACACATTAATGTCATTTGCAAATGACATCCGGTCCACAATGCAGTACGAAAGTTCGTATTCTGACGTGCCATTCTTCCAACATTGGTAGCATAGGGACATGCTCCATAATCCGTTATTGATTTTTGATTATATTCATCCATAAAAATCTCCTGCATAATACCCTGTAGTTCCATTAACAGTGTATGCAGGAATTCTGTTTTCGTGCATATTCAAGACTGACGAAGCATATATGATTTTTCTATCTTTCTCTGACAGATATGTGCATTCTAAAAAGGATTTGAAAAGCTGCTGATGGATGTGATTAAAATCAGTGACGGCAAAATAAACGCTCCTATTCTGGAGTCTGACGAGCTGGTTACAGAATTTACCGTTCCTGCAGAACAGCATACCGAATGTCTGACCGGTATACCAATCAATACAAATCTATCCGTAATGGAGGCGAACCTTTGTCCCGTTTCTTGTCCTGAAACAAAATGGAACTATGTAATTATCCGTGCCCGAATAAAATCTTTAACGAAGAAGCAATCGTAATTTCCAGAAATTACTTGACAGATAAAAATATAAGGGTATATTAATTGGTAGCACCAATATTGGTGCTACCAATTTTTACGATGGAGATGAATCTATGAAGTATTTAAAACAATTTTTGTTAATTTTACTGGTTACACTAATCGGGGAAATATTAAAATATATCATCCCTTTACCAATTCCAGCAAGCATTTATGGGATGATTATTCTATTTGTCTGTCTTATGACCGGTATCATTCCATTGACAGCAGTAAAGGAGACAGGAATCTTTATGATAGAAATTATGCCTGTTATGTTCATTCCTGCAGGAGTGGGACTGATTACCTCCTGGGAGGTTTTAAAATCCATGTTGCTTCCTATTTGTATCATTACGATTACAACCATAATTACCGTAATGATAGCAACGGGAAAAGTCTCACAAAGAATCATCAGAAAGGAAAAAGAAAATGAACCAATTTTTTGAAGAATCCATGTTTGCAGGTGTTGCATTAAGCTTAGTTTCATATGGAATCGGAATCATACTGAAAAAGAAATTTAAACTGGGAATCTTTAATCCACTGTTAATAGCTATCATTATTTCCATTCTGGTAATTGTAGCAGGTAACATGGATTATAATACATATTATGAAGGGGCAAAAATATTAAGCTGGTTATTAACACCTGCCACCGTATGTCTTGCAATCCCATTATACGAACAATGGAGCTTACTGAAAAAAAATTACAAAGCTGTAATAGCCGGACTCTTGGCTGGAACAATCACAAGTCTTACTACTGTTCTTATACTCGCATTTATTTTAGGATTATCACATAAAGAATATGTAACCTTATTACCGAAATCCATTACAACAGCAATCGGGATGGACGTTTCAGAAGAACTTGGAGGATATGTTACGATTACGGTTGCCGTTATCATCATCACAGGAGTTTTGGGAAATATCATGGGAGAAACTATTTGTAAAATCTTTCACATAACGGAACCAATTTCAAAGGGTCTGGCATTTGGAGCTTCCTCCCATGCAATCGGTACCGCAAAAGCAATGGAAATCGGCGAAATTGAAGGAGCAATGAGTGGACTTGCTATTGCTGTTTCCGGTATATTAACAGTAATTCTGGCATCTATATATGCTTGTTTTTTATAATTTGACATAGTATCTTTGTAACTTTAGTTTTAAAATAGATGTTTGTAAAAAGGGGAAACGATGGAACAACAAAATAAACAAATGGAGTATGAAAAAGCAATTACATACATCTTTTCCATGATTCAAAACGGTGAACTGTCTGTGGGAAATAAATTACCAACGGAAAGGACAATTGCCGAAACATTAAATATTGGGAGAAATTCCACAAGAGAAGCACTCAGTATTCTTCATGGCATGGGAATCATCAACCGTGTTCATGGCTCCGGAAACTATATTTCAGCAAGAACAAACGAGACCTTTCGTCAACTCCTTATTATGATGTTAGCATTAGGTACCATTACAAAAAAAGACGTCTGCGAATTTAGACGCACAATGGAAAAAGCGACCTGCTCACTATTAATAAAAAAAGGAATCCGAGAAGAACACAAAAATATATTTGAGGAAAATCTAAAGGACCTAAAAAATGCCTCCGACCTAAATCAAGCAATTCTTGATAAAGAATTCCATGAATTACTGATGAAAGAATCCGAAAATACCCTACTGATTACCATCATGGAAGCCCTAATGACCGTATATCGGGAATGGATTGATGAGGTACTGCAAAAAGCAGATAAACAGAAAAAAAAAGAATTCCACTTATATCACGAAGGTATATATCATGGAATTCTTATAGGTAATGAGAAAGATGTAACTACATTTATTGATAAACACTACGATTTAATCGAGGAACTTATTGAGATATAAATACAACAGCTTACAGTAATAAAGTAAAAATCAAAAAACATGCCCTTCAAAAAAAATTACAAAAAGCAGAAAGCTACCCCAGTTATATAAAAGAACTCTACGTATTCTATTAATATAAAAAATATAGAGAATGGAGGAGTTCATATGAAGAAAAAAATTTATGTAATTATGAGTGCACTAGCAGTTGCAACATTGTTAGTAGGATGCGAAAGCACCAAAGAAAACAGTTTGAAAGAAACAACAATACAACGAACAGCAGGAAACATTTCAATCACTGAAGATAAAGCAAAGGAACTTGTAATGGACCATCTTAATGTATCAGATGCTCAATTTATATCTTGTGTATACAATGAGGAAAATGGTACATATGAAATCCGTTTACTGGTCAACGGTGTGGAACAGAAATGTAAAGTGAATGCTTATAATGGAGAAGTTGTAGCAACGCAACCTAATGATGATTCCAGTGAAGCCAATGTGAATAATACTGATAATGATTCAGACGACTCTGATGATGATTCCGATGACACAGATAACGATTCAGACGACATGGATGATGATTCCGATGACACAGATAACGATTCCAACGACACGGATGATGATTCCAACGACATCGATGATGATACTGATGATGTTGTTGATTCAGATGATGACGATTCGGATGATATTGATGATGACTCTGATGACGGCAATGACGATTCCGGTAATGTTACCAATGAATCTGATGCTACTGACGACGACGATACCGATGACTCCGACGACGACGATACCGATGACTCCGATGACGACGATACCGATGACGACGATACCGATGACTCTGATGACGACGATATCAATGATGATGACATTAATAATGATGGCGAAGATGATTAGTTATGAAAACAGGCAGGGCGTACTTTTAAATAAGTTACCTCTGCTTGTTTTCCCATGACTAAAGAAATATATTATCATTACCACGACTAAAGTTATGGATGTTATGCGTCAAATCAAGTTGGTTTATTGGGAGAAAGGATAACTATGATAAAGGATGAAGAAGTTAATTTAACAAATATACTTGAGCGTGCAAAACATGACCAAGATACTGCGGACCAGTTTATTCGTCAGTATATGCCTTTTATTAAGGTACAAACAACAAAATTTACAAAAAAATCTCCCCAAGATGGCTTGGATGATGAATTAAGCATCGCTAT
Source organism: Lachnospiraceae bacterium (assembly GCA_051880435.1). Classification (GTDB taxonomy): domain Bacteria; phylum Bacillota; class Clostridia; order Lachnospirales; family Lachnospiraceae; genus CAG-590. Next base: position 9,214 of record JBJENY010000054.1, on the reverse strand, counting down.
GTTTGCATTTTATGAGGCAATGCTACAGTACCAGAAGAATAGAGGTACATTTATAAAATTTGCTGAACGTGTCATACGCAATCGCCTAATTGATTATTACCGTCAAGAAAAAAAACATAGAGGAATGATCTCTTTGGATCAGCCATTTAATAATTCATATAGTGATAAAGAAGAAACTCGTGGTAACAAAATACAAGACAAATCAGACGATATTTGCGAAATAGAACAGACAATGGCCACACAAGCAGAAATCAATCATTTTATTAGCCAGTTAAGTGAATTTGCCATCTCAATGACAGAAGTAGCAGATTCTTGTCCAAAGCAGGACAGAACCTTACAGGTATGCATGGATGCCTTGGATTATGTTAAATCACACAGAAATTTACTGGATGAAATGATTGATAAAAAACAATTACCTATCGGAAAGTTGTGTGAAGCAACCGGATTGCAACGTAAGACATTAGAAAGGCATCGTAAATATATCATTGCCATTTTTCTTGCATTTACAAATGGTTTTGAAATTATCCGAGGACATTTATGCCAAATAAAACGGGGAGGAAAAAAAGAATGAAATATTTAATCATGGAGTGCCATGAAGCATACGCAGTTGCCTTAGATGAAAAAGGTAGTTTTTTAAACATTGCAAATATGAATTACAAGACAGGCCAAATTGTATCGAACGTGGTAGCTTACAGAGAAGAAACTCATACAAAAACCTATGCATTAAAATGGATGGTAATGGCTGCATGTCTATGTCTGTTTCTTCTTGGTTCCTGGTATTCCTCATATGTATCATATGGTGTCATTCGAATGCAGATTAACCCGGATGTAGAGATAACAGTAAACCGCCAAAGACACGTAACCAGTATTAAAGCAATAAATTCTGACGGAGAAAATCTAATAAATAATTACCACTACAAAGGAAAAAAAATAGAAGTTGTGTTGGACGAACTAGCCGACCGTGCCATATTGATGGGATATTTGCATGAAAATGGCATAATACATATTAGCGTCTCTTCACATCATAAATCCTGGAAAAAACAGATATCAGATGATATAACAAGAGAATTAGAAAACCACTTTAATGGGACAATCAAAATCACGACAGATAAAGATAAACCAGATACAACAAAAGAACAGAATTCCGAATCCGAACAAAGTACAACATCTGTAGCTAATACAGCCGAGTATAAAGAAAGGTACGAAGAACAATCTACAACAGAAAATGTTGATACTGGAGAGAATGAACATATTAATGATAATGATATCATCGACGATGACAACGATGACAACAACGATGATGAAAGCGACGACAGTGATGATACTGATGATGATAACGACACACAAGTTAACGAAGAGGAAGATGATGACAGCGATGACGTAATGGAAGAAGATGACGAGGAATACTCAAATGAAAATGACGCAGAGGAAGATGATTAATCTTCCCTGCGTCAATACTTCATATTACTCTCCCAATACCTTCGTAATCCGTTGACCGTTATCGTCCCATTCTATCTCGAAAGTAAAAAGGGTTCCTTCTTTAAAACCTTCCAAGATTTCTTTTACAGATTCATCCTCAACCTGGAATGCCATTGGACCATCCTCTACTTTTACTTCTATGGTATGACTATCTGCCCAGCCGACAAACTCGCCCTCTAAGGTCGAAGTGTTATCTTCTGATTTTTCTGAATCAGCTACTGCGTTGTCTGTCCCATCTGCCATCACCTCTGTGGTTTCTATTTCTGATATCGATTCCGATGTACCGGCAGTCTCCCGGATGCTTTCTGTGTTCACATCATCTGCAACTTTTCCGGAACTGTTTTCTTGTCCGCATCCACATGCTGCTACAGCCATCATACCAACCGTTGCAACAAACATTATCTTTTTCTTCATTTTCATTCCTCCTCTTTCATTCCAAGGATATGGTAAATGATTCCCTCCGAGTTTTACTACATTTTCCTATGGGGCTTACCAGTGCGTCTATAGTATTCATTCTTATCCTCATACATCCGTTTGTCTGCCAGATTTCTCATCTCTTCAAGAGTGAGATTTTCATGTTCTCCAAACATCACAACACCTTTAGAAATGGATAATTCACATTGATATGAGCCTTTCCAGCTTTCTAAAATGTGTTCAAAGGTTTGAAGCATATCCTCTAATTGTTCCTTTGTACATTCTAAAATTGCCACAAATTCATCCCCACCGATTCGATACACCTTTCCATATTCACCCATAGCGGTCTGAATACACTTGGCCGCTCCGATAATCAGCTCATCTCCCGCCATATGTCCATAAGTGTCATTGGCTGTCTTTAATCCATTGACATCCATCATAATCATGGTAATCTGGGGGATACTATTATTTTCAACAATTTTTACACAGTCTTCTTCATAAGCACGATGATTAAGGAGACCTGTCATATCATCTGTAATGGATATTTTTCTTTTCTCCTGAAGCTCTCTGGATGCCTTTCGCTCACGAATTGTAATAACAGAAAAAACAATTCCCATCATTATTAATCCTATTATGAAGATAATAATACTTGAGGTGGCAAGTTTAAAGGCGTTCATTTTATCCGGCTCATAATCCTCCACAACAAGATACCAATCCAGGTCCTCCATATACTTTGTCATACGACTGGTATCTGCTCCTTCTTCATAATAAAATTCTTTGGAATTAACATTTTTCAAATAATCATTTTCAATGTAGTCTTTCTCTATTCTTTTACCATCCGAATCGATTTGAATCAAACCTTCTTTGTCAATCAAAGCTATCTTCACATTGTATTCTGTTTCAAACTGTTTCAAAAGCTCCTGCAGCTTTGTCATTTCAACACCAACGCCACAAACTCCCAAAAGCTTACCATTTTCATCTTTAATCTCCGTATTCACAAAAACAGACAGTTCCCAATGATTGGCTGCATCTGTATCCACATCCAGATCATAATGTTTTCCTTCTTCTAAAAAAAGCTTGTACCAGATATCATGTCCCTTATCATCCATATCTACATACTGGCTGATGCCATCATAGGTATAATATGCTTTTGATGCATCACAAACAGAAAATACCATCTGATATCCAAACCCGATACGAATAGACTCCAAATATGCCGCCACCTCTTTTTCAACACTTTTCGGCGAAACGGTTCCACTCTTTTTCATATACTCTTTCAGACTATAATCATTAGACATGGTTTCCGCCACCACAATCGGTCTTAGAAATTCATTTTCTATGCGGTCATTTACCATATGGGCAATCAGAATACTATTACTTTTCGAATTTTTTTGGGAAATATGATCAATGGATACAATGCATGAAATAACAGAGGCACTCATACTAATTGTCATGATTACCATTAAAATAACAATATCACGGGATTTTCGTTCCTTATCGTTGCTTTCCTTCGCTTTACTCCATTCCTTTAAATATGCTAGAAGCATGAAAATCAATGCGATAAAGATTCCAATATTGGTAATGGATATTCCGTAAATAAAGGCCTGAATTACAATGGCAATTACCGGTGCAACAGCATAAAACAACAGGGCCGCAAGCATTGTTTTTCTTATCGCCTTCCGATACCGGATACTCATGACACAGCTTGTAAGAATACAAACAAGGCCCAATACTGTGTATGCATACCATCCGGTATTTCTATGATAACAATTAGATTCATCAAAATAGTACATCCATTTTGTAAACCAATTGGTAATCAGTATGGCAATATTTAATATCACACAAATACCCACAATATTTTTATATATCTTACTTGGCACTACACCTTTTTCCTGTAACAAACTATAAACATAATGAATAAACATGTTAACCAATACAACATTGAATAAAAACACCAGAAAATTACAACATCTGGTAAACAACATTGCCAATGGGCCGGTATTACCTCGAAAAATGTAAGCCAGCGCATCGGAGAAAAAGATTCCGGAAACAGAGAAAGTCATCCATTTCAACAATTTCCAGCTTTTTCTTTCATAACCATTTATCATGATAATCAGTGCCAGCATAATGCAAATAAATCCACCGAATATTTCTATTGTAGCCTGTGTCATCTCTAAGTTTGTAATATTCATGTTCAAACTCCCATCTTATGTTCATTCTCATATCTCGGTTGTTTTAAATCCTTTATCGGATAATTTTCGTTAATTGCAATTGCAGTATATCATAAAATCATTTCTTCGTCACGTATATACAAATTATTACAGTTTTCGTCAAAACTATAGTTTCAGATTATTCATTTTATCAACCTTATGATATTTATTTGCAACCGGTTGCAAAACAAGGCTAATTCTTATAAAATTGTCTTTAGATAAAAAGTAACGATTCTATACACAAGGGGGAGTTCTATGAATATTAAATGTCCAAATTGCGGCGGTCCGCTCGTATATGATGTGGAATCCGGTATGATGAAATGCAGTTACTGTGACGGACTTTCATCAAAAGAGGAATACGATTCACAGGAAAAAGAATATATGGAAATGAACATCTATCACTGTTCTTCCTGTGGTGCTGACTTAATGGTAGGAAAAACCCAGTCTTCCACATTTTGCAGCTACTGTGGTTCTCCATCCATTGTGCATGCGCGTGTATCAAAGGAGGAAAAACCGAAAAAAATTATACCATTTAAAATTACGGAAAATCAGGCATTATCAAGTATCAAAGAACATTTTAGCCATGGCAGTTATGTTCCAGCCAAAATCAAGGAACTGACACCGGAAAAAGTCCGTGCCATTTATATTCCTTATTGGCTGTATAGTGCTTATGTACGAAAGAAAACCACAATCACCGCTAGAGATGATAACGACCGATATATCTATAACAGGGATGTTTCCTGTACTTACGAAAACGTACCTATGGATGCTTCGTTAAAACTTAGTAACGATTTATCTCGTCGATTAGAACCTTATCATATGAAAGATTTAGAAGATTTTGATGTGACTTATTTATCAGGATATTATGCAGACAAATACGATGTTCCCCAGGATGCATTAAAGGGACAGGTGCAAAAACGCTGCCGTCGATTCATGAATTTAGAGATTTTAAATTCATGTCCTAAAGCAAACATGATTCCTACAAAATCCGGTAACATTGCAAACTTTAGTGAATCCGACACAGAAGAGGAATACGAATTACAGGATGTGACCTATGCCCTGTTGCCTGCTTACTTTGTTAACATTCAGTTTGATAATAGAAAAGAGCTGATTATCGTAAACGGACAGACTGGAAAAGTTGTAGGTAATCTTCCGGTTGAAAAAGGACGTTTTATTGGTATGTTTATTAAAAATGCTGCCATTGCCTGTACCATATACAGCCTTTTTTCCATACTGTTTCTTTCTTTTCCTCCACTACTTATGCTGTTTATTTTTCCGGTTATTATAACCGCAATTTTTGTAGTCAGTGGCATCAAAGGTTATAACAAATACAAATTAGGAATGCAGCAGTTAGCCTCTAGGCATATGACATCATATGCAAACAGAAGGGAGGATTGATTATATGAACATAATATTAGGCCTTATCATTGGTATTACATTAGGTGTCATTTGTGCCATAGGTGCAACTTTATATGGTCTTACGAACTCCAACATGGTAGGGGAAGAATATGAAGATGCTTCTCATTGTCTCCCGGATAATAAACCCCCTACTTATCATATTAAAAACGATACAATTAAAAGAAGTCATTCCAGATAATAGACTTGTCATTTTATACCATTTCATGTATGATAAACAAGGTAAAAATGCATTATAATTTAAAGAAAAGAGGATAAAAATATGGAAAAGGTTATTTTAGCTTATTCTGGTGGACTTGACACCACTGCTGTTATTCCATGGTTAAAGGAAACCTACGGTTATGAAGTAGTATGCTGCTGTATTGACTGTGGTCAGGGCGAAGAGCTTGATGGTTTAGAGGAACGTGCACGTATTTCCGGTGCGGCTAAGCTTTACATTGAAGATGTAGTTGATGATTTATGCGAGAATTACATTATGCCTTGCGTACAGGCAGGTGCAGTTTACGAACATAAATATCTCATGGGAACCGCTATGGCAAGACCAACCATTGCTGCTAAGTTAGTTGAGATTGCAAGAAAAGAAAATGCTGTTGCAATCTGCCACGGTGCAACAGGTAAAGGTAATGACCAGATTCGTTTCGAATTAGGTATCAAAGCATTGGCTCCTGATATTAAGGTAATTGCTCCATGGAGAGATGACAAATGGCAGATGGATTCCCGTGAAGCAGAGATTGAATATTGTAAGGCTCATGGAATCGACCTTCCTTTTGGCACAGACCAGTCATATAGCCGTGACAGAAACATCTGGCACATCAGTCATGAGGGATTAGAGCTTGAAGATCCTTCTCAGGCACCAAATTATGACCATATGCTTGTTCTTGGTGTAACTCCTGAAAAAGCCCCTGATGAAGGCGAGGAATTAACACTTACATTTGAAAAGGGTGTTCCAACATCCCTTAACGGAAAGAAAATGAAGGTTGCTGACATTATTAGAGAGCTTAACACCATTGGTGGAAAGCACGGTATCGGTATTGTAGATATCGTAGAGAACCGTGTTGTTGGTATGAAGAGCCGTGGCGTATACGAAACTCCCGGCGGAACCATCCTTATGGAATCACATCAGCAGCTCGAGGAACTTGTACTTGACCGAGATACCATCGCTCTTAAGTTAGAGCTTGGAAGCAAGCTGGCAAGCATTGTATATGAAGGAAAATGGTTTACACCTGTAAGAGAAGCGATTTCAGCATTTGTGGATGTAACACAACAGTGTGTAACAGGTGAAGTAAAGTTACGTCTTTACAAAGGAAATATTATTAAGAATGGTACTACTTCTCCATATTCATTATACAGCGAGTCTCTAGCATCTTTCACAACAGGTGATATGTATGATCATCATGATGCAGAAGGTTTCATTACCTTATGGGGTCTTCCGCTGAAGGTACGTGCCATGAGAATGAATGAATTAAAGAAGGATAATACAAAGTAAAAGATTAAATTGATTGTATTTAATATAAAAGTTTTACTATCCGGATGTCCATAACAGTTCGTTAGGACAATAAAAATGATACAATCTTAACGATTGTACCATTAGGGGTGTTCAAAAGGGTGTTCATTTGAACACCCCTTCTAAATGCATTATTTCTTGTTAATTTCAGTATCCTTAACAAAGGTCCAAATTGAAATTTTTAGTTATACCGGGAATTCTTTTCCCTCATATTCTAACACTACTGCTTCATTACCATACTCCGCCCAATTAATAATATCCGCTACTATCTTGTGTGTTATTATTTCAGGAATATCTAACGGACATACATATCGTTCCCAACACCCATTACTTTTGTTGCTCTGGAATCTTTTTCCTTTGCTAATCACATATTTAATATCCAAGCCTAGTGGCAAAGTTAAAAATAATTGTTTATCATCTGATATGATATTTAAGCAATAATATGGGCTATCATTATCTTCTTGAACATTCCACACATATTGTCTCTCATTGTATGTTAGTTTTCTTCTGCCCTTTTTACTAACGCCCAAAATCATCACCTCTATCGCATCGAAAATCGGAATTTACAAAATCGTCAAAATCCGATTGTTTTAATTGTACCATTTCTTATCAGAAACACAATTCCAAAAAGAGAATTATAAATTGCTTTTCGGATATAAACTCCTGCATAATAATACTTCTCGTTTTATAACTGACATTTTCCGTTACGGTTTATTTTTCAGTCTTTGACAACCCTTTGACCATTCTATCAAAATCAGATTCTATAGGTTGCGTCTTATTAAAGATATCGTATTCCTGATATGCTTTCGCCACTGCCTGTTTATGGGAAATTCGCCCATTATCTTTCAGAATATCGTATCTGCGGAACTCAAGAAACTCATTTACACTTTTGGAGAATTCCTCCATTGTGAAAACATTCTCCCGTTCAATCAAATCCTCTATGTAATCAAAATATCCTGTAACAGCACGTTCCAGTTGGCGGATTTGCTTTTCATCCAGGTAGTTTTTGGCAATCGGGGTATCGGATTTGAGAATGCGACCATCGGGAGCATTTTTCCATGTAGTTAATCCCATATTCTCTTTGGTGTGGTCAGCCTGATTGTACACAATTTCAGCCGCAGTCTTGCCGGTAATGGCATAGTGGAATTTGTTCTGTATGGTAGCATAAAAATGATATGCAGTATCAGAATCTAAATAGTCTTTTCCAAAAGCTGTTTTACCCTGTTTCAGGCGTTCGTCATCCATAGCAAAGCCCTTTATCATATATTCTTTCAAAATACTGGTTGCCCATATACGGAATCTGGTTGCCTGAATGGAGTTCACTCTGTAACCTACAGAAATAATGGCATCCAGATTGTAATAATTGGTAGGGGAAAGCTGCGTTTTTCCGGGAATCGCACCGTGTGGAGTGGGTATTTCCATTTTGGAAACTACCACTTCTTCACGAAGTTCTCCCTGCTCAAAAATATTTTTTAAATGCTTGCTGATTGCCGGTGTCTGCACACCGAACAATTCAGCCATAGCTTTTTGCGTAATCCAGATGGTTTCATCTTTTATTAAGGCACTGACAGTTACATTATCATCTTCGGTTCTGTACAGCACCATTTCCATTTGTTTTGTAATATCTGTATTCATATAAAGCCTTCTTTCTTATAGCAGGTGAATTAGTTATTGTTGTCCAACATCCCTTCGAACTCTGCACAACGAAATACTTTTCCCATGTGTCCAAAAATCTTTTAGAACATCCTCCGGTCCAAAATAAAAAGAGCCAGCATCATAAATCAATCTCCATTCATTTTCATATCTCCAATCTTTGAGTTTATGTATAGTAAGATATTCCATAAACCCAAATTCTGCTTGCCTTTTTTGTAATAGTCTATTAGTCATATCTGACATCTTATCGACATAGTATACCGGAAACAATTTATTTAGCTGGTAAATATTAATGAACTGGGTTATCAAGTAGTCACCGTTTTGGGTTTTGTTAATCTTAGCAAAGTCCCGCTGGATATCATTGAATAAAAAGTCCCTTCCATTACCTGCCTCTGTTGGTTCAAAATCAATGTAAGATTTTTCTACAAACTTCGATTTCTCCAATTCTAAAAACTGGAAGTTTCACACTTCGTCAACTAATGTTTTTTTCTCTATAAAGCAAGGTCACAACAAATGCAATAATTATCAAAATATGTAA
>JBJENY010000053.1:0-17886 GCA_051880435.1 Lachnospiraceae bacterium | reverse complement strand
AGGATAATATAGAATATCTCCTTAAAGACGTAACATGGGAAGAGATTCCTGTTAGCGAGAATGTAGAGTATACAATAGATTTTGGATATTGTACGAAAGAGCCTTCATATCCGGCAACATATGAGTATACCTATCAGTCGCCTACTACAGGAGAGGAGGTTACTGTCAGTCTTCCTTTTGTTAAAATGAATCAGGGACAGGCTTCCTGGGTGGATGGTTTTTCTGTAGATGTAACATTTAAAAATATTGATGGTGAAGAATTTGATTTGGCTGGCCACAAATTTGTCTATTCTGAAAATCTTACATTAAAGCAGGAAGATTATATTGAATTAGTAAAATTGCTTGGCTATGATACATCTTTGTATCGTTTAACTAATTTCTATTGGAATGGTTCCCCTTTTAAGACAAATGAAGGAGAACTATGGAGAAAAGGTATTGCCACTGGTCAGCAATATGCTAAAAAGTATTCAGCTTATTATGCTGATACTGTGGAAACAGGAATAACCTATAATGCAAAGGCAACCTATGAAGCAACGATTGTGGATGAGGCGGCTGCACCGTCTTATACCATTCAGGCAACAGCCCTTTATCAAAAGGACAATATAGTAAAAAATGTTATGCTTGCAATTGTAATAATTGTGTTTTTAGTTGTCGTTATTATTTTCATGATTGCCAGAAAAAAGAAAAAATATGTATCAAATGACTCGGAAGGGTTAAAATGATAAATCAGCTCGAAAAAGAAGTAAGTTTATGCTTACTTCTTTTTTGTTGCAGAAAGGAGAAGAGAAGTTATGAATAAAGCAATTTTAATGGGACGTTTAACCAGAGATCCTGAAGTTAGATACTCTCAAAACGGAGATAGTAATCTTGCCATTGCGAGATATACATTAGCTGTTGATCGTAGATTCCAGAGAACCGGAGGAGAACAGCAGGCAGATTTTATATCTTGTGTAGCATTTGGTCGCTTAGGCGAATTTGCAGAGAAATATTTAAAAAAGGGAATCAAAATTTGTATCGAGGGTAGAATTCAGACCGGTAGTTATACGAACAAAGATGGAATCAAAGTCTATACAACAGAGGTTGTGGTAGAAACCCAGGAGTTTGCTGAGAGTAAAGCTGCAAGTAATGCAAGTGGTGGTAATTATTCGGATCCGAATGATGCCGGTGAAGATGGCTTTATGCATATTCCGGAAGGAATCGAAGATGATTTACCATTTGAATAAGGAGGAAGATTCATATGTTATTAAAAGCAATAAAAGAGAAAAAAGATGAATTAAACAGTACAGCTAAGCTGAAGCTGTTAAAAATGGCTGCTGCAGTGCCGGAAGCTATATTATTTTGTAATGCCATAGTCATTCAAGCTTATGCAAGTGCAGGTGCAGTTGAGGAAAGAGTACAGAGCACATCTAATTCTGTATATGCGCTTATCAAAAATGTATGCTTATCCTTAATTGTAGTTGTATTAGCAATTTGTGGTGGAATTTTAATTGTTGGGACACAAAAAATGAAAGATGCTGTAAAAGACCATTTCTATTCCATTGCAATAGGTGTAATGATACTATTCTGTGCACGGGAAATTGCAGGATATTTAGAAGAAACTTTTGGTTGAATGAAAGGGTATATAGTGAAAGCTATATACCCTTATTTAGAAAATTAGGCTGCTAGGAGGTGATAATTTGAAAAAAGATAAGAGACAGGCGATTGCATATTTACGAAAAAAGAAAATTAGCGATGTTAAAGATGAATTGTTAATTATGAAAATGTCTCATGTGCTATCAATACCATGGGTTAGATATGCAATTATCGGAACAATGGATATTCTGGTATTTTTTATGGCGAGCTATGTAACAAATTTAATTAAATTCTCCATAAAAAATTTTAAAGAATCATTAAGAGGTGAATCTACATATACTTGGCATTCGTTACAGAATTTGAGCCCAATCCATTCAGGTATGTGGTATTTAATGTTAATTATTATCCTGATTGTAGTTGATATAAAAGTATTTTTCATATTGTATTCAAATTATCGTGATATCAATCGTAATCAGAAAGGTTCTACCCGGTGGTCTACTTTAGATGAAATTAAGGAACAATACCCGGCAATTCCTCTTAAGTTCCAGCACCCTTATGAAACTTATTTTGGAAAAGGTGGGGTTCCGGTGTGTCAATATGGAACATATTATAATGAACAACATGAATTGTGTGATATTGATAAAGGTGTAATATTTATTGACCGTACACCGGTTAATAACCTGGTTATTGGTATTACACGTTCCGGCAAAGGTGAGATGTTTGTATTTATCATTATTGATATATACAGTAGAGCTGAAAATAAGGAATATTATTTAAATTATGATAAAGAAGGTAACTTAAAAATATATGTATCGAATATATATTATGATTATAGATCTGGTGGTATTAGAAAGACAGATATACCCGGCCAGATTGATGAAGAACAATTGAAATTTGGCAAAAATGAATTTTATCAGGTTCTTCATAATTATGAAAAAGAATATAACATAAAGCTTGAATTACCTAAAGATTTCAAAGAAGAGATGGAATATAGCTTTTATGATAACATACAAGACAATCTGGAAATCAATGTTGTAATGGAACAAATGATTATTAATACTTCTGAAAAAGTCAAAGCAAAGAGAAGCTCTGATGAAAAACTGGAATTTAAGCTTACAACCTCTAAATTAATTATTTGTGACAAAGAAACAAAGCAAGAGGTAACATATAGCTTTAATAAGAAGGATCCAAATAGTAAAAAAGATGCCTTAGATCAGGCTTTTTTGTATTTACAGCAAATAAATCATCCGTTTGCACAGGATAATGAAAAATATGAATATTACCAGGATGCTATGGGCTTTTCTACAGAGACTGTCAAAATAAAAATTGACCCTGCCAACACGATCAACTATACAGATGCTAATAAGCAATTAGATGTTATCACAGATGCAAATAATAGCATACTAAATGATTCCAATGCATATGAAAATGTTGAAATTGAAGAAATAAAGGATGGAATCATAGAATACCAGAAAGAAAAAATAAATTACACACAAGTTTTAAGAGATATAGCGCTTAATAACAAAATTCATGGTTCAAAAAAGAATAAGGATGGCAGCGTAGAACCGGGATTATTTAAATTTGAAAGAAATGATCAAGCATCCATGGTTGTGTCTGACCCCAAATTAGAGTTGTTTATTGCATCAAAACCGATTTTGGAATTAAGAGGATATTATGTATATTGTATTAATTTAATTAATCCTTATGAGAGTAGTGGATATAATCCGGTTCAATTAATTACAGATACATATAAATCTGGGGATCCGGCGGAAGCTTCAGCAATTGCAAGAAGCTTAGCTACTTCTATATTTGCAAGTGATACCGGGGGTAGTGAAAATTCCTTTTTCTATGACAACGCAGCCTTTTTAACTGCAGCCTTAATTATGAGTGAAGTAATAGATCAGCTGCATGCAGATGAGGAAGCAAACAAGGAGTATTTACAAGAGCATATAGAAGCAACCATTCGATTTAAAAAATTGTCGAACGAAGAAAAAAAGCAAATTAAACTTAAGGGTCAGCAGCTTGAGGAATTAAAGAAAAAACGATATCAGGAAGTAAATAAATATAATCTGGTTATGCTGGATCGTGAAATCAATCAATTGGAAAAGGATATATCCGGATATAATTATAAAATGGAGGATTTTGTTCCAAGGCATGATAATGAAAAGAAAATAAATCTGCCAAATGTATTAATGAAATTTACCCGGTTAGCTGAAAAAACGTTACCTCCTGAAGTAGAAGGTGCAGAGCCGAGAAATGCGTTAGATGTGTTTTTTCAAAATCGGGACAGCCTGGATGTAGCCAGATGTTTGTATTCGGCAATAAGAATAGCCGGAGGCGAACGTACAAAGGGTTCTGTATATTCAACTGTATTATCAAAGCTAACCGGTTTTATGGATGACAAGATTCGCAAAATGACTGCATTTTCCAGTTTTCAACTATCAGATATTGGATTCGGGAAGCGTCCAATTGCTGTATTTGTTGCTTTACCGGACTATGATAGCAGTAATACGTTTATTCAAAGTATATTTATATCCCAGGTATATTATGCACTAGCCAAAAAGGCAACCGGATGTGGAGGTAAATGTAAGCGTGAAGTTATTTTTCTTTTGGATGAGTTTGGAAATATCCCATGTATTAATAACATGGCATCCATGATTACGGTGTGTCTGGGTAGGAATATTCGCTTTAACTTAATTGTTCAGTCATATAGTCAGTTAGATAAAGAGTATGGAGAACATGATTCAGACACGATATATGGTAACTGTGGTAATCAGATATATATTCAAACAGATAATTATGATACTGCAGAACAGTTTTCTAATTTGATTGGAAAAGAAACAATAGTGAATGTTACCAGAATGGGTGGAGAAATATCGATAACAACACAAAAACAATATACTGAGTCTACAGAAGAAAAACCATTACTGAATCCAAATGAATTAATGGAATTTGTAGAGGGAGAATGTGTAGTTAAGAGAGTAATGATGAGGAAAGACCAATACAATCAAAAGGTTAAGCCAAGACCAATTTATAATACCGGAGAAACTGCTTTTCCTTTGAGGTATCAGTATCTTTCAGATTGGTATAACCCGGAAAATAAATGGGAAAATCTTCATGCTGAAAGCTGTGCCAGATTAGATATTAGTCAATACGTATCAGACTTTGACCAGTTACTATTAGATATTGAAAATAGTATTACAGAAGAATATCAGGCAATGTATCAGACAATTGTACATAATTATGAGTCTAATAAGAATTATCCGTTAAAGTTATTTGTGAATTCCCAGGATATTTGTAAGAAATTAATAACGCAGATTCCGGAATTGAGACAGCTGCCGGAAAATAAATTGATGGAATTAAAAATTGCGGATGTTGAAAAATATTACATTCAGTATGAATCAAATCTTCCGGCTTTCAGACAACGGATGTATGAGGTGACTGATTGGAGCAGGGTTGATAGTAAAACACTTCGTTCCTACAGTAATGAGATTATTCATTTTTTTCAAATGATTTTAGGGGATACAGTAGGTGATGTATGGGAGTTATATGGATTTGAAGATGAAGCTGTTTTATTAGATACCAGTATAGATGAATTATTAATGATATTGGAAGAACAGGAAATATCAGAAAGTAACATTTTACAATTTAAAGCCGCAGTAGATAAGTATGATAAGGAGGCGATATAGATGACTGTTTTTTTTAATCCAATGCTTTTGGTAATTGATTCATCAGAATATTTAGATATCTATAAAGAATATAGTGATTACTTTTCTAATTTTAATGTTATATTCGATTTGCTAAGGAGTCTTGGCTGGATAATATTAAAAGGATTAGTTATTCTGGAAAATCAATTAATCAAGGTGTTAGATATTGTATTTGACTTCATTAATTTTTTGCATAGTAATCAGATTGATGAATTCTATACAACAATAAAGCCCTTTGTATTTACGGTATTAATGTTTGGATTACTCTATATGTCGTACTGTTATATATTTGCTCATGAAAAGCCCAAAGGTGTCATTACAAATATATTTATATTTGCAGGTGTAATGATGATATTACCATTTTTTATGCTTCAAATGAATCATTTTGTGCAGTATGGCAAGGAGGTTCTAGATATTAGTCAGTCGGAATCCGGCTATGATTTATTGGATCCGTATATTACAGATCTTCTATTTCTGGATAGTGTTGATTTTGATTCTGAAACAATTAGAAACGGCGTTACGAATGGCTTTGATAATACAAATTATGAAAATATAAAGTATTTGGATATAAATGAGGTATTAGATCCTGGTGATTTTGATTTGAAAAATGAAAAATTATTTAAACAGGAAATTAGTTCGAATATAGAAGATGGTAAGGATAGTATAGGGGTATCAGATATTAAGAAAAGTAAATTTTTCTTTAAAGATACAACACCGTATTATTATCGTTATCATGTTAATTTTTTTATTGCAATTCTCTATTTACTTGCTTTGATTATAGTTTTAATTTTCTCTTCTTTTAAGCTGATTCAACTTATATATGAATTGGCTTCTGAGAAAATATTAGCCCCTTTTATTGCAGCCGGAGATTTAACAAATGGACAAAAAATAAGAAAAGCTTTAATTGGCATTTTAAATGGATATATTACAATACTGTGTGTTTTATTTTTGCAGAAGCTTTTCTTATTAGCAACAACCTATATTAATACAACAGAATGGACTGACAATATTGTTCTTAACGGATTAGTTAAGGTTCTTATGATCTTAGCAGGTGCGTTATTCATTATTGATGGTCCAAACTTTTTTGAACAGATATTTGGCATCGATGCCGGTTTGAAGTCAGTTGGACAAGCTCTTCAAAGTGCCTACTATGGAAGTCAAATGGCTGGTGGTGCTATGAATGCGTTGAAGGGGGCTGCAGATAAAGTTGGCAATGTAGCAAAAACACCGGGTAATATGGTAAAAGGTGCAGGAAAGGCATCTAAGAAGGTACTGGGAGGAGCTGCACAAGTTGCAGGTATGGTTTCCGGAATGAAGGATACCGGATTGTTTGAATCAAACAATGAAAAGGTTCAGAATGAAATGGCATCTACAAAGGAACAAGATAAGAGTGTTACTGGAACGAATCTAACAAATAATAATGAGAATGTTCAATCGCAGATGAAAAATAGTAATACATCATCTTCGCCTTCTTTAAATCCTGAAGCCAAAGGGAAAAACAATTTGGCAGGAGATAATAGTTCTAATGTAAATCAGATGGTAAACGATGCACTGAATAAAAATAATAGCATGACAAAAAATAATCCTTCCTTACCCAAAGAAAATGATAATTTAGTAAATTGGGCAAAGGACAATACAAAAACCGGTCAGTATTTATCGGGTAAATATGAAGGTGGAAAAAATTTTGGTCATGCTGCAGGTAATACGGTAAATGATATAAAAAGGAACGCTGACACCAAAACAGTTGATAACACGACAGAAAACAAAGACATGTTGAAGGGATGATAATATGGAACAATATACAACGATTAAAGAGCTGGAAACCCCGGTAAAAATTACAAGGTTTTTATACTTTTATGACTTATTATTTATTGGTGCATATACATTTTTTAGTTATAAGATATTGGTTGATCATATATATAGCAAATTGCAATTTTTATATTTGATTAATTGTATCGTCTGGGGTGTATTTTTTATTTTTCCGGCAGTAGGAAATCCTAAAAGGAAAAATTGGCAGAATATTATTAATACGCTATTTAATATGAATGCAGGAAAAACTTACTATTCAGAAAAGGAGGCAGATGATGAAGTTTAAAGTTGAAGTTTCAGCAGATAATATGAATAAGCTCACTGGAATCAAAGATTATGACGATATCAATGAGTGTTTTGTAAATAATGATGGAAGTTATTTGGATATTATTAAAATAATGGGTCATGATTTATTTAATAATGATGAGGACCAAATAATTCATGAAATCTATTCTCTGTTAAAATGGATAAAGGTGCATCCCGGTGAATATGAAATTGTCGGAATGAACTTCCCGATTGATACTACCGAACAGCAGATATATTTTGAACATGTAATTGATAGAACAGAAAATCCACAGTATTTATATTATTTAGGACAAAAGTTAGAGGAACTTAAAACGATAGATCGTAAGATGATTGAAAAACAGTTTTATTTATTCCTTTTTTTTGACACGCTGGATGATTTAAGACTGCAGCGTGATAAGGCTTTTTATCAGTTGGGAAAGGCAGGATTGGTTGATAAGATACCAAGATTTCATAAGGAATTGGTGTTATTTAAAATTAACAATAAAAACCTTCCTGTTCCAAAGGAACGAATTAGAAACCAGGTTGTTCATGGTAATAAGCTGTACGAATTGTCAGATGACCAGAAAAAGAAAAATGTTGCTGCAGGATATAACATATCATTGATGGAAACGATAGGAGTTGTTGGCAATATATCTTTTCCTTCAGATGACAGATTTGTTAAAACCGGGACCGGTTATGAAGCTTGTATTTATGTATATGAATATCCGGAAAAATTAGAAAGACATTGGCTGACAACATTATTTAATATTGATAATGCAATTACTACGGTACATATCGCTCCTAAAAATATGCGTGAGGTCAAAAAAAATATCAATAAAAGCTTGGGAGAACAAGAATCCCGGATAACAATGGCTACAAAAGCGACAGAAATCCGAGATGCCAGACAGGACTATCAGGAAAATCTGATGTTGTACGAAGAAATACAGTCATTAGGTGAGATAATTTTATCTACAGGAATTCGAGTATATTTATCGGCACCTACCTATAATGAATTGGACTCTATGGTTGCCAGTGTAATTGCCGATTTAGACGGAGATAATTATAAATCATGTATATACTTAAATGAACAAGAATCAGATTGGAAAGCAGTATATACGCCCTATAGTAAGCAAAAATTAAATCCTTTGACTATGAGGAAAGGAAATCCTTTTAAAGCAACAACGTTAGCTTTTGGTGATCCTTTCCATTTTTCATCTTTAATGGATTCTTCGGGAGATTATTTTGGTCTTACATGCTCAACAAAAGGACCAGTTTTTTTAGATGCTTTTTTAAAGACAAACTATCGAAAATATTATAATGCGGTTTTATGGGGAGAGATGGGTTCCGGGAAATCAACAATCCTAAAAAAGTTATTTAAAAGTCGAATTATTAGAGGTGATTTCATTAGAGGATTTGATGTATCAGGAGAATGGGTTGATTTGGTAAATGAATTTGGCGGTACCATCATTGCTCTGGATGGAACGGAAGGCAGAATTAACGATTGGGAAGTATTAAAGACTGCAGAAGATGAAGCTACCTGTTACAAGCAGCATATCGGAAAACTAAGTACAATCTATCGTTATTTAAAACCATCTGCTACAGACGATGAAGTCTTTGAATACGAAAATTTAATATCTCAAATATATATTCAAAAGAATTTAATTGATGATATGGGTCTGCCAGTGCATGGTAAGATTACACAACTGGAACATTCTGATTATCCAACGTATAGTGATTTTTATAAATACATAGATGAATTAATTCAAAATACGTCTTTTGAGGGATTAAGTGATGCAAGAAGATTAGAGGTAGAATCATCCGTTGCTGAATATGTAAAAATCAAACGGGTTATAAAAAATTTAATTGATAATTATGGTGCAATTTTTGACGGAATTACAACAATAGAAGATCCATTAAATACGCAAATTGTATTTTATGACATCAGGGGATTGGCCAAGATGAAGGATAATATTTTTGATGCAGTTATGTTTAAAGCGTTATCACTAAATTATGATAATGTAATCCGAATTGGCTCTGTAATGAAACGTAAATGGGAACAATGGGAATCCGGAGACCATGAAAATGGATTGCATATGTGGGATGTTATTCATTCGGTTGTTATTGTAGACGAATTTCATCGTATTATCAATGCTCATAAGCTTATGGCAATTGAACAAATTTTAATGTATGAAAGAGAAGCCAGAAAGTTTTTTGGTGGAATTTGGTTTGCGTCACAGTCAATTAATGATAGTGTTCCGGATAATACAGATGATTATGGTGTAGAGCAGATTAAAAAGATATTCGAACTGTGCCAATATAAATTTATTTTGCAGCAGGATAGCTCAACACTACCAAAGTATAAAAAAATATTCCATGGGGAAATTCCTGATTCCCAATTAGAACAAATTTCAACTTTTGAAACCGGACAATGTATTATAAACATCAAAGGTGATTCAAATGTTATGATGAAGATTTTTGTGACGGATGAGGAAAAGCAATTATTTAAAGGAGGCGCTTAATATAAAAATTATATTAAAAATACTGAAGAAAATGCCACTTCAATTAATTGTAATTTTAATCATATTGATTGTTTTAGTGATTAGCCTCATTTTAGAAGGTGCGATTGCAGGATCGGATAATTCATCTGAATCTACAGATCGCATATACTCAGTGGGAGGATTTCCTCCAACAGTTGAGGCATACCGTTCCTTGATTACAAGTCTTTGTGAGGAGTATAATACACAACCCGATGATTTAAACTTACCGGACTATGTGAATGCAGCATTAGCTTTTATACAAATTGAAACAGGTGGTAGAGGTACGGATCCAATGCAAGCTAGTGAATGTGGCTATAATACACAATATCCTAACAGACCAAATGCAATTACAGATGCGGAATATAGTTGTCGTTGTGGAATTCAGTATATGAGGGATGCGTTTATTTTATTTGAAGTGGAAGGACCTGAAGATTATGACAAGATGGCTGCAGCTGCACAAGGTTATAACTTTGGAATTCAAGGCTGGTATATATGGATTAAAGAAAGAAATAATTGTAAGTATACCGTAGAACTGGCCAGGGAATATTCAAGGGACAAAATGCCTGCTAATGCGAAAGGAACTCCGACTCATGGCCAGAAGTTTTTAAATGCATACACTGAAGGTATAGCGAATGGAATAAATGGAGGGGAAGGTTCAGTACTCGATAACATTACATATTATTGTCAATGGGATTCCAGATGGGCAGACTACCCATATGGAAACGGAACAATAAGAAGCAGTGGCTGTGGTATAACTTGTATGGCTATGGTGGTTGCTACTTTGTGTAATAATACTGTTACACCACCGATAATGGCAGACTTATCTATGGCAAATAACGGATATGTAAGTGGACAGGGTTCATCCATGCCTAATGTTGTTGCTGCAGCAAGCAAATTATACGGGTTATCATATCAAAATATTGGTATATCTGAAATTCCGGCTTATATATCAGATAAGAATGCCTTAATTATATGGGGCTGTCATAAAGGATATTTTAGTAGCAGCTCTGCAGGTCATGTTATGATTATAAGAGGTGTGGATTCAGCTGGTAATTTTCTATTGGCAGATCCCAATAGACAAGAGAATAATACAAGATCGTTTACACCGGAATTTATTCAGAGGGAAGCAAAAGGATATTATATAGCAGTTTGGAAGGAGTAAATATATGAACATAAAAGAATTTACAGAGATCTATACAAAAAATTTTGTAAAAGCAAAACAATCATCATTAACAAGAAAAACGTATCAAAAATTACTGGATATAGGACAAGCTCAAGGAGTCAATTTAAGCAGAAAGTTTTTCTTAAGATTATGTAACGGATATGTCAGAGAACCTGATAAGTTTGATAGTTTAAATGAGAATGAAATTCGACAAAAAATTCTAATACAGATGCAAAGCTATATTAATCAATTTGATGGTGATGGTATCGAAATGCCGGAAAGAAAAAAAGAAAGGGGAATGAAGGTTGAATTGGAAATATAAAAAGTATGTTACTTGGATAATAATTATATTAATTTTTATATCGTATTGCCTGGTTATCCTATCTTATCAAATACAGATTAAGTCTCTAACCGGGAAATATGAAGACCAGATTAATGAACTACAATCCATGGTATCAATATCCAATATAATTGAAAGTTCTGAGTTACAATATGATATATATGACAATGCCAGGGAATTCCTGACATATTACTATGGAATATCGGAAGATGTGAGTCAGGAGTTTCGTAGAAATAAATTAGAAAGTTTGATGACAGAACAGGCAATCAATCATTTGGATTTAGATACTTATGAGAATATGTATGGATATGAAAGTAATATTGATAATATTCATATTTACATAGATGAAGAAAATGCAACGAATACAAGTGTAACAGCTTGTATTTTTTTTGACGAAAATATAAAGTGGCCTAATATTAATGTAATAACAAATCCAAAGTTATGGATTGGAGAATTTGATAAGATTGATAATGTTTGGAAAGTTAATCAGGTTATTAGTTATCAGCAATTGATTTCAGAACAGGAATACAATGCATTAAACTTAGATACCAATGGAATGGATTACTATGATAGTTCCATCATTGAGAGTAGTTTACAGGAGGAAAAAGAAGATGAAAAATAAAATAAAACCATTTAATAATCGTACTTCTGTAAGGTTTATTGTAATTATATTTATTATTATTCATCTTCTTTTTTGGGCAAGTAATTTTATCCCGGATTCAAATCGATATACCGCATCTGCATTGAGAAGTACTCAGAATCTGTCCCAATATAATTCCATAACACTGATTAGATGGGATTATGCCCCAGCGGATAGAACAATGGAGGTTGTATTTGATGTAAAAAATACATTGTACCAGGATGGAAATATATCTATGCAGGCGCTTTCATCTAATAAGCCTTTAGATTCTAAAATTGTATATAGCAATCAGGAAATGTTAATTGTGCAAATATATAAAGTGCCAAAAGCTTCCGGCAATCGGGTTACAGTCCAATTTGAATATGAAGAGGATGGAAAAGAAAGTAAGGTAAGCTTTTATACATACGTAGGAATTACGAATCAAGTTTCGGAGTTACCGGTACTAACAGAAAAGGAATATTATTATAACCGGCAGATTTACGATATTACGTATTACAATTCTTTAATTACAGAGTTGGAGAATCAAATCACAGAAAATCAGAACCGGATTAGGGATTTGGAAAATGATTTGAAACGTTTGAATTCTGGAACAGAAAATCTAACAACTGATGAGTTGTTAAATCTGGATGAAACGATATCGAACGAAACGCAAACGATACATTCGTTAGAACTTCAGATATCTAAATATGAGGAAGATATAGCCGGTTACCAGGATGTGATTAAGGTTTTAGAGGAAAGGAAGGATGAATGTGAATGAAAAGGTTGAAAAGATTAAGCAGCTGGTTTTAATACATGAATATGCTGCATATATGGGTTATCATGTAATTCCAAAGGGTAAATATTATACGCTGGAGGAACATGATAGTGTAATGATTAATCCTGTTACCAATCGTTTTTTTCGAAACTCAAGTACAGAGGAATATGCTAAAGGTTCTGTTATTAATTTTGCAATGTATTTTGGTAATATGGATTATAACCAGGCAATAAAGCATTTGACAGATTATATAGGTGCCGGGCAATTAAATCAGACGCACTATATTAAACCGATACAACAGAAGAAACAAGAAAAATCAATGGTTCTGTTACCACCGCATGGTGGTAGCAGAAGACATGTATATGCATATTTGAGTAAAAATCGATGTATTGATAAATTCGTCATCGATTATTTTTTTGCTTCAAATCATTTATTTGAAGATGACAAACACAATTGTGTATTTGTATCTTATGATGAGAAAACAAATCTTCCGGATTTTGCTTGTAAAAGAGGTACTTATTCAAATGTACCGTTTAAAGGGGATGTAGAGGGTTGTAATTACAGTTATTGTTTTCGATTGCCTGCCAAAGAAGGAAAACGACTCTATGTATGTGAATCCGTGATTGATCTAATGTCCTTGATGACATTTTTTTTGGCCGGATATGATGAAAAGAGAAAAATGGCCGGATACCATTATCAGGCACTGGCCGGAACCGAAAAGTATATGGCAATATTTAATTATATTGATATTCATCCGGAAATTATGGATGTATATATTGCTTTTGATCATGATCGGGCAGGAATGGAAGCATATCAGGCTGTGATTACATATGCGGAAAAAAAGAAATATACTCAAAATTTTCATCCATATTTTCCTATTTTAGAAGGAACGGATTGGAATGATGTTGTACGTACAAAAGGAGATGATTAAGTGGTTGTATTTATTGGAACCATTCATGAAAGTTATTATGCAAAAAAAATAGTGGAAAAAAGAGAAGAAGAGTTTCAGGTAATTGACCAGCTGGCGGAATTAAAGAATATCATAAATGATGTGCTGCGATCAAAGGCTTCCGTTGTCATTTTGGACGTTTCACCATATACAGATGATATTCAAACCATTGTATCTGCAGCGGATCAGATTCAGATGGGACTAAATTGTAAAATTATTATTCAGGCAAAAGGTTATCTTCCGGGAAGTCAGATTGTTCAGGCTTTTTATAATGCAGGTTATACGGATTTTATATTAGGAATTAATTTAGCAGCCATTCAAAAGGAATTGGAAAACTGTCTGGATGGATTATATGTTAAGAATGGAGCTCCGGCTGAGATTGTTTCTGCAGCAGAGACAATTAAGAAGGAAAGGCCAATATCTAAAAAGGAGGAGGAAAAAGCATTAAAGGCGATAAGAGAATCTCAAAAAAGGAAGATAACTGTAGGTGTAGCCGGCTCCAAACATTACATTGGAACCACAACGCAAACTGTACAAATTGCAAAACATTTTCAACAGGCAGGAAGAACGGTTGCTATTGTTGAGATGAATTCAACCAGATATTTTGGTCAAATCGCTGAAATGGAAAGGGATAATAAAGAAGTGCAGTATGATGAATCATTGAAAAAAATGAAAATGAAGGGATTGGATATTTATTTGGATCCCAATCAAATTACAAAGCTAATCCGTCAAAAATATGATTGTATGGTCTATGATTATGGTTGTTACTATGATTCGGATTTCGAACGAATTAGCTTTTATGAGAAAGATATTAATTGTCTTGTTGGAGGGAGCAAAGTTAATGAATATAGTGAAATGAATGCAGCATTGTTAGAAAATATGGATAGAGATAATATGTACTACCTATTTTCCTTTATTTCTCAATCAGATGCAAAAGAGATTGCAGCCAGCATGAAACAATTAGAAACGCACACACTCTTTGCAACGTATACACCGGATATGTTTGTATATTCTCCGGATAATCAGTTTGACAGATTTTTTAAATATAAGCTGCAGATGGTTAAAAAGCAGGAAAAAAAGAAATTTTCTTTGTTTGGTAGCAGAAAGGAATAAATATGAAAAAATTTATTGAAGCCTATGAGGAAGATGAAGCCTTTCAAAAAAAGCAGAATCATCTTCATAAAAAGCATATGATAGAGGATGAAAATATCGTTGTTGTTGAGAAAAATAATTTTATTAAATTTTCTATAACCAGTATGGTAGGTTTGCTTCGGTTTGCAGCATCTGTTGTACTGGTTATTTTAGCATCAATCGGGTTACTTTGTATCATATTTGATGAAACAAGAATGCCATTGATTGATTTGTTAAATAATATTGTGAATCAGATTAAAACGGAAATTTCATGGTGATTATAAGGAGGTCTGAATATGGGAAAATCATTGATTGTAACAGAAAAATCAAGTGTTGCAAAGGAAATTGCAAAAGTATTGGGTATAACAGATGAAAATAAGGGTGGATATTACGAAAATGGACAGTATGTAATTAGTTGGGCAGCCGGTCACTTATTTTCGCTTGGATATCCTGAAGATCAAAATGAAGACTGGAAGGATTATAGATTAGATACATTACCTATGTTTCCAGACTTGAAAGTATTCCCTTTGGCACAAACCAAAAAACAATTGAATGTACTTGTTTCCTTAATTGGAAGAGAAGACGTGGATGAAATTATTAATGCAGGTGATGCCGGCATTGAGGGCGAGGGTATTCAATGGGAAATTTATGAATATGCCTTTCAAAAAAACAGAAGAAGAAAGGGGGTACGTAGACTTTGGATATCATCTGTATCCGATAATGCAATTCGAGAAGGTTTTAAAAACCTTGAACCTGAAGGTTCAAGAGAGTGTTTGTATAAAGCATTTTTGGCAAGAAGAAATGGTGATTGGATATATGGAATGAATACCTCTCGTTTTTTTGGTTTAACATATAACGTTAAAGGGTTTTCATCAGGCAGTGTTAAGAACCAAATTCTTGGATTAGTGGTTAAGCGCTGTAGAGATATAAAAAATTTTGTTCCAAAGCCATATTATCAGGTTGCAGCAGGTATTACCGTAAATCAAGGGCTAATAAATGATCCGGAATACGATCTTACATGCGGTTTCTCTGCCATGTGGTATTGTGATGAGGGAAATCGATTAAGTAATCCGGATGATGCGAAGAAAATCATCGAAAAAGTAAGTTGTCAGGATGGTGTTGTGACGAGGTATGAAGTAAAAGAAAAGACACAAAAGCCGCCAGCTTTATATAATCTGGCAAAAATACAAAGTGATGCAGTAAAAAAATATGGAATTACTTCAGACCGAACGTTGGAAATACTGCAGGCATTATATTTGGACTATAGAATCACTACATATCCCAGAACAGATAGCGAGTATATTACGGAAGATGATGCCATGGAGGTTCCGGAATTAATTCGTGCAATAGCGAGTTCACCATATCTTCAATCTGTGGATCCTAATGTTTCAACTATGGCAAGTATAATAATTGAAGATGGATTGGAACTATCAAATATAACAAATGATAAAAAAGTCAGTGATCATCCAGGACTTTTTATTAATGAGAATTTTGGTTCTTTTGATATTCGTGTGCTGAAGAAGGATGAACAACAAATCTTGCTGCTTCTTTTAAAAAGAATAATTATTTCTTTAGCAAAAAGGTATGAATATACAGAAACAACGGTAGAAATCATGTGTAGAGATGAATTTTTTGTTAATAAGGGGAAAACACCTATTCATAATGGATATCTGGATATACAAAGAAAGTTGTTTCCATCTTCATTAGAAAAAAATGAACATGAACCATATATTCCACTTCTGAAGGAAGGACAAGTTGTTCATTTTAAACATGTGGATCTGTTGTCAAAAATGACAACACCACCACCTTATTTCAATGAGAGTACACTAATTTCTGCAATGGAAAATATTTCGTCCATAATAGAGGACAAAGAATTAAAAAGTGTAATGAAGGAGAAAAAAGGAATTGGCACCAGTGCCACCCGGGCAGCAATATTTAAGGAATTATTAGATCGTAAATATTTGTATAAAGATGATTCGAAAAATAAAAAAACACCATCAATTTTGCCAACGGAAATGGGAGAAAAGATTTTTGATATTTTACCCAGTGATATGACAACTCCTGAGCTTGCTGCGAAGTGGCAGGATATGCTGAATCAAATACAAAAGGGTGAAATTACATATGACCTGTATATGCAGGAAATGAAAACATATATTAATAACCTTATCTCCGATTATCAGAAAATTGGAGGTATCGGATTGGAGGAAACTGCAAACAAACCGACAGATAAGCAATTAAACCTGGCAAAAAGCATATCTATGACATTAAATATACCCATGCCTGAAGAACAAACAATAACAACTATATCTACATTTATCAATGATAACATGGAACAGTATCTTGCTAATCCCAACAAGAAATATGCAACCGTTTATGATAACGTTGTTGGAAAATGTCCGTTATGTGGTGGAGAGGTAAATGTTTCAAAAGATGGATCCAGATATTATTGTTCACAATATAAAAGCGGATGTAAATTTTCTGTTATGAAAGAAGATTATGCCTTCAAAAACCTGACAAAGAAAAATGTCACAAAAGCGGTAATGAAAAGCCTTTTAGAAAAGGGGCAGATTAAAATATTAGGAAAATTGATAACCGTAAAATGGAACACAGGAACAACTCCAAAGGGATTTATGACGCATACATTTACAATAAAATAAAGTTGTTGAAAGGAAGAATAATTATGTTAGAAAATATGTATATAGCATATTCGCCGAAAGAAAAAATCCAAAAATTAATAGAAGAATCGGATGACTTGATTGTAGGAACCCTCACGTTTCTGTTTCCTGATAAGGAACATATGATGGTTGATTTTCTATCAAATAATACTCCGCTTGTATGTCATATTGAGACATGTTTAATGTCTCATGAAATTGTGACTGATGAAGAAGATATTGAATCGTGGATTTTTCGATTATTAGAGGAAGGAATTGTAATTGATGAAGAAGATGTTGGAACATGGATTTTTCGGTTTCTAAAGGAAGGAGAAGATTTTAATGAGTA
>JBJENY010000052.1:0-18321 GCA_051880435.1 Lachnospiraceae bacterium | reverse complement strand
TAACCGAGAGCAGAAAAGGAATGATAAAGGAAAAGGATTTTGAAAATGAAGATTATTTAAGGTTTGTTGAAGCTCGTCAAACCTTAATTAATTATTTCTGCAAGGAACAAAAAAATGCCAAAATTTTAGATTGGCTTAAAAATATTGCAAAACTAATATCTGAAAAAAATAGTTTTTTTTAGGAAAAAAAGATTGGGAACAGTCCGTTATTAAAGCAATAAAAAGTTTATAAGTTAATTATTATAAAATAGCTCAAAATTCGATAGAGTTTTGGGCTATTTTTTTGTTTCTTCCGAAGTGGTACGAAGTTGTTCTGCTATCGTTTAAGTACCAAAGATAAAGGAGGAAATGTAGTATGAAAAATAATTTTGAAGAGCTTAACGACATTATAGCACAATTTGCAGAAAATGGATATGTAAATTATAAGGATATTCCATTTAATGACCAGCAAAGAATTGGAAACATTTTATATGATCTATCTCAGTGTGTATGTCGCAAGGAAAACGAATTACTAAAGACATTAACCAGCTATGAATTGGGTGATGTAAGACAACTTTTTTGTTATCGAGTACTTGATAAGTATACTTCTATTGTCAGCTATTATATTCGATGCAGTGCAGTCGGTCATAAAGTAACAACAGGAGAATTAGTAAATTATCTAAAGACGAATTTGAGATTTGCGGAACGAGACATGATTCAAAAATATGAGGATACACGAAAAAATAATAATCAATTAAATATCCCCAATAAGGAAACTCAAAAAAGAGTTGATGGGTCGAAAAAGAAATATATTTACCCACTCTCATCCAATACGACTATAACATATAAAAATGGTACGGAGTCAAAGAGTACAATAGAAGATAATGTATCTTATAGCAGTTTTAATGCATCAGATATGACCTTATCTCACATACATATTAATGAATATGTTAGTTTGTTTGAGTATCATCCATTACAACTGTTTAGTTTTTTAAAGTTGACCTGTCAATATAATATTCCTAGTTTATTTGAGTTAATGGACTATACAGAGACTGAGGATATGGACGCTGCAAGTATTTTTGACTGCTTCAAGACTCTTTTGGCAATCTTTGAACGTACATATAATGTAAATATGTCTCGATTTTATGATTACAATGTCGATGATTTTATTATAAAAAAGGGAACGAATATTAAGAAGAAATTGGCAACAACAGACTCTATAGTCCGGTCAAAACTTAAAAACTATGGAAGAGAACAGGATTACTTTATCGTTATAGAAGGTAAAAACAAAAGAAAATTATACGGATATGAAATGAAATTGTAATTTTTTTTTAATACCAATAAAAATGGAGAAAACCAAGTTTTTATCGTTTGTATAAAATAGAACAGTAATTAACGGTTACATAACTATTCAAAATCAATACGAAAGGAGGTGACTTTATTGTGAATATGTTTAATCAATTAGGAAATCCATTAAATAAAGAACCCTATTGCGAATTTCTCAGAATTTTAAGAAATACAAAGACTGAAAATTTAAATGGGCTTAATATCACTTTGCCAATTACTAAAGGAAATGGTGAAAAGAAGAAAGAAAATAATGAAATATATAAAATATCTTTTTGTGATTATGTAAAAAAAGAGCCTATAAACAAGTCAAATTATTTATTGATAATAGAATATGAAAAAACGATTCCAGAAAACATGTTTGATACGGGATATCGCATACTCGATAATATATTGGAACATAAAGAGAATATTTATATATCTGATTGTTTTGGAGTTAAGCTACAAGGAGAACTTCGCAAGAAGAAACAGGTTAAGTTGCAACTTACCGGAATTGTTCCTAAAAAAGATTATATTAAGGGAAGTCTTTCTTTAATCAATCAAATGGAGAACTATAGAATTTCGTATAATTTAATTGCGACTTGATTATACACGCAATGTTGATAATTTAAGATGAAAGGATGTTTTATTATGGCAGAAAGACCGGTATATATATCTAAAACTTCATATCCATACTTTGAAGAAATTAGAGTGCAATTTGATTGGTTTCCGGGATTTGCTCTTTCACAAAAAAGAAAATCGGAAATTAGTCTTCATCATAATTTTTTAAATGCCTTTCCAAACGAGAAGATTTTAGAAATATCTAGTGCATCCACAAGTGAGCTGGGGTGTGCACTAAGTGCAATGCATTTATCAAAAAGAGTTAAACTTGGTGATGGAGAAAATTCAAAAGAAATTATTACATCTGTGGAAACAGCATTCCAATGCTCTAGGGTATATATGGATGGAGATACTCAAATTGGTCCATTTCCACAACTATTAAATTTAACTGGTAAAGAGGCAAAAAAAATTGTGAAGGAGTACTCAAAGGGATTACATTCGTTTTTGTATTCTTATCAAAATAAGACATTTTATGCACCGGATTTTCATATTTCCTTATTCTATGATTATCTCTATATGAATGCATTGTTGGAGCCAGAAAATGATATAGCCAGAAATAAGCTTTTACAAGAATCATATTCTGCATTCACCGACTTGGCAACGAAAGCTTTAAATTCGCAGGCAAGGAGTTGTGCCATTTTTGTTGGTTTACATAGAGCAGGTCTTTTAAATGAAATCACTTCGCATAGTACATATATGAAATTATTTAGGGTCGGAAAAGATGGTAATGCAATAGGAAAAGAATCATATGAGAATGTTCAATTATTAGATAAAAAAGGGAACTATCAGTTGAAAAAACCTGTGGTGTTATGTACTTTTGATAAGGAAAAAACAATAAATTATTATAATAAAGGTTGAAAACAGAAAAGTCTAATAAATATAAAAAAATATGGAGATTATTTAAATTTAATCTTTATATATATTACAAGGATAATAAATCCTTGAAAATAAATACCTATCTGATGAGTGCTGGATGGTGACTAGCCGAAACTCGGTGACTGGTCGAGACGAAGCTCCGATTGGTCATTGAGTCGTGGGAAACCGCAAAACAAATAATTGAAAGGAGAAAAATATTATGAAAATGAAAACGGAGATTAAAGTGTTATTAGGAAGTAATGAGGAGATTATGCCAGGTGGAGGTTTCTATGGTGGAGAAAATCAAGAGACACTCCCAGGAGGAGGTTTCCATGGTGGAGAAAATCAGGAGACACTACCAGGAGGAGGATTCCACGGAGGCGAGAATCAAGAAACACTACCGGGAGGAGGCTTCCATGGTGGAGAAAATCAGGAGACACTACCAGGAGGAGGCTTCCACGGAGGCGAGAATCAAGAAACACTACCAGGAGGAGGCTTCCATGGAGGCGAGAATCAGGAAACCTTACCAGGTGGGGGGTTTCACTGTGAGCAATAGTGACATGGTGAGTAATATTATCCTACCTGATGAGAATTGGATGGTAACCAATCGAAACGATGTCTGTGATTTATTCACCGACATCGTAGTAGGAAACCGAAATAAAGGCGGAGGTGGATAGGAATGGAAGGTTTTATTTTATTTACGACAGTTGTATTAGTGATTGCTTATATGGTGTTTGCTATCTGCACAATTGTAAAAAGTGATTCTTTTGGTAAAGATATTGGTACAACGTTAGCATTTGCTGTGGGTGGATGCGTGGCTATTCCTGTTGCTTCATTTCTTGCGACAGTATTATGTTGGGGGATCGTTGTAGTGATTGTGTTAGCGGTTATTGGTTTCATAGGTTCTATTTTTGGCTAAACAAAGGAGGTATATTTCTTGAGACAGTTTGCTTTTGGTACATATGAGGATTTTGAAAATCTTTTTAAAAGTATTCCGGTAGGATGTTGTACAAAGTTTAATATGTGTGAGATGCCGACTTGCTGTGATAAAAGAACGGCAGCTATGGGATTTGAGAATATTGAGAATACATTTACAGTATATATAGAATTTGGTATTAAAGCAGACGGTGCATCCGAGTCTTTTAATACATTTCTTCTTAATGGTAAGGCAACGTTTGAAACCTTGACAGACTTGGTTGCTTTTTGTCATTCTTGGCAGGAAATGTATTTGATAGAAGATAATATAAATGATGATATTAAGGATTCGGCTTATGAATATCCTAAGCATGATGTGTATAACAAGGAAAAACTTCGTCAGATAGAGGAATCTGAAAAGCAGGCAAAAAAAGTTTTCCCGGAAGATATATCAAAGCCTCTCAAGGAGAGAGTGTTTGGTCAGGATGAATGTATTGATGATTTATCTATTCTTATTGTTATAAATAAGTGCAGTAAGAAAGCTAAATTATTACCAGTTGCATTGTTAGGACCTACCGCAACAGGCAAGTCTGAAACGGCAAAGTCTTTAGCGGATGTTTTATCTGAAGTCTATGATACTAAATATGGCTTTATAGAGATTGCGGGAAGTGAATTTATTGGTGAGCATACGGTGCACAGATTTCTGGGAGCACCTCCGGGATATGCTGGATATGGGAAAGGAACAATTTTGGATCCGGTAAGAAAGAATCCGTATCATGTAATAGTAATAAATGAGATTGAGAAGGCTAATGAGAAATTGCTTGTAAGTTTAATGGAAGCTATAGATACAGGGTATTTAGGGATGTCAGATAATTCTAAACCAATAGATCTTAGTAAGTGTATTCTTGTGTTTACTTCAAATCTTGTAATTGATATGGATGAATATAATGATGCTTCTGAATTTGATAAAACAGAGATTTGCAGAGATGCATTTACAAAACATTGTGGAAGACCGGAAATAAGCGGAAAAATTGGTAATTTTGTTGTATTTAATTCTCTTTCAGACGATGCTATTGAACGCATAATAGTAAAGTTTGTTAGTGAGGAGATGGCTGACTTTAATCTTAAGTTAAATCATATTGATGAAAAACTGATGTATGAGTTTAAAACTCATCAAACGAAGTATGGTGCAAGAGGTATCCGAGTGTTAGTGAGCAAGGCTATTGGAAAGCAACTCTTGAGAAATAGAGAATTAGATGAGGCTGATGGTAAACGTGTTAATTTATGTGGTACTGTAGAGAATATTTCTTTTGAAGTTGAGGAGGGATAGTATGGCATCATTTGCAAGATATGTTTCTAACGGATTCAATATGGTTACAAATGGATTTTTCGGAAGTTCAGTTGAAGAGGAAGGTAAGGAAGCAACTGAAAAAATTAAATCAAAGAATAAAAGGGTTGTTAAGAAAGTTGATAAAAATTTTGAGCATTATTCCATTGATGAAGATATATTGGACGAGATGAGAACAAATGTTGGAAAGTATCCTGCTGAAACAGGTGGGATGATTGGCTCGACTTCAAACTTAAAAAGGATTGATTTGTTTTATTTTGATTCTGATTCTGCTAATTCGGCCGGATCCTTTTATTATAATATTGAGAAAGTATCTAAGGTTAATAACGCATGGAAGGATAGAGGGTATGTACCGACAGGTTTTATTCATAGTCATCCAATAGGTATGGTGACACCTTCTTTTCACGATGTAGCTACTGCAAAATTGCATATGGATTTTTGGAATCACAATTTTTTTACTATGCCTATTGTACAGGCCAAGAAGAATGGTTTCTTTGAATTATATTTTTATGTTGCATATAGAGAAGAAACATTAGTAAGAGTAAACTGCGAGGTTGTTATTCGTGCAACAAAAGAAGGTTATGAATATGAATACGATAGGACATGGAGCAAAGCATTTAATAATACTATTTTAGATAAAGAAAATGGTTTGCTGTCCAGAGATAATAATTCTAGAAAATCAAGAAAAGAAGTAAAAAAATCTATTCGTAATATGGATGTAGAAACCATTAATCTTACTGAAAAAGGTGGAGTAACCGATGCTCATGAATATGAAGAGTTGTTCAAGAAGGTTAGCATCCCCAATATAGTAAGAAATAAGGTGATTGTCTGTGTTGGTGGAGGCGGATCAAGAGGTTTCTTAGCAGATATGGCACGTCATGGTTTCATGAAGTTTGTTATATTTGATGGTGATGTTGTTAGTGAAAGTAATATTGCTACTCAGCAAGTATATGTTAGTGAGATAGGAAAGAAAAAGGTTGAAGTAATAAAGACTGAGATTCAAAATATTAATCCTAAAGCGGAGGTAATTACTATTGACAGATTCTTAGATGAAAATATGTCTGATGAAGAGTTTATGAGTTATTTACGCAAATTTAAGGTAAGAACAAATAAAGATTATTTACTCCTTGGATGTACTGATAGTTTTGATGCTCAGTCTAGGACTGCTTATCTGGCAATGAAATATGGAATGATGTATGAGGCAGCCATGATGTATAAGAATGGTGCCGGTGCAGAGTTGATATTCACGTATCCAAAAGTTACACCATGTTGTCCAAGATGTCTCTTAAGAAAGAGATTTGAGGATTATGAGAATGGTTACCGGAATGATGTGGATTCATCACATTGTACATATTATGCTACGGAGGTGATGAATGCTTATAAAGGATATATTGCTCTTATGATGCTTATGTATCATGATGCACCAGGGGATGAATACAATGATCTTTTAGATCAAGTGAAAAACAGAAACTTTGTTTGGATCAGATTATCTCCTAATATAAAGGATATTCTTGGCATTGGTTTATTTGATAAGGTATTTGAGGGTACTGAAAAGTATATGTTTATGGGAGAAAACCTTTGGATTCCACAGATTCCGGATAGTGATACAAATGGAACAGAAAACTGCAGGATGTGTGGTGGAACGGGTAACTTATCTTCTTTATATATGAAGTGGAAAGATACACGTGAGGTTGCTTATGAATATAAGAAGGGAAAGGAAGATATTAAACTTATTGATGAAAAATTAATTGACCCATCAAAAAGGAAAATTGTTGGTGGAAGATTTGATGCAAGTGTATAGGAGGTGGTGTCGATGAGAGAATTTGTATTTGGAACTGATAGTCAGTACGATATGTTAAAGAATTTATTGGAAGATCACCTGTGTCATGTATATAGATGCACCTTGCCAAGTGGTTGTAGTGTTCAGAATGGTCGTATTGGGTTTGAGAAGGATCAGAACTTTTATTATTTATATATTGATAAAGGGATTACATATAATAGAAGTTCTGAACACGGATTCATCGAATGGTTATCTCAGGGTACGCTCATATTTAATGATTTTAACGATGTAAAGGTGTTGTTAAAAAGCTTTAGAACACTCTATGAATAGTGAGGTGATGTCTGGTGTTTTTCTTTTGTTTTTGTTGTTTGGTTGGAGCGATAATATATGCAATTTGTGAACATAAGTTTTCTTTTAGTAATAAAGATCGTAATACTGGGGGACCTGCAAATGTGCCTATGAGAGAACAAGTTGATAGTTTACAAGGAACAGCTAGTTATTCACAAGAATCGGGTCCGGTTATATATTACGCAAATGATAATCATCACAATTCTGACAGAGAATATCGTTTCAATTATAGATATGTTGGTGGTGGTTGGAGAGCATATATATTAAGGACTCCCAATTTTAATAATAGATTGAAGGGGGCACATGTTCATATGTTAAGTGATAATGGCTCGTATTATATATGTTGGGACAGGACAATATCTACATTACATGATATGCAGGTAATATCGAAACGATGGGCTGATAATTTTCAGGAATACCTTTCGACAGGTAAAACATTTTAGAAGGTAGGTGATTATTGTGGAAGAATACTCATTTTTTGTTGTAATAATTATTATGATTGTTGGTATTATGAAAATTGTTTCTAGTATAAAAGAAAAGAAAAAAAGAGAACAAGCCGGTTATTATTCACAAAATATAAATGGAGGTAATAATGCACATAATCAAATTAATGATAGAAGAAGTGTGCAAAGTGTTGACAGACAAAATCCTTCAAATAATAATCATGCGACAGTAGGACCTGTTATTTATTATGGAAATTCAAATCATAATGCTTCAGATGTGGAATTTAAATTCAAGTATGTATTTAAAAATGGTGGTTGGAGAGCTTATATTATTCGTCAACCAAGTTTTAATGGTAGAGATGAAGCGTTAGCAATAACTCACAGATGGCGAGATCCTGATAACAATATGTATTATGTGTGCTGGGATACACCAGTTACTCAGATTAAAGACATGCAAATAATTTCTAAAGCATGGGCTGATAATATCTTAGAATATATTGCAACGGGTAAGCGGTTTGGTCCTCAGTAAATGTAATAGAATTAAGAAGATGGTATGCTCGTGAAATTCCTTGCTAATGGTGACATCAGATGAAATTGAATACTGTAGAATTACTTCAAAGAAGACTTTTAACTTTGAAAAAGTTAGGAGTTTTCTTTTTTGTCTCTCTATGTATATCAGACAGAGAAAAGAACCTCTAAAGAAAGGAGATTTCAGTAATATATGGAAGAACGTCTTTATTTTAAAGAAGTTATGAAAGATATTAGCGGGATAGCGGTTATGTGACAATACGTTGGAAGTTTAAATCAGTATTAATTTTTTCTGTGGATTTTTGAATTTGATTAAAGAGAAAAATAAAAAGTATTCGTTTATATAAATGTAAAGGAAAATAATAAGTCAATTAAAAAATGGAGAAAAATATATTTATTGCGTATATATAAATATAACTTGAAAAAGGGGGTGTCTGATTAAATCTAATAATATGAAAATACAAAGGAGGAAAAAGATATGAATGTTAGAAAGTTTATTGTTACATTGGCTCTGGTATGGCTTTGTGTATTGGCAGGCAGGGAGTTACTTACTAACCTTTTTACTGAGAAGAAGGATTCTGGAGAGATTACAACGGAAGAAAATGTTGAATATAAAACAGAAACCCAAATATCAGATTCGACAGAAGAAAATGAAACAGAAGATTTTGAGGATGAAGAAAATTACGTTATACTTGACTCTCCCAATAAAGGAAAAGTTAATCTGTTTGACAAGACAGATATTCTTCATGATTGGAAGATGTTAAGTTATTGGGACAACTATACAGATAATTATGGTCAAATCCATGAAAACTGTACATTAATCAGTAGTATTGGATTTTGCGATAGTGAAACCGAATTCGAAAACAAAAATTCATCAGTTATTTATTTGGATAAGAGCTATCAAAAAATACAATTGAATAATATATTTTTAGTTGAATACGAAAAATCAAAGGAATCTCCTACCTCTATAAAATTTTATGATTATGATATTAATACTGGAGATCGAAGATTAATAGCTGAAACGACTGGTTTTAAGGCATTGACGCCACCTGAATCATTCGAAGTAGATGTAAGTGGAGTCGAGTATTTACAAATATGTGTAAGCGGAGCAGGTAGTACATTAGGTATTGATTCTGCATATTTAGAGTGATGTTGTATTAGGATAGAAACGGAGGTGACTAAGTGAAAAGGAAGATAAAAATAGTAGTTAGTATTTGCTTTATTCTTTTATTATACCTTTGTTTATTTACATCTGCACCTTTTGTCATCATTTCCATATTAATAGCAATTCCTGTTGCCTTTTATATTCTTGTTCCAGAGAGTAGTTATTGGAGTTTGCTTTCGTATGATTCGGACACGATGAACGCGTCAAATTTAAAACAAAAATTAGGAACGCTAAATTCATCAAACCAGGAATTGAATAAACTTATTGAAAAGGCTGCAAATATGGTGAATCAATACATAGAATTGGAAAAATGTCTGGACGTCGTATGTATCAGTTGTGAGTCGCGGTTTGCTAATAACCAATATATTCAAGTTATGGAAGACACAAGAGAGGCATTTAATATTTCCCTAAATAAGTTTTATTCGAGAATGGACATAGTTCTAGCACATGGGAAATATGACAAAAGAGATCTCATGTTTTTTTCACAGGAATTGGTCAGGGCGGACTCACAACTGAACAAGATATCGAGTTTTTTGAAAGAAATTGTCGATGGTCGTCAAGAAAAAGAATATGTTATTGTCGATGATTATACTAACTCATTAAAGAATTTAAATAATAAATATTGAAGGAGGTGAACTTATAAACAAAAACTAATAAAAACAAATATAGTACAAAAAGGAGGAAAAAGATTATGGGAATATTGAAAAGATGTAATGAGATTCTGGAAGCAAACATTCATTCTCTATTAGATCGGTGCGAGGATCCAGCTAAGATGGCTGAGCACACTTTGAGAAAACTGGAAAAGGACTTACAGCAGGTAAAAGCAGAAACGGCATCGGTCATTTCAGCAGAAAAGCAGGCAGAACGAGCATATAATGCTTCAGTTAAAGAACAGGAGGAGTTGACGAATTATGCGGAGTCAGCATTGAAGTCTGGGAATGAAGATGATGCTCGCACATTCCTTTCAAAGAAGGTTGAAATGGAGACAAAGGTTCAAACATTATACGATGCAATGATGCTTGCCAAATCCAACTCTAAGAAAATGGTTCAAATGTATGACAAACTATTGAATGACATAGCTGTTTGTAAGAGTAAACTTTCTGTCATCAAAGCAAAATCTTCTGTTGTAACAGCACAAACTCATATGAATCGTATGATTTCCGGAACAAATCGTTCTACTGTTACATCATTAAGTGATTTTGAACGTTGGAACGAAAAGTTAGATACGCAGCTTGATACAGCATCGGCAATTACTGCACTAAATGGACATAGTGATAATATTTCAGAGTTAAAGACGAAGTATAATACGTCTGAATCCGATGTAGATGAGCTTTTGATTGAGCTTAAGAAAAAGTTACAGATTTCATAATTAAATGACACGGGACTGTTATATTTTCAGTCCCGTGTCCAATATTATGAATTAATTATGGAGAAGAAATTGATAGTTGTTAATCCTAACTGAGGATGAATTATGGATGACATAAAAATAACAACAATTTAAATTAACGTATGAAGGAAAAAAGTCCCTTTATGGGAAGAAGATAAAGATGCTCCGGGAATATAAACAAAATTTGTGATACAAAAGAGGTAATACCATGTCAAAGATTTATATAGACGGTCCGGAATCCTGTATGGGTAATTGGGTTACGTTAAAAAGATCCAGTGATATAATAATTGGTATTTGGAGGATTGTTTTTTTGCTGCAAGATTGCTTTTAGCATCAATTTTGCATATGTGTTTTTTGTCTGCAGAAGAAATATTCATGGGTATTATTACAAGAACAATTTGGCCAAAGCAAAATGAAACTTATCTGTATGCTATGCTTTGGATGGATGAAGAGGAAGATTATTAGGAACAATGTAAAATATAAGGAATTGGAGATACGAAATGATTCATGAAATGAGGTTGAGACCAGAACCATTCGATAGAATAGTAAATGGTATGAAGAAAATTGAGTTTAGGCTTTGGGATGAAAAAAGAAAGCTTGTTAAGCCAGGTGACGATATTATTTTTACAAATATGAAAACAGGAAAAATAATAGTAACAGGTGTAAAGGAGGTTTATAGAGCAACTACTTTTGAACAATTAAAAGAACTTCTTGTCCAAAAGAAAGTGATTGATGACTCTGATTTTGACCCCTTGAAAATGCAAGATTATTATAGTAGAAAAGAAGAGGAAAAGTATGGTGTGGTTGGGATTTTAATATTTCTCAAATGATTGTTCATCGAAAAAGTATTTATTTAGAAGTGATATAATATTATGTAAATATTTGAAAAAAAATATTACAATTAAGACAGTATTTTTAAAACAGAAAGCATGTAGATTTTTGGTTATAAAGAGGAGAAAAAAGTGGGACATACTTATAGACAATTAGAACGAAGTTTATATCAAAATCCAATACTTGATATTAAAGAGTTTCCCCCTTTAGAAAAGGATAATTTATCTCGTCAAAAGGTGGAAGTATTTACGTTTGATTTTAGTGCGAATGATTTGTGTTACATATATATTCGTGAACATAATAAGAGTTGGTTTGTGGATATCTACTTATATCGTGAAGTTTATTCTGTAACAGAAGATGAGCAACAAATTCATATGGACCATTTTATTATTGCTCCGGGTTATCAGATGAGTGAGGAAGAGGAAAGAACCTTTATATATCGTATTAATAAAAGTTCCGTGTTATTTAGTAATTGTGTTGGTAAAATTTTTGTTGAAGAAATATCAAAAGTAGCTCCCGAGTTAAATATGAAACCATACAATAATATTGGATTAGCACTATATCACACCTACTATGCTTCTTCTCAAAACGGAATCAGAACATTATTGTTGAAAGAAGGATTAGAATGTATTGCTAGTGACCTTTGTATTGTCGAAGGTTGGAACATAGTTGCGCGTGATATTGAAACAGCGTTTAAAATGCCGATAGAACTTCTTAAGAAATTAAACTCGCACCGTAGTGTTGAAATGATTTTGGCTTTGGAAGAAGGACGACAAAAGGCTATTATTGTTTTCAAGAAGTTTCATGAAATTATGAATGACATAAAAATAATTAATGAATTGCAGCTTGAATATTTATATCAATGTTTCTTAGAAGATACTTCTGTAGATAAGAAGTGGTTACTAGAGTTAGAAACATTGGGGTCAGATGTAGTTTCAAATTCCGGGGAATTAGAACCTGAAAATGATGAATTTAATAGACATTTCAGGATGCCTGATAAAATATGTTGTTTTCCTTTTGTTTTGGAAATGATAAGATAGTATTATAGTGTGATTTTTCTTGTCATTCTGAATGATTATAGAAATAGAATCAGAACGTTAGAATAACGATTTCTTAAGATGATAGGAGGGTGAATTATGGATGAAATAAAATTAACAACAATATATAAAAATGGTTTGTTACCTTTACCAAGTGAACTCATCGAATATTTCAGACAGAACAAAGGGTGTGTTGTATATCCTGATTTGTTTGAGAAAAATGTTTCCAGATTTTTTCTGGTTTCAAAAATTAAATCCCAGGAATTTGAAACATGGATGTGTACTTATCTTCCTGTAGATGTTGGTAAGTTTAGAAAGGTTATCCGTACTTTTACATCAAGAGCTTATGAGGTGGATGTTTTGGATGATGCTCTATATTTGGAACTAGAAACTATGAGTTGGTTTTCTGACCTCGGAATAAATAATGAAGAACAACCGGTTAAAGTATATTCAGGTAATTATAGGATTTCAGATGTTGAATGTTTATATGTTGAGATTATAAATTAAATTGGTTGTTTATAATAATGGAGGGAAGTACTATGGTTGTTAGAGATTTGTTCCATGAATTAGATGATGCTCGCGTGATTGCACGAACAATATATGAAGATGATTGGAAACCCGAAGAGATTGATGCTTGGATTACCACGTATTATGCACAACTTACCAAATTAAAGACCAGTAAAATTCGAAAATCTGATATGATGTTTTACCTTACTGTTATCCAGGATGAGAAGAGGATATATGGTGATGTTTCGGGGTTTTTGTATAAGGATATAAAGGCAGGAAATGAGATTTATTATACTATTGAGATCTTAACCAGTCGACAATATGCATCTTTATATGTTCCAGAGTATACGGTGCAACGATATGGTAAAGAAGTTGTGGCTTCAGAAGCTTTAAGAGAATACGGTTGGAATGATTATGATGATAAGATCATATGTCCGGATGATGTTCGTTTTTGCATAAAAAAAGAGCTTGAGACTATGACATCGGGTATTTTTCCTGTTGATAAAAATTATCTCTTTCGATGTAGAAAGCAATTTAAATTATCGTATGAAGGTAAAGAAGTCCCTTTATGGGAAGGAGATAAAGATGCTCCGGGAATATAATCAATATATAGAATTTAATATTGGTGAGCATGAATAGAGAGAATAAAGAATATTTACAGTAGTAAATGCAGAACAAAAGAGGGGGAAGTTCCATGGATAAAAAAACAGTTAATCGAAAAAGATACCTTGTAGGCTCAGCTATTTTACTTTCATACTTTATAATGTATATAATTCATGCATTAACATATTATGCAATTATGGAACGGGAATTTGAATTTTCTCGTTTTGTCGTGAATTATTTTCCTATAGATGCATATATGTTTTTTGTTACCGTTAGCATTTTTCTCATCCCGTTTGAAAAAATTCATTATATTTGGAAATCAGAATCTATTTGGCTTGATAATGACAAAATAAAAAGGAATAATAAGATTAGAATTTTGGAAGCCTGTGTGTTTTATCTTCTGGTAGCATGTATTTTAAAATCGTTACCCTTTTATTTTGTAATGGGAATAGCTGGCTATTATTTTAGTATCTTGTTAACACTATTATTAGTCTGTATTTTGGCTGTATTCTTCGAATTATTTGATAATCATTTTCAGCTTTTTGCATTTAGCCATATTTTTATTATTCTAAATGGAATAATGATTTATTCTTTTATGGATGAGTTTATGTTTTCTTTTATTTTTACATTTAGTTTGAGTGTAGCATACAACATATGTTATTTGATGTCAGATCGTAACAATAAACTTCTTCAGTTTTGTTGCTCATTACTTGTAAACATAAGTACTTTCATTGGAATGATATTTCTTTTTGACAGAGTAGAAAAATTATATGTATGGTTACAACCCGAAAATTATACCAACGGATTAGAACATCTGATGTTAAAAGACCATACATTACAGCTGGGTGAACATGTATCTTGGGGCTTTGCACTTAGACATGACTTCTCATCACTATATTCTTATTTGGGAGTTGTTCCGCTGTGTATTTTTATTTTTGCATTTATTGTATTAACTATTTGCATCATATACTGCGGTAAATTAATGCCTCGAAAGAGATACTGTATGCTTCTTTTTTTATACTTCTTAATTTTTATGCCTGTAGTGTATTGTTTATTGGCAGATTTTGGTTATGTACCTACAGCTTCTATGGCATCGATATCATTTCCTGGATTCATATGGATAGCTGCCATGCTACGATTACTTATTGTTAAGAAGGTTCCTCAGGATTTTATAGAAAAATATGATTGTAAAGAGGAGAATATTGATATTGTGAATGATAAATTAATGGAACATATTAAAAAACCGTTATTACTTGTGGTGGATATGCAAAATGTATATTCACAAGGGCAAAAGTGGGAATGTAAAAATTTTCATCATGTGCTTGAAAAAATTATATTATTATTAAAGTCTTACAAAGAAAAGGTAATATTTACACGATATATTGCATCCAATCATCCCAAAGGTATATGGGCTGATTACAATATAGAAAATGAGGATGTAAATTCGGATGAGTGGTTAAATAAAATAGTGGAAGATTTAAAAGAGTTTCAAGAAAAAAACGAAACTTATGATAAATCAGTATATTCGTCCTATAGTGTTGAGCAGATAAAAGAAATAGCAGAAGATTATTCTTGTGTAATAGTAACTGGGGTAGTTGCCGA
The DNA here is from genome assembly GCA_051880435.1 of Lachnospiraceae bacterium. GTDB lineage: Bacteria > Bacillota > Clostridia > Lachnospirales > Lachnospiraceae > CAG-590. The sequence goes on along the minus strand of JBJENY010000052.1, from coordinate 3,049 downwards.
ATGTTGCGTTCTTTCTACAGTGATGAGTTTGATCGATGCCGGAGTTTATGTTATCTACTTACAGGATGCGATTGCCGGAGTTGATAATGAAACTGAAGAAGCTACAATAAAAGTGCTGAAAGGGTTGTCTCCGCTGCATTTATCCATATTAACCACGGAGGAATACCTAAATTTCCGGTTATAGAGAAAGGGGATATGCTCATGTTTATCGATACCCATGCTCATATGGACCACCCGAAATTTAATAAAGACAGACAACAGCTTCTAGATGAAGTGAAAGCTGCGGGAATTGAATATATTGTTAATCCTGCCATTATGTTTGATTCTAATTATTCAATGAGAGAAAAACTCAATGGTTTTGATTGTATCTATTATGCTGCAGGCATACATCCCAATTATGTTCCTATTCATGATGAAAATGACCAGGATTACATAGACGCGTTATCTCAATTGATTCGGACTGATAAGACAGTTGCAGTTGGGGAGACCGGTTTCGATTTTGCCAGGATACAGAGAAATGATTATGGAAAAGCTGATGAAAGAACCGTCTTAAGGCAATTTTACTGGTTTGATACGCAAATATATTTGGCGACCATAGCAAAGAAACCACTGATCTTACATGTTCGTAATGGTAATGAGGAGGCTATTTGTAAATCTTTGTCGATAAAGCATCAGGAATCTTTAGACTGTATTGATGCCCATAAGGAAGCCATTGACGTATTATTTAGAAATGATAAAATTATACAATCAAAACTCCAAGGACAAAAGAATGGTGTTGTTCATTGTTTTTCCGGGACATATGAAAATGCCCTTCAATACATAGACTTGGGATTTTATCTGGGAATAGGCGCAGCTATTACATATGAATCTTCAAATGAGTTAAGACATATTGTTAAAGAAATTGGATTGGAACATATCCTATTAGAAACAGATGCTCCCTATATTTTGCCACAAGGTTTTGAAGGAAAACGTAACACTCCCTTAAGTATTCCACATATAGCCCAGATTGTGGCAGATATAAAGGGTTTGACGGTGGAGGAAGTGGAAACTGTTACGACAGAAAATGCAAGGAGTTTATTTAATATATAGAGGGTAATAAGTCTTTAAATAATGAAAAGAATAATGGAGGAACCTAAAATGAAAAATGAACTGAAAGAAAAAAACTATATTGCATTATTAGTTGGCTTGTTAGCATATTTTATTATGTTTGTAATATACTATGCTGCCTTTTATCATGCGTATTACGCGGATTATAATGAGCTAGTAGATTTTGGTACTACTTGGAAAAGATATATTGTTCCCATAATTTTGCTGTTATTGCCATATGAGATTATTATTGCAGGGTATAAGAATATAACCCATTTGTTTGATGATAATTTAAACACTTCTCTTTTAAAGAAACTAATACAGATGTTGATGGCTTTTATTCCGTACTTAATAGTTAGTGTCATTATGGTTGCTATGTCATATTCTTTTTCTACTCGATATTGCATGATTGCTATTGCTGCTTATCTTACAGTATTTTCCTATGTTGTTTATTTATTAGTAAAGGATAAAATTGATAATATTTATTTTGATTATTTTATTAACCAAGTTATCATAATAATAAATGCTGTTTGCACCTATTTTGTTACACAAAAGCTTTTTATCAGTTTGATGGTTTATGTGATTTCTTTTTTAACCTTTCATATATATAATTTTTTCGAAAAGGGAATGAAACATCTTCCGGTACTTCTTTTGGGTATCCTAGTTTCCCTTTGTGTTGCATTGATTGCAATAATGAATAATGGTGGTTTCCAGATTTTAAACCCGTTGTTTTCCGTAGAAAATAATGACTTTCTTGACCGCTATGAATTAGATAAAATTGAATTATCGTTTATTATTATTTTGAAGGAGTATGGTGCAGGAATTTTTATAGGCTTCTGTCTCTTGTTCCTGTTAACAGTAGTTATGTTTTGTATTGAATTTAATCATGTATATCATAAATCGAAGAAAAGAGCTTATTTATTTCTAGGTATATATATGATTTTATTTGTTGGATTTATTCATACGCTTTTAGTAAAGCTAGGCGTTTTGACAACTAACAGTATTCCATATTATGCAGTTTCTGATATGAGAGTCCTTTCGGCAGACCTTATGCTCTATTTTAACTACACTGTAATCCTTCCCCTTATAGCATTGTTGACCCGATTGTCCATTTCCATCAAATTATTATTTAAAAAACAAAATAAGACAGAAAAAGCTGAAAACGATTGATATTTGTTTTTATCAAAATAAGCTCCGTGGAAAGAGTGTGAAGGACTAGATTCTCATATAAAATATATTACGGAATAGCTATCAAGGAGGATTATATATGGGTAAAATCGTTTACATTGCTAATACTGAAAATGCTATGGATAGTAAGGTCGAAGTTGAATTCGAATCACTTGCAGAAGCTGCGAATGACATTTCTTTAGCGACTGTTACAATGCTTTTTGAAGCTTTAAAAAACTTCAATGTTCCAATTGACGCAAAACAGGATATTCATTATGCAAAAGAAATTTTAGCTGATGTTATACGTAATTGGGATGTGGATGAATATGCTAATTATTGCAGAAACATAGAACGAGAAAAACAGGCATATTCTTTTATGGAAGAGATGTATATGTCATGGTTAGAGTCATATGACTATTCAGAAGAAGAATTGTTTGATATTTTTATCCCTAAGAATTTTGAAGAATCTAAAATTACATATTCTATTGATTTAAAACCATTTTCAAAGGAAATGAAACTTATTTTAGTTGATAATATATCCAATAAACAAGTGTGTTTTGGAACGATTCCTATAAATTTAAATGTTAAAGATAGAGAAGATGAAATTTTAGTGCTGTTTAGTATAGGGGCAGTATTTTTTGATAAGAATTGCGAACGTAATAAAATTGATTTAGATGAATGCAATCCATTTAGAAATGGATGTTTTGATGAGAAGTTTGTTCATGAGTTGACTATAAAGATGGAAGTGTGAAACGTGTTGTAAATTGTAGAAATAATTAATAACATTTACTTGACA
>JBJENY010000051.1:0-18513 GCA_051880435.1 Lachnospiraceae bacterium | reverse complement strand
ATGGCTAAAATAAAGGCTTTTTTGTGCAAAATTAATAAGAAAGTATAGAGAGGAATATCTACATGCTTAATTTTGACCAAGAGTAGCAGCTTGGTTAATTCTGCTGCTGATGCGGTTGTACAGGGTACAAGGGGTTGGTTTGATTCTCAAATTGCAAGAGTGAATTTAATTGCTGAAACGTTAGCGTATGAGGATTATGTTGGTACCAGATATGATGAATCAGAAGCTTATTTGGCAGATTCACTTTTGGAAAATGAATCAGCTTATGCCTATTATTTTGGACTTCCTGATGATAGATGTGTGTTTAGCGATGGCTGGGAGGTTCCGGAAGACTATAAGGCAACAGAGAGAGACTGGTATCCGGAAGCTTTTGCCAATCCGGAGCAGGTGGCTGTTTCTGCTGCTTATGTAGACGCTGACACTGGAAGAATTGTTGTTACCATAGCAAAAGCCATTGTACAGAATGGAAAACCTGTGGGCGTATTTGCTGCAGATTTCTTTGTGGATGATTTGATTACAATGACTGACAAATTGTCTAATAACAAATCCTTTGCGATACTAATTGATAAGGATGGAACAGTGCTAACCCATAAGGATGACAAGTATGTTCCTAGTACAGATAATAATGGAGACATGGTTGCTACTACCTATGACCAGATTGGAATTTCAAAGAAGTTAATCGCACCGACAGACAGAATGAATAAAACTTCAAAGTATGTATATGTATCAGAATATATTGAAGAAGCAGGAATTACTGTTTTGTTTGCTACAAGCTTTGCCAGTTACTATGGTGGTTTGATTGTCTTTTGTGTGATTAGTATTGTGTTAATTGTTGTGATTTATTTGTTAACAACAAGAAAGATTCACGGTATGTTAACTACATCCTTACAGCCTATGGAAGCGTTATCTCAGGCCGCAGAGGATATGAAGAATGGAAAATTAGACTATGCTTCGGATTATGCTGCTTCTGATGAAATTGGTGCTTTGTGTAAGGCTGTAGAACAGTCAAATCAGTCTATTAAAGCTTATATTGAAGATATTTCAGAGAAGCTTGAAAATATGGCCAGTGGTGATTTGACAGTGGAAGTAACAAAAGATTATGTTGGTGATTTTGCACCTCTTAGAGATTCGATTAATTATATTGTGGAATCAATGAAGAATGCGATTTCTGTTATTTCTCAGGCTTCTGAAGCTGTTTATGATTCTGCACAGAATGTACAAGGCGGGGCTGGCTCTTTAGCTGAAGATGTTGAGAATGTAACAGAGCTTGTTAGTAATATCGAAGGTCAGATTGATGAGATTCAAGATAGTTTTGTGAAAAGTATGAGTATTGTAGAGGGTGCCAGGGAGCTTTCTGATAATGCAATGCAGTATTTGAGAGAAGGCAATCAGGCTTTGCAGGAATTGATTCAGGCTATGGATGAGATTACCGAAAAGTCGAATGCAATTTCAGATATTAATAGTATTATTAATGAAATTGCGGCACAAACCAATCTTCTTGCTTTAAATGCATCTATTGAGGCGGCCAGAGCAGGAGAGGCCGGTAAGGGTTTTGCGGTAGTAGCTGATTCTGTTCGTTCTTTGGCAGAAGAAACTGCATCAGCAGCATCCCGTACCACAGCTTTAATTGCGGAGTCAGATGTTGCAGTTAAGAAGGGAAATGATTTGGTTGTATCAACCTCTGAAAAAATGGCAAAGGTTGTAGATATTACCGGTGATGTGAATCAAAAGATTCAGGGAATTTCTACCTGTATTGAAGATGAAAAATACACCATTCAGAATGTTAAGCGTGCAGTGGAGAATATGGGTGAATTTTCTGCTAATACACAGGCCACCTCAGAAGAATGCGTGGCATTATCAACTGTATTAAATGAACAGGCAGACAATATGCAAAATGCAGTGAAGAAATTTCGTTTTTAATAGTGGAAAATGATGCTAGGTTCATTGGGAACCGATGGTCTTTTAAGTCCCGGTTTGATTTGCGTTTGTTATGTAAAGTGTACAGGTTGCTGATGTTAAAATAATAAAGTATAAATGAAATATATTTAAATTAATTAATGAAAATGTGATAGATTTATTGTTTTATCTTCCAATGGAATAAGATTTATGTTATTATACATAGGAATTTTAAGGTTTTGAGAAAATAAGTATATACCTAAGATAATAAAGTCGAATTAGGAGGTCTAATATGAAACCATTAAAGGAAATGACAAAGGATGAGTTGCTTGCTCTGAAAGATACATTAACAAAGGAATATGAAGATGCTCAGGGTAAGGGCTTGAATCTGAATATGAGCAGAGGGAAGCCGGGGGCATCTCAGTTAGAGCTTTCTTTACCAATGCTGGATGTGATTAACAGTTCTTCTGATATGCGGACTGTTTTAGGAAATGATACAAGAAATTATGGTGATTTGGATGGTATTGGTGAGTGTCGTAAATTAATGGCGGACATGATGTCTGTGCAGAAGGACAACGTGATTGTCTGTGGTAATTCCAGCCTGAATATTATGTATGATACTGTTTCCCGTTCTATGACACATGGTGTTAATGGTTCTACCCCGTGGTGCAGGCTGGATAAGGTAAAATTCCTCTGTCCGGTTCCCGGTTATGACAGACATTTTAAGATTACAGAGTATTTTGGAATCGAGATGATTAATATTCCGTTAAATGAAGACGGTCCGGATATGGATATGGTAGAGCAGTATGTTAACAATGATGCGTCAGTAAAGGGAATCTGGTGTGTGCCAAAGTATTCGAATCCAACCGGCATTTCTTATTCTGATGAAGTTGTGAAGCGTTTTGCAAATTTAAGGCCTGCAGCTGAGGATTTCCGTATTTTCTGGGATAATGCATATTGCATCCATCATCTATATGAGGACAAACAGGATGAGATTTTAAATATTTTAGATGAATGTGAAAAGGCAGGTAATCCAAATATGGTTTATATTTTTGCCTCTACATCGAAGATTAGTTTCCCAGGTTCCGGAGTTTCTGCAATCGCAACATCTTTGGAGAATATTGGGTTTATTAAGAACCAGATGACAGTACAGACTATAGGACATGATAAGATTAACCAGTTACGTCATGTTCGGTTTTTCAAGGATCTTGATGGATTGAAGACACATATGAAAAAGCATGCGGAATTGATGAGACCAAAATTTGAAGCAGTATTAGATGTATTAAATGAAGAATTAGGTGGTCTCGAGATTGGAAGCTGGATTGAACCAAGAGGAGGCTATTTCATTTCTTTCAATGCCATGGAAGGTTGTGCAAAAGCAATTGTAGAAAAATGTAAAGAAGCTGGTGTGGTTATGACCGGTGCAGGTGCTACTTATCCATATGGTAAGGATCCGTTAGACAGTAATATCCGTATTGCACCATCTTTCCCAACACCGGAAGAAATGGAAGCTGCAGCTAAGTTGTTTGCCCTTTGTGTAAAGCTTGTCAGTGTAGAGAAATTACTGGAGAATTAAGCGGGAATCATAAGTTGTGGATAACTGTTTTATAAACAAATCATGGAGGACAGATGGGGTCTGTCCTCCTTTTATGTTCATTGAGCTTGTAATGTTTTTTTGTAAATTACTTCTAAGAAAATGAAACTGTATATTTTGTAAAATAGCATTTCAGAAAGTGAATTGTATATATTGAAAAATGCATTTCAGAAAGTGATATTGTATATATTGAAAAATACGTTTCAGAAAGTGAAATTGTATATTTTGTAAAATGGCATTTCAGAAAGTAAAACTGTAAATAAGTAAAAAAATAGAAAATAAAATTGTATATTAAATAACATTTAAAATGCAAAGCTGTATAACAAGTAAGAAGGGAGAAATTTGTACATTTTAACATAGTAGACAGTTGATGTACGAAAAATAAGCAATGGGAAAAAAAGATAACAAAACAAATGCAATGCGTATTTTAGATAAAAATAAAATTTCTTATCAAACAAAAACCTACCAGTGTGACGAATTTATTGATGGGATTCATGTGGCAGATTTGAATGGAGATCCCTATGACCAATCCTTTAAGACTTTGGTTACTGTAGGAAAGACTGGTGGATATTATGTATTTGTACTGCCAATTGATAAAGAAATTGATTTCAAAAAGGCAGCAAAGCTTGTAGGGGAAAAGTCCATTGAAATGATTCATGTGAAGGATATTAATGCCATAACCGGATATATCCGGGGAGGGTGTACTCCTCTTGGTATGAAAAAATTATATCCCACGGTTATTCATGAAAGTGCAAAAAAATTTGATGAAATTATTATCAGTGGGGGAAAGCTTGGTGTACAAATTATATTAAATCCTGAAGATTTAGCAAAAGTCACCAATGCAAGGTTTGGTGACTTTTTGACTGAGAATTAAAGAAGAGGTGCGAACAGCCGTAACAGACTTAAACCAAAACGATGGGATTTGTTCATTGCGATGCACTGTTCGTATGTAATTTCTTCCGAAGCTTCAATTGTTTTTATGATATCCTTTTTAATTTCCTTAATGACGGAAGAATGGTATATGAAAGAGGCACACTCAAAGTGCAGATAAAGGCTTCTAAAATCAAGGTTAATGGAACCAACGGCACAATACATATCATCTACCACCATCATTTTGGAGTGAATAAATCCTGGTGTATATTCGTATATTTTAACACCGGCTTTCGTAAGTGGTTCGTAGAATGATCGTGTCAGTCTGAATACAGTTCGTTTGTCCGGAATGTGAGGAGTAATAATCCGGACGTCCACACCGCTGGCTGCTGCCAGTGTCAGTGCAGTGATCATTTCATTATCCACAATCAAATAAGGTGTTGTGATGTAGACATAGTTTGTGGCACGATGAATCATATTCAGATACACATTTTCTGCTATAATTTCAGAAAATAAAGGATTATCCGCATAAGGCTGTACATAACCGTCTGTATGTATCTTTTGTGAAGCTTCCACCACCGGAAGTTCCTTTGCAGGGATATGATAGTGTTCATAATCCACAGGCTTTTCGTCCAGATACTCCCAAAACTGTAAGAACATAACGGTAAAATTCCATGCGGCTTCTCCTTTCAGCATAATGCCTGTGTCCTTCCAATGTCCATTGATTTTCTGGCGTTTGTTAATGTATTCGTCAGCTAAATTAACGCCTCCGGTAAATGAGGTGTGTCCATCAATTACAATGATTTTCCTGTGGTCACGATTGTTTTGTCTAAGGGATAACGTTGCACTGACCGGATTAAAACAATGTGCTTCAATTCCCATTTCCTGCAGTTGCTTATAATAATTAGGAGGTAATGTCTGAAGGCTTCCCATATCATCATAAATTACTTTGATGTCAACGCCTTCTTTTGCCTTTCTTTTCAAAATTTCTAAAACGGAGTTCCAAAAGATTCCCTCTTGGATAATAAAAAATTCTATAAAAATAAATTTTTTTGCATTTTCCAGTTCGATTAACAATTGTTCAAAATATTCTTCTCCACTGCTGAAATATTGTGCTCCCTGGTTTTTATGTACGGGATATCCGGCCTGGTTAAATATGCAATTGGCCTGGGGCAGGGAGTGGGAATTGATGGTTTTTAATTCCTCTAATATGGCAGAATCCTGGTCAAGATGTTTTTTTGATTCTTTTACACTGGTTCGAATTCCCTTTCGGAATTCACGTCTTGTTTGATTGACAGATAAAAGCAGGTAAAATGCACCACCCAAAATGGGAGCTAAAAGAATGGGAATACACCAGGCAAGCTTATATGCCGGGTTGATTGGCCGGTTGATAATGTATAAAACTACCAGCAGGCTGATAAGGGACATAACGGCTTCGATAATAATATATTTTTCTTTTAACTGAAAACAGGTGTATATTATGAAGAAAATCTGGAGCAACACAATAATAATAACCCATATGAGTTTATCCAAGAATAATGTATAATCACCATGTTTTTTATCTTTGTCGATGACCTGTTGCCTTGCCATTTTCATACCTCCTTTTATAAAGTGTAATTAGGAATTTGCGATAATTTACTGTTGCCAACGACCGGCTGCACCACAAGGTAATACAAGTCCGGTTTCTGTTACAGGTAAACCGATTTCCTGTGATTCTACATGACCGCCGTGCTTTGAAACAATTTCGGTAGAAATCATATAAGTAAGTACGGCAGGTGCTAATCCTGTTGTGTAAGAATTCACAAGGAAAAACAGTGGTTCCTTTGTTAGTATTTGCTCGGTTAATGCAATAAATGGATGTATTTTTTCTTCAATTTTCCAGATTTCTCCTTTGGGTCCTCTGCCATAGGAAGGTGGATCCATGATAATGGCATCGTATGTGTTTCCCCGTCGGATTTCTCTTTCTACAAATTTTACGCAGTCATCCACTAACCATCTGATTGGTGCATCGGCAAGTCCTGATGAGACTGCATTTTCCTTAGCCCAGGAAACCATGCCTTTTGAAGCATCCACGTGGGTAACATGAGCTCCTGCTTTTGCGGCAGCACAGGTTGCACCACCGGTATATGCAAATAAATTCAAAACCTTTACCGGTTGTATTTCTTCAGGAGACTTGGCATTTGCTTTTCGTTTTGCTATTTCTTCTTCAATTAATTCTGAAAACCAATCCCAGTTGGCTGCCTGCTCCGGGAATAATCCTGTATGTTTAAAACTAAATGGTTTTAAATTAAAAGTCAAATCCTTATAATGAATGGACCATTGTTCTGGCAAATCAAAGAACTCCCATTCCCCACCGCCTTTTTGGTTTCTGTGATAATGGGCATTGATTTTTTTCCAATTGGGATTGTTCTTTGGGGTATTCCATATAACCTGGGGATCGGGACGTAATAAATGATATTTGCCCCAGCGTTCCAGTTTTTCCCCGTTAGAGGTATCGATTACCTCATAATCTTTCCAATTATCTGCTATCCACATAATATACGATACTCCTAAATTTTATTCCGATTTTATTATATATGAATCTGGTGGGAGAAGCCCACTTGATTTACGAGATACTATATCATTTCTTTCCGGAAGTTTCAATTGTACTAGTTGAAAAAAATAGGAGAATATCATAAAATATATTTTATATTGCGTTAGTATAATTTATGAAATGTTGTTTGGATGAGGATGTAGATTTGGATTGCATTTGTAAAGCAATCTTGATTGACGGATATGTCAAGAACACCTGTGACTTTAGTTATGGGATGAATTGACGTACATAAGTTACATTAAAACATATCTTTATGATAGAAAATCTCACAAAGGAGTATGGAGGATAAAGGAATGCAGGAAAAAATTTCCCAGGAAGAAATGCAGCGTGCAGGAAAATTAATTGGTGAATTAAATCAATATTATAACAGCAAGGTAGTTGGTCAACCTTTTCTTGGTGCGTCAATTATTGTTGCAATGATAACAAATGGACATATTTTGTTGGAATCAGTACCTGGTCTTGCCAAAACAACAGCAGCTAATGTAATGACAGATGCGGTATCCGGACAGTTTTCCAGAATTCAGTGTACACCGGATTTGATACCAAGTGATATTATAGGAACTCAGACCTATAATATGGCAACAAATACTTTTGAAAATAAGATTGGTCCTGTATTTGCCAACTTTGTTTTGCTGGATGAAATTAATCGTTCCAGTGCAAAAACCCAAAGTGCCATGCTTGAGGCCATGCAGGAGCATGCAGTGAGTATTGGTGGACAAACGTACAAGCTACCGGATGTATTTGTTGTAATTGCTACGCAAAATCCGGTGGAGCAGGAAGGTACCTATGTGTTGTCAGAAGCGCAAATGGACCGTTTCCTCTTGAAAGTAAAGCTGGACTATCCAAAGCCAAAGGATGAACTTGAGATATTGAATCGTATTGAAGCTGATGTTTTTTCCGAAAGTCATGCAGTAGCGAATTTAGATGATGTACGTTTCCTGCAAGGATTGGCAAAGCGTGTTTATATGGATGAGGCAATCAAACAGTACATTATTGATATTGTACAGGCATCTCGTAATACAGATAAAATTTTAAAGCCTGAATTAGCCCAGTATGTAACTATGGGAGCCAGTACAAGAGCAGCGATTTCCTTTATGGAGGTTGCAAAAGCGGTTGCGTTAATGAATGGAAGAAATTATTGTATTCCTGATGATGTAAAAGCAATGCGTTATTCGGTTTTACGCCATAGAGTCATGCTTAATTTTGCTGCAGTGGCAGATGGAATGAGAGAAGAAACAATTATTGATGCGATTATAGGAGCAGTTAAAGCACCATGAGAATGAATTATGTATCCAGGATACAATCGAATATGAAGCGTCATAGAGTCATTCAAACCAATCGGAAAACATCTCAGATTCTGGATGGCTCTTATAACTCTGTATATAAAGGAAGAAGTAATAACTTTGGAGAATTGCGGGAGTACGCTGACGGGGATGATGTGAAGGATATTGACTGGAAAGCATCTGCCAGAAGTCGTAAGATGCTAGTCAGACAGTATATTGCAGAAAAGAAGCATAATGTTATGCTTGTTATGGACACCAATAAACGTATGTTGGCAGATACAGCTGCAGGGGAGGAAAAAAGAGATGTTGTCCTTATGAGTGGGGGAACCCTTGCCTGTATGGTAGAACAAAATGGTGATTATGTAAGTGCAACCTATGCATCAAATAGGTCCATTCATCATTTTCCTTTTAAAACGGGCCTGGGTAATATAGAGAATATATTGGGGGATTTTGGGAAGTCAGTTACCATGGACAATCACTCTGTGATAGGATTTCCTCTTGATTATATTTTGCATCATTTTAAACGAAGAATGATTATTTTAATTGTAACAGATACAGATGGTGTATTGGGAATCCCGGATATATTATTAAAAAGATTATTGGTGTTACATGATCTTTTGGTTGTAAGAGTGAGTGATGCGGATTTGTCGGGAGATAATATTTATGATATTGAGTTAGGTGATTATCTTCCAGACTATTTTACGAAGGATAAAAAACTGATTCAGCTGGAAGAAAAAACAAAGCTTCAAAAGGAGCAGGCTGTTACTGTAAAATTGAAGCATTTCGGAATTGCCAGTGTTATGGTTGACAGTGTGGATCAGATAGAAACGAAGTTAGTTGAGTTGTTAAGTAATCATAAGGGTGAAAAAAGATAATGGATTTTACAGTTAAACTACAAGATCCCTTTTCCTATGCATTATGGCCTATTGTTGTTTTAGGTCTGGTGATTATTGGGATTGTTATTTTTTATATTGTGCAAAAGGTAAACAGAAAACCGAAAAAGAAACCGGTGGCTGTATCGGAACAACAAAAACCGGTAAATGCTGTGGATGTCAATGGATTGCGGATAAAGTATTTGAAGCAATTAGATGAAGTGGAAGAAGCATTTCGCAGTCAAAAAATTTCTGTTCGTAAAGCATTTCAGAAAATGAGTGTAATTGTCAGAAGATTTGTTGAAGAACGAACGGGAATAAAGACTAATAGTTATACGTTAGCAGATATAAAAAGGTTACAGATGCCACAGTTAGAATCGTTGATTAGTGAATTTTATTCTCCTGAGTTTTCCGTTAAATCAGAAGGAGATGTTTTTGATGCATTAGAGAAATCAAGAAGGATTATTGAGGAATGGAACTAAAATATACTTTTTTTCTCTTTGCCGGTCTTTTGGTTGTAGCGGCATTTATTGTAATGCTGTTTACGAAGAATAGAAAAAAAGACTATTCTTCAGGAAAAAAGACTGCAAAGATGGAGCAATTAAATGAAACTAAATATTTTAGAAGAAAAAGAATGCAGTATCGCCTATTCTATTATAGCTTGTTTGTTTTTTGTCTGCTTGGGGTGTTTATGTCTTTTCTTTTGTTAGCAAGACCGTATAAAACAGAAGTGATTGATGAAGAAAAATATCAAAGGGATATTATTTTGTGTCTTGATATTTCTACCTCGGTAGATGAAGTGAATGTAAAGCTGATTAAAGAGTTAGAAGAAAGTGTAACGAACTTAAAAGGGGAACGTTTTGGGATTGTTATTTTCAATACGTCTCCGGTTTTGTTGGTGCCGTTAACAGATGATTATGAATTTGTAAATCAACAGTTGGAAATGGTGAGAATCGGTTTAGAAAAAAGATTGCAAGGCGTATATACCAATATAGGGGATAATGATTATTACTATGACCAGTATATTTCCGCAGGAACGTTAGTGGGGAATGAGGAACGGGGAAGCTCTTTGATTGCTGATGGTCTGGCTTCATGTGTTTATGATTTTTCGGAAATTGATAAAGACAGAACCCGTGTGGTGATTTTTTCTACTGATAATGACAACCGGGGTGAGTGTTATGTAACACTTGATGAAGCTGCAACGTTATGTAAGGATTATCATGTTACGGTATATGGTTTGGGAACGGAGTTCATGCTGGCTGAAGATGCGGAAGAAATGAAAAATGCAATGGAAAAAACCGGTGGAAAGTTTTACCGGGAAGGGGATTCCGGTTCTTTTTCTGATATTGTAGAAGAGATTCAGAAAAAAAGCCAGAATCTTGTAAAAGGACACCATCAGGTACGTGAAATAGAACAACCGGAAACACCATTTATCATTTTATTGATATGTATGGCTTTGGTCATGATAATTACAAAGTTGATGAAATTGTAAATAAAGGAAAAGATGATGTTATGATAACAAATCCAATAATACCAATAGGGCTTATGTCTGTAATTTGTGTAGGACTTCTTTTTTGTAAAAGAAAAGGAATGATTCCCTATATCCGGCAGGTGCTTATGATTCTGTTGCTTTTTGTAATCAATCTAAGAATTATGGTGCCGGATGGCAATGTAACAGTGAAAACGCAAAAAATGAATACAAAGATTTTGTTTGTTGTGGATAACACCATTAGTATGGTGGCAAAAGACGATGGACAGCGGGAACGATTGGAGCTTGTCAAAGAAGATTGTGCTTATATGTTAAAAGAATTAAATGGTGCAAAGTTTGGTGTGATTTCTTTTAATAATGAAGCGCATTTCGTTGCCCCTTTTACGAATAATGGGGAGTATGTCGAAAGTGTTATCGGTGCAATTTACCCATTAAGTGCGTCCTATGCAAAGGGTAGTTCCATGAATATCTGGAAAATTACTGCTTTAGATGTTTTAAAGTCTGCAAAAGAAGAAAATAATGGAGATGTGGCTTTGTTTTTTATTAGTGACGGCGAGATTACCAATCAGGAGCAGTTAGAGAGCTTTGCAGAACTAAAACAATACGTTGATTATGGTGCAGTTCTTGGTTATGGAACTTCAACGGGAGGAAAAATGGAAGTGAAAGGTCCTTTCGATGATGAGCCAACTGTAGTTGAAGATAGAAGAAAGATTCCTGCAAAAGCTGCAGTATCCTGTATTGACGAAGAAAATCTAAAGCAAATTGCGAAAGATATTGGGATTGAATATATTCATATGGAAAAATCCTCTGATGTTGATGGAATTGTTAATGAAATAAAGGTTAATGGGAAAACAGAATCAGCGGATAAAAAGGAGCAGGGATTTAAAGATATTTATTTTATATTTGTAATGACCTTTCTTCTATTGCTACTATATGATGTTTATGATATGAGAAAGCGAGCTAAGGTAATATGAAAAAAGCTTTGATTGCCGGTTTTGTTCTTTCAGTTGTTTTGTTTCTTTTTATGGGAGTAAACTATATTGGAAATGAAAGAATGATAAAGAACTATAATAATGGAATCTACAAATTAAATAGCCTGGATGTGTTAGGGATTTTTCAGCCTTATGTTGCACCTTATAATCGGGGGAACATTGATTTTCAGTTAGGTAATTATGATGAAGCAATATTATATTATGAGAAGGCATTAAAGAAGCGGCCACCTGAAAAAAAAGAGTGTAAAATCCGAATTAATATGGCATTGGCAATGGTTGCGGGAATTGATTTTGACAATCTCAATAAAGAGGATGTGGATGAAACCATTCAGATTCTTGAAAATGCTATAGGTGTTTTAGTGGAAAAAAATTGTGCTAATGAAGATCATCAGTCCGGACATAGTGAGGATGCACAACAATTAGAGATAGAACTCAGTCAGTTGATTGAAGCCTTACAAAATAGTTCCGGTTCCGGTGAGGATAATGACCCACAAAATGATGGTTCTGATGAACAGGATAATAAGAATAGACAGGAACAGGAAACACAAAAATCTGATTTGCAACAAAAGTTTGAGGAACAACAAAGGGATGTTCAAAAAGAACGAAATGATATGTATGAAATAAATGAGATTTTTAAAATGGACTTTGATTTTTCTGATGAACCTGTTTGGTAAATGAAAAGAAATGGCTGGTAGGATAAATGTTAGATACAATGGAAATGAAAAGACTGCTGGAGATACTAGAAGAACAACCTAATAAAATTGTGTTAAGTAACAGTGCTGATAAGACTTACTTGTATAAGAAAGTAGTTGTTCGAAAAGTAATATTAAAACAAAATGAAATGTATCAAATGGAACGCTTTACACAAAAACAGGCATTTCATGAAAATATTATGCCGGAAAATCTGGTGGATAGTGTAATTGCGTTGTTTCCCAATGTGTATCGTCAGATGAATATCTTTTGTGAAGACAGGCAAATTGATTTGAAGGTTACGAAAAAGGGGAAACTATTATTTCATCAACAAAAAGAAAAAAATCCAACATCGGGTAAACGAATTACTGTAGATGCAAGTCCGGTGAATTCCAATAATCGAAAAAAACGGTACATATTACAGGAGGGAAGTATGATTCCTCCTTTGGTAGATCTTGGTATTTTTACGAAGGATGGAAAAATAGTCCGTAGTATGTATGATAAATATAAGCAGATTAATCGTTTCCTGGAATTAGTTGAGGACGTTGTAAAGGATTATCCTAACAAAGCCATGCATATCATTGACTTTGGATGTGGTAAATCTTATCTGACATTTATTTTATATTACTATCTTGTGGAGGTGAAAAAATATCCTGTCCATATTACAGGGCTGGATTTAAAGGAAGAGGTAATCCTTCACTGTAATGAGACTGCAAAAAAATATGGTTATAAAAATCTGCATTTTGAAGTTGGAGACATTAATGGCTATCAGACGGAGGAACCGGTGGATATGGTGGTAACGCTACATGCATGTGATACAGCGACAGACTATGCGTTATATAATGCTATTTGCTGGAAGTCCTCTATCATTTTGTCGGTACCCTGTTGCCAAAAGGAAGTGAATCGTCAGATTCAAAGTGATGATTTTTCATTATTAACCAGATATGGAATTGTAAAAGAGCGGATGTCTGCTTTGATGACAGATGCGATTAGAGGTAATGCGCTCATCTATTGCGGTTATAAAACCCAATTGCTTGAGTTTGTAGATTTTGCAAGCTCGCCGAAGAACGTTTTAATTCGTGCGGTAAAGAGCACTGTTTCCGATGAAAAAAAGGAATGTGCAAAGAAAGAGATTCTTTCTATATTAAAGGAATTTCATTTGAAACATACACTGGTTGATTTGCTGGAAATAGATAAAAAAATTTAGTTTACTAGAAAAGGATGCGGAAGATGAAAGTAGTAATATGTGATGATAATTTAGCAGATGCAAAGTGTGCGAGACATGTATTAGAAGAAAAAATTACGGTAACAGAGCTGTCTTTTGAGGTGATGCTGCCAGAGGATTTTTTGGTATGTTTAGAAGAAGGTTTGGATTCCTTTGATTTGGCTATTATGGACATTGAATATAGGGATAGGGATTTTAATGGGATTGCCCTGTCTAAGAAAATTAATGAAAAAATGCCTTTATGTCAGATTATATATTTAACAAGTATTCTGGAGTTTGCTCCGGAAGTATATGAGACAAAGCATTGCTATTTTGTCATGAAGAAAAATATGGAACTGATGCTGCCACGAGCGTTTTATAAGGCGTATGATATCTATATGGAAGACAGAAAGAATGAAGTATTTTCTTTTACAAGCGATAAACGTGAGGTTCATTTGGAACAAAATGATATTTTATATTTTGAAAGGGCAGGTCGTAAATTGGATGTTCATACAAAAACAGAGGTGATTTCCTGCTATTTGTCTATTCGGAAGGTATTGCCAATGTTGTCATCAAATTTTGTTCGTTGCCACGGTGGTTATCTTGTGAATTTGAATCATGTGTCGAGCGTGAACGGAGATAAGATTACCTTGGATAATGGTAAGGAAATATATATTAGCCGAACATACTATGATTCTTTTATGGAAGCATATCTAATCTATCATGGAAAGCGTTTATGAATATTGATGAATGAAAATTGATGGTAAGAATTGATAAATGGAAATCGATGAAAGAATTAATGAATGGAAATCGATGATAAGAATTGATGAATGAAAATCGATGGTAAGAATTGATGAATGGAATACAATGATGCGAATCAGTGAATGAAAAACTAGAATAAGTGTAAGCGTGGAAAAAATGGAAATTGTGATTTGGGTTTTGCTTGTGTTGCTGTTTTTTTCCTTTTTGTCTTTTTTTGTGAGAAAAGCCATAGAGAAAAGGAAACAGGGCACGGTTGAAGATATTGATACATTAAATAATCATTATAGTAAAATGATTCAAAGTGGATATGACAAAAGAAGTATTCGGCATGATATGAAAAAACAACTTACTATTTTGCAAGCGTTGCCGGAGGATGCAGGTCTTCAGGAGATATTGGATGAAATCATTCGGGTTTATCATAAGAAAACTGAGATACTTCACATAGATTTCATTTGTGACAGAGACAGTGTGGAAGGTTTGATGATGGATAAACTGGATTTTATCAGTATGATTTTGAATTTGCTGGATAATGCCATAGAGGCTTGTGAATTAGTGGAGAAATCTGCTTATATGCACCTGTATATCAAGAGGAAGGATGGAGGGATTTGTATCCGTCTGGAAAATGCGAAGGAAGAAAATGTGCATCCTCTGATAAATGGTGAACCTGCCACAACAAAGGAAAATAAAATGATACATGGAATCGGAAGTCGGATTGTAAAGAACGTGGTTGAAAAATATAATGGGAGAATTCATTATACCGATTCCGGGAATGAATTTATAACTGAGGTGACAATATGATTGGAGTGGCATATATCCTGCTTGAATTTTTTTTAGGTGTGTGTCTTTGGGTGTTTGTTACATTTGTGTTTGATAATAAAACGGATAAATGGTTAGGTGTTTGGATTCCTGTTACGGCAACTGCTGTATACTTTATGGAAGGTTTATTAACTGATTCTATTGGATTGGAAAAAGCCGGTCTGATTGAATTGACTTATATGTATTTGTTAATATTGTTTTATACAAAAGGAAGTGTGTGGAGGAACTATTTTATCCTTTGTAGTTGTTTTGTAGTTCAGAATGTCCTTATAAATCTATGTTTTATTGTGGATAAGAGTTTTGAGGTCATTTATGTCAAATACGCCAGTGGTGTTTATGAAATGACACTTGGGCAGGTTGGAATAGTCGGCTTTTATCAAAGCATAAGTGCCATTTTGGTTACGCTGTTGTTTCGTAAGCTGTTTAAACGCAATTACAAAGGAAATGATACCATTTATAAGGTGTTGTCCTTTGTATATATTTTTATGACTGAGATTTCAGTCTGGATGAGAAGCGGATATATTGAGACGATGGGTACGAAGGATGTAAAAGCGTATGTGATTACGATGATGAATCTGTTTTTTCTGTTTGCAATGGTTTTATTATGTGGCAATATTTTCAATTGGTACGAGGCCTGGCGGCTCCGCAGGGAAAAGAAGCGTTTAGAAGAAATTGTAGCGGAAAATTATAACCGATTGGAAAAAGAAATCACAACTCCAACCTTAACCAATGGATTGTCAGGGAATCTTGTGCTGGACTCTTTGTTAATGGGATATTCCCAGGTTATGAGTGAAAACAGCATTGTATTTGAGTCTATGGTACAACCATTAAAGTCTTTGTTAAAAGAGCGTATGGATATCGTAGTCATGTTAGATGATTTGCTGACTGTTTCTTTTTATGGAAGTAAAAAGGTAGGGCAGGACGCTTTTGTGTGGCTGTCAGTGCGGGAGGTACAGGGAAAACTGATTACCGTACTGGAATTTTCTAAGGAGGATGACTTGAGTCTGCAGCATCCCAAAAAGAAACTGTTTGACCGGGAATATAAGCAAATGATACGGAAATACAATTTTGTAAAAAAGCTTGTAGAAACACAGGATGGGTTTATTCATATCCGGGAAGATGAGAAGGAATGTAGAATTCAAATATTACTCCAATGAAAATTGAGGGTGTGAAAAGATGTTGCAATAGAGCCGTTCTGTTTATACCGATTCCGGTAATGAATTTATAACTGAGGTGACAATATGAGTGGAGTGGAATATATCCTGCTTGATTTTTTTTGTGGCGTGTGTCTTTGGATGTTTGTTACATTTGTGTTTGATAATAAAACGGATAAATGGTTAAGTGTTTGGATTCCTGTTACGGCAACTGTTGTATATTTTGTAGAAGGTTTATTAATTGATTCTATTGGATTAGTAAAAGCCGGTTTATTGGAATTGGCTTATATGTATTTGTTGATTTTATTTTATACGAAGGGAAGTGTATGGAGAAACTATTTTATTCTGTGTACTTGTTTTACAGTTCAAAATGTTCTTTTTAATTTGTTCGTTATCACAAATCCGAAGTTTGGGAATTTATATGCGAAAGAGTCCAGTGGTATTCGTGAAATGACCCTGGTGCAAGGAATCATGGCCGGTTTTTTTCAAGTGATTAGTGCAGTTATTGTTGTGCTGTTGTTACGCAAGATTTTTAAACGTATTTACAAAGGAAATGATACTGTATATAAGATTTTGGTCATTGTTATCATATTTTTTGCTTTGTTTTCCGCACTTGTCCGAGGCGGATATATTGAATCCTTTGGTGCACAGGGGGTTAAAGCAACTGTAATGGGTGTGCTTAATCTGATATTTTTGACTGCCATTGTTTTATCGTGTGGCAATATTTTCAATTGGTACGAGGCCTGGCGACTCCGCAGGGAAAAGAAGCGTTTAGAAGAAATTGTAGCGGATAATTATAAACGATTGGAGGCAGAAATCAAAAAACCAACCTTAACCAATGGATTGTCAGGAAATCTTGTGCTGGATTCTTTGTTAATGGGATATTCCCAGGTGATGAGTGACAACCATATTGTTTTTGAATCTATGGTACAACAATTAAAGTCTTTGTTAACAGAGCGTATGGATGTAGTTGTAATATTAGATGACTTGCTGACTGTTTCCTTTTATGGAAGCAAAAAGGAAGGGAAGGATGCCTTTGTGTGGCTGTCGGTGAGGGAAATACAGGGAAAACTGATTACCGTACTGGAATTTTCTAAGGAGGATGACTTGAGTTTGCAGCATCCAAGGAGGACTCTGTTTGACCGGGAATATAAGCAAATGATACGGAAATACAATTTTGTAAGAAAGCTTGTAGAAACACAGGATGGGTTTATTCATATTCAGGAAGATGGGAATGAATGCAGAATTCAATTATTACTTCCGTGACTTCAATAAATTCATGATCTCCCAAAAAAGTATTATCACCGAAATGATTGCGTTTTGTTGGATTATGCAATAATCCGTACCACTTCTGCATGAAGCGAAATTTGCTCTGTTTTTCTGTTATAATAGCAAAAGATTGAAAAACAGAGGGATGATATTATGTTATGCAGAGTGGATGAAGGGACGAAGTTTGTTCCTATGAAATGGTATAAGTTTCTTGTTTATGTTCAACTACCGGTGACGGCATTGGTACAACTGATAAACGCATTTATACTAATTATGGGCATGCATAATAATGAACCGATTGGTGTTATTTATGGATTATATCCATGGCTTCATATATTTAGTGTTCTTATGGGATTTTTTTCTTATGCCCTTTGTGTCGGCACAATTTATGTGAGGCGATGTCTTGTATATTTTAGAAAAGATGCACCAAGAAAATATGTAATGCTGATATCAATGTGCGTTGTTGCAAATTTGATTGACTGTTTTATTATGAAGTTTTGTTTTTCAAGTATTGATGTGTGGGGGCTGATCGGTTTGGCGATTCATTTGCTTCTTATTATATATTCGTGTCATTACTTTAAAGAGAGAAAAGATATGTTTGTAAAATAATAGCTAATAAGCCCCGGGTCGGGGCTTTTCTTTTGCCAAAACACAATATATTGTGTGAAAAAACAGAAGAAAAAATCTGTATCAGAAAAAATACAATAAAAATACAATTTTGTAAAAAAAACTATTGCATTCGTAGAAAACATAGTATATACTAGCACTTGCTGTGACATTGATAGCGTTGAAGCGTGAGGTTGCTACTTATTATAGTAGGTTTTCCGTGGAGCGAATGTCAAGTTAAAAAACTGACGACAAGTCACTGTACCAAAACCATCCGTTAGGCGGAGATGACGTGTGAAAGTTCGTGATGTGCTTCAAATTACGACACACACGGGAGAGTGTGCAGTCACCACTTGTCGTACTAATCAAAAAAGTGCGAAAAGGAGGAGACTTTTTTTATGGCAAATCAAGTAATGAGAATTA
>JBJENY010000050.1:0-19026 GCA_051880435.1 Lachnospiraceae bacterium | reverse complement strand
ATACCTGTCCTCTTGCTAAGATTGATTATGTAGAGGTTGTAAGCTTTGATAATATTCAGCCAATTGATATAATAGATGGAGCAGTATTAATCGCCATTGCAGTTTATATAGGTACTACACGTTTGATTGACAATCGAATTTTAGGCATTTGAGAAACGTTATTATAATTTCGCAACATAAACGTAAATTGTATGTGTTTCACAAAAGTCTAAATTGAAATATCATGCAGGGGGAAGTCTATGGAGAATCGGAGTCAAATTTGGATTGCTTTTATTGTTATCGCCATTTTTATTTTAAAATTAATATGGGATGAATTACGGGCAAAACTTCCGGTGGTACTTAGAAGAATCATTTGTTATGCCGCCTATGGCGGGGCTTTATTTGTGTATATTTTTTGCTATGATGACTGGTTTATCAAATTGCTTGGATTGTTATTTGTTCCCTTGGCCACTTGTTTGTTGTTATTTGGAAAATGGAAAGAATGGCCTTCCTTCCGGGATTTTATAAATGATTTTTATCAGTCCGACGGATTGTTGTTAATGAGCATTATTGTCATTGGATTTTGGATTATGTTTATGATTTAACACAGAAACCTGTCAGTTTTCGTCAGGAGATGAATGTTTAAAAGTATCTGATAGATGACTGGAAGCAGTTTATGATTGAAAGAAAGAGATTTCAAAAGGAGAAAATTATGTTAGTCAACATGTTAAAAGGAAAAATTCATCGTGCCACAGTTGTACAGGCAGAATTAAATTATGTGGGAAGTATTACGGTGGATCCGGTTTTAATGGAAGCAGCAGGCATATTAGAATACGAATATGTACAGATTGTGGATGTGGAAAATGGTAACCGTTTTGAAACCTATACCATTGCCGGCGAACCGGATTCCGGCATGATTTGTTTAAACGGTGCCGCAGCAAGACAGGTTTCGGTTGGTGACCATATTATTATTATGTGTTATGCCCAAATGACACCGGAAGAAGCAAAGGAGCATAAGCCTAGTGTTGTATTTGTGAATGACAAAAATGAGATTGCTCAGGTTTCCAATTATGAGAAACACGGAGAATTAAGTCCAAAGTTTTAATCCGTCTGGTTTGTACGGATAAAACAGTATTGTGGAGGAAGAATATGTTAAAAGGAAAAACAGTTGTATTAGGAGTGACAGGTTCCATTGCAGCATATAAGATTGCAAACCTGGCTAGTATGCTTGTAAAACTGCATGCAGATGTTCATGTGATTATGACACAAAATGCTACAAATTTTATTAATCCCATTACCTTTGAAACCTTAACGGGAAATAAGTGCTTAGTGGATACTTTTGACCGGAATTTTCAGTTTCATGTAGAACATGTGGCTTTAGCAAAAAGGACAGATTTGTTTATGGTAGCTCCTGCATCTGCCAACGTAATTGGAAAAATTGCAAATGGAATTGCAGATGATATGCTAACCACAACCATTATGGCCTGTAGAGCACCAAAATATATTGCACCTGCTATGAATACCAATATGTTTGAAAATGAAATTGTGCAGGACAATATTAATAAGCTTAAGGGATATGGCTATGGAATTATAAGCCCGGCAACCGGGTATCTTGCCTGTGGAGATACAGGCTCCGGAAAGCTTCCTACAGAGGAAACACTACTTGCATATATTTTAAGAGAGCTTCACTATGAAAAGGATATGATTGGTAAGAAAGTGGTGGTAACTGCGGGACCAACCATGGAAGCAATTGATCCGGTGCGTTTTATATCTAATCATTCTACAGGTAAGATGGGATATGCCATTGCAAAATGTGCCATGGAACGTGGAGCAGAGGTAACATTGATTACCGGTAAGACCTCTATTGAAAAACCAATGTTTGTAAAAGTAATTGATGTAGTAAGTGCCAAGGATATGTTTGAGGCAGTAAAAGAAGAAGCAAAGGATGCAGACATCATTATAAAATCTGCGGCAGTAGCGGATTATACTCCATCCGTTGTAGCAGATGAAAAAATCAAAAAATCCTCTGATGATATGTCTATTTCCCTTGTACGTACAACCGATATATTAAAATATCTTGGAGAACACAAAAATCCAAATCAGAAGCTTTGTGGTTTTGCAATGGAAACAAAGGATTTGTTAGAAAATGCAAAGAAAAAATTAGACAGTAAAAATGCAGATATGATTGTTGCTAATAATTTAAAGGTTGCCGGTGCAGGATTTGGTACGGATACCAACGTAGTAACCTTTATTAAAAAAGATGAAGTGAAAGAGCTTCCTATTATGACAAAGGATGAAGTGGCAAAAGCCATTTTGGATGAATTAAATGAAATGAACTAAAGAAAAGTTTTGGTTTGGAAAAAATAGTCATAAGAAAGCAAAAGAAAACAAAAAACATAAAGGATAAATATATGGATAAAAAAGTACTGATTTTAGATATTGATGGAACACTAACAAACAGTAAAAAAGAAATTACGCCTAAAACTTTGGAAGCTTTAATTCATGTACAAGAAGCAGGACATACAATTATGATTGCTTCCGGTAGACCAACCCATGGTGTGAAATGGGTGTCAGATGCATTGCAGTTAGAACGGTTTGGTGGATATGAGCTTTGCTTTAATGGTGCAAGAATTACAAATGTAAAAACAAAGGAAGTTGTCTATCAACAGGTTTTTCCAAAAGAATTGATTGCTCCTTTGTATGAATATGCATTATCCCATAATATGGGTCTTGTATCATACGAAGGGGATACTGTGATTGCAGGAACAAGAATTGATGAGCATATGGAGTTTGAAGCCAGACTGAATCATATGCAGCTTAAACAAGTAAATAATTTCCCTTCCTATGTGGATTTTGATGTAAATAAATGTCTGTTTACTGCATCGGTGGATGTGGCACCTTCTTTAGAAAAAGAATTAGCTGCTATGTATGAAGGAAAGCTTAGTATATACCGTTCAGAACCATTTTTTATTGAAGCAATGCCCTTAGGGGTTGATAAGGCTGCATCTTTAGACAGGCTATTTTCCATCCTTCATATTGATAAAAAAGATACCATTGCCTGTGGCGATGGGTTTAATGATATGTCTATGATTCAGTATGCCGGGATTGGGGTTGCCATGGCAAATGCACAGGAAACAGTAAAAGAAGTGGCAGATGTGATAACGAAATGTTCAAATGACCAGGACGGACTTTTGGAAATTGTAGACAAATATTTATTATAATAATAAATTTGGGAACTTTTAAATGAAAAAAGTTCCCTTGTTTTTACGTTTTATATTAAAAAGAAGTTTTTAAAAAAATGGAAAAGAATGAGGGATATAAATGATAATTCGAAAACATTTTTATGTAAGTGGTGGCGTTCAAGGAGTTGGATTTCGGTATCGTGCTTATCATCTTGCAAATTCATTACGGATTACCGGATATGTAAAAAATCTTTATGATGGAAGAGTGGAGATGGAATTGCAGGGGGAAGACTCCCTTGTGAATGGATTTCTGGATAAAATGGCTCAAGGTACCTTCATTTATATTGAAGATGTAGAGGTTTTTAAAATGGATATAGATGAGGAGGAGAGAAGCTTCCAGGTGCATTAATTGAGATGTTGATATCATAATGGCATAGCATGATATAGGAGATTCCATGTATGTAAAGTGCTTATGGAACGGTATTTATATTTAATTATGTAAAACGGGAGAAATTGTTGTAAAACGATTCCTCCCGTTTGTTTATAATTGATAGGATTATTTATTTCCCCTGCTTTAGTTCTTTTATAAGTGCTTTTATGGTTCTGCGGTGCTTTTCCTTGTGAATACCATCATATCCTATTTTTTCTGCTTTTCGTATCAAATGCTCGTAGCAGGCTATTACCAGTTCAGGACGTTCCATTTTCATAATCAAAGACGGTTTGGTGGTACGTATAAGAATCGCCAGACCATCGCTGTTGACAATCAGATTATAATTTTTCCATTCTGTATCATGATATGGTATAAAATAATAGTTTTCATATTGCTCCATTAATCGAAGAATATTCTCTAAATGAAGAATATAGGTTTCCGGAGTATATACAGGTGGTTCGGGAGTTGTATCATAAGGAACAGTTATATAAACCTTTCCGGACCAGATTTCTTCAGCAGTTGCCAGTGGTAACATATCAATATATTGTCTTGTTTTTAGTGTTTTTTCAAAATTTGTAATCTGCAAAGCATTAGATTGGAAGAATCCTTTCCATTTTGAATCACAATTACTGTTAATGAGCTGTTGGAAAAGCTCATAGGGAATTGTATTAGGGGAGAGGGTGCTTTCCATATTAATGTAATCACCACCTTTTAATGATACTTCCATAAATAAATCTGCGACATCTTCAAATTTTGAATAAGCAGAAAGGGCAGGACGGCACATTGCCAAATGTTCCTGAAACTGTGAAGTATGGGCATTTATTACATACAAATCTGTGGAAAACATAGTAACATCACTGCTGCTGCCTAAACCAATGGCACTGGAAATTCGGACACAACGCCCCGGCAGGACAATCATGGAACGACGATAGAGATTGTCCCTGATTCTTGGATAATAATATACCTTGACCTTACCTGTACTATATAAAGGAAGCCAAAATTGTAATGCTTCTGTATACCTGGGAAGAAAGTTAATGGCAGGCATAATCTGGTAAATTGTGAAGCCTTTTTCTACAATTTCCATCAAGTTCGATTGAATTTGTTTTGTAAATGCATAATCTGATAATAGCCATTCAAGGTTATCGTCTGAGGAAATAAAGAGGGAACCTGGTTTTTCGGTTTCTCTAATCATTTTCATCATGAGCTTCATAACCTCACGACGTCCCTTTTCTCCAAAATAAAAGCTTGCATCACTTTTAGATTGTTCCACCGTTTCCTGTTTTAATGGTGTCTGTGGTTTTGTGAGCGTATCTTCAATTCCGGTTTTTATATCATCTGCAATATCCGAGTCGCCCTTTAACCATCTTTCCAACCGGTTGGATAATATTTCTGTAGGCATTTTTTTGCTAATGGAACGTTGGCCAAGCATTTCTGACAAGGCATTTCTTTGATAATCAGCAAAGCATTTTTTGGAAAAAAAGCTTGCCATATTTTCAATATGGCTTTTGTTTTGTGGCTGCTTTCTTTTACCGGAACGTAACAAACTAATTAAAGAAGGGTCTACGGAAATTCCCTGGGCCAGTTCTTTATTGGTTGTTTGGGTAATATTCATTAAAAAAATTAGTTTTTCATTAAATTCCATAGAACCTCCCATTTATCTATCAATAGAATGAAATAATAAAATAGTGTCATTAAAAATTATATATCAATTATCGTGACAAAACAATATTATTTGTTGAAAATTAGAATGAATAGTATTATTCTAGTAAATGGTTATGTCATTTTTTGTTGAATGGTATAAAAATGTGTAATTTAATATTACATATAATTTAGCTATATGCATTGATAAGGAGAAAGAAGATGTCATTAAAGGAATGCTATGATGCTTTGGGCGGAGATTACGAATCTGTTAAAGAACGTATTACAAATGATGCAATTATTGAAAAGTTTTTAATTAAGTTTATTTCAGAACCAAGCTATCAAAATTTATCTGGTGCACTTGATAAGAAAGATTATGTTGAAGCTTTCCGTGCTGCACATTCATTAAAGGGTGTATGTGCAAATCTTGGATTTAAGAAACTGGAAATGACATCAAGTATAATTACAGAATATTTAAGAGATAAGGATGAAAATCAGATAGATCTTGTAACATGTAATGAACTGTTTGATAATGTGACAGCAAATTATGATTTAGTTGTTAATAGTTTGAAACAATTTCTTGAAATATAGAAATTACTATGGAAAGATACCAAGAAATGTGGTGATGATATGGACATTATGGTAAGCCAACTAGAATCGGAAGGATATACAAGAAATCAAATTGAGGAAATCAAAAAGGGACTGAACGAAGGACTTGATGTCAGTATTTATTGTAAAAAGGAATTTCTTTCCATCCAAATGCGACAAATCAGACTGGGCTTGTCAAAGGGCTTAGATGTTTTACAATATGCAAAAGCCGAATATGACTGGTTTCAAATGGAAGAAATAAGAAAAGGGTTAGAGGAAGGAATTTCGGTATCCGTATATGCATCACCGGACGTATCCCATGACAGGATGCATCAAATTCGTATTGGGTTAAAGGATGGTATTGATTTATCTGCATATATTCGTCTCAATGCAGGTATTTTAAAACAAATGCGGTTAGGTATCTTACATCATGTCAATATTGTTCCTTACATTGTTGAAGGATATGATGCGGAGCAGCTAGAAGCAATCAGAGAGGCATTGGAAAAAGGTCTGTCTATACAATCAATAGTCAGAAAAGATTATAGAGGAATTGCATTACATGAAATATTTACCGGTTTAGAGGACGGTTGGGATGTTTCTGTATATGCAAAACCATATTATAACTGGCAACAGATGAGAGAGATTCGTCTTGGTATTGAACATATGGTAGATGTGGACCAGTATAATAATGATTATTATTCTTATAGACAGATGCAGGAAATACGTCTGGGTCTGGAAGCCGGAGTAGATATTTCATATTACCGAAGTCCTATGTATACGGCTGCAGAAATGAGGAAACGCAGAATTGCTTTAGAAAAAAATCCTGCAGTTTTTTTGTTAGAAAAGTTACAAAAGGATGAGAAAACTAAGGAAATTGAGGCGTTAGATGATGCAGGGCAATATTGCACCATAACAAAATATCAAAATGATATGGAAGCATATATACAAATTCATGAAGATGCGAACCAATTATCCAGAATTGGAATTTTAAAGGCATTGCATAATGAAGGAATTCATTTTGGAATCAAATATGATGTAATTGATATGGTTGTAAAAGGCAATTACTTAAATAAACCGATGTTAATTGCCCAGGGTAAAATGCCTGTTGACGGTGAGGATGGCTGGTATGAATTTTTCTTTCGTACCCAATTTCCTCTTATACCGGAGGAATATGAAAATGGGAAAATAGATTATAGAAATGTTGAATGGTTTGAGACAGTAAATGAAGGACAAAAGCTTGCAGTTTATCATCACGCAAAAAAAGGTGAAGATGGAGTTAATATAACAGGAACCCCAATTGTTGCAAAACGTGGCAGGGAAATGGGGTATTTAACCGGTAAGGGTTTTAAAAGATTAGATGATGGCAAAACTTATATTTCTCAAATGCATGGAATTGTTTCCTTAAATCAATTTCAGTTGAATGTATCACAATTACTTGTTGTAAAGGATGTGAATTTGTCCACCGGTAATGTAGTATTTGATGGAAATGTTATGATAGAAGGAAATGTTAGTAGCGGTTCTGTTATAAAAGCTACCGGAAATATTATTGTTAAGGGTTATGTGGAAGCAGCAAAGATTAATTGTGACGGAACAGTGTTTTTGAGACAGGGTATGAATGGTACCGGAGGTGGAATTGTTCAGGCAAAAGGAGATGTCATTGGTAATTTCTTTGAAGAAACGGAGGTTTATGCACAGGGAGATATTCAAGGGGATTATTTTTTTAAATCTAATTTGTATGCAAAAGGAGAAATAAAAGCAATTGGTAAAAAGGGAATGATTGCAGGTGGAAGGCTGTGTGCAGATCATGGTTTGAAAGCAATTCATTTGGGTAATACGGCAGGATTACCAACTGATATTTTTATTGGTTACCGGGACAGTGTTTTAAAAAGCGAAGATAAAGTAAACGAGTCCATACAAAATGTGAATCAGGAATTGTCCATTTTACGGAGTTCTCATAAGGAATTTCAAAAAAAATATTCGTCTGAAGAAAGAAATGCAATGGACATTTATTTAAAAATAGAGAGTGCTATTTATACAAAAGAAAAAGAATTAGAGAGCCTCTTACAAAAAAAGAATAGTATGAAAGAAGCGTTAATGATGTCCGGTAGTGTGAGTGCAAAAGTGGAGGGACAGATTAATGATGGTGTTACTGTTGTAATTGATGGAATACGATGGCAGTCAAAAATCGTTAGGAATGTAATTTTGAAAAGGATGAATCAACGGGTTGCCGTATATTCCAATTATTAAGGTTACTGCATCTATAATAGTTGTGTTATTAGGAGGAGACGTATGAAAAATAATATACTGATTGTTGATGATGTATTAATTAACAGAGAACTTTTGGCTGAAATGTTACAGGATGAATATGAAATATTAATGGCTGATTCCGGTGAAGCTGCCTTACATATTTTGATGGAAAAGCATGATACCATTTCACTTTTGTTGCTGGATTTAATTATGCCGGGAATGGATGGACTTCATGTACTGGAAGAGGTAAGAAAGCAGCCTTGGGGAGAACAACTGGCTGTTATTATTGTTAGTAGCGAGAATACAGTGAAAACCGAAAAGAAATGTTTTGATTTAGGAGTGGCTGATTTTATTCATCGTCCTTTTGATGAAAGATTAGTAAAACGGAGAGTGAATAATATTATTTCTTTATATCAATATCAAGAGGAGCTGGAGCAAAAAATAGAACAGCAGACAAAAACATTAAAAAAACAATATAAACTGCTACAAATTCAGGCAGAACAGCTGAAACAAAGTAAGGAAAATGTAATTGATATATTAGGTACAGTTGTAGAATATCGTAATCTGGAAAGCGGAGAGCATATCAAACGTGTGAAAGGGTATACAAGATTGCTGGCTGAGCAGTTAATGAAGGATTATCCGGAATATGAACTGACGAAAGAAAAAATTGATGTAATCGTGTCAGCAAGTGCCCTCCATGACATTGGTAAAATTGCAATTCCTGATTCGATTTTATTAAAACCGGGAAAATTAACCCAGGATGAGTTTGAATATATGAAATCCCATACCACAAGGGGCTGTGAGATTTTAAGTAATATAGAAAATACCTGGGATGAAGAATATGGAAAAGCCAGCTATGAAATTTGCAGATATCATCATGAACGGTATGATGGAAAGGGATATCCTGATGGGTTAAAAGGAGATGACATCCCTATTTCAGCACAAATAGTATCTATTGCTGATGTATATGATGCTCTTGTGAATGAACGGGTATATAAAAGTGCATTTTCTAAAGATAAAGCGTTTCAAATGATTGTAACAGGGGAATGTGGTGTCTTTTCTCCTAAAATATTAGACTGTTTTTGGAATGTTCGAAAGGAATTTGAGGAGTTAGCAGAGTCTTCTTTATAAAAAGTAGTGGATTTTCTCTTGATGTATTATTATATTTTTGCTATGATAAAGTGCTTTTGAAGAGGAAATGAAAAATGCAATGGATACTGATATGAATGAACATATTGCATACTCTCTTGATTTAATAATTACAATAACACTAAATAATTGGATGAATTGATGAAAATTCAAATAATAGGAGGATATAATATGTGGAAGAGGATACGGAATATATTGGTTATTGTTTTTTTGATGCTATGTATTATTATGTTCGGTTTTCACTATAATACATTTGTATCAAATACAATATATTCAGAAAGTGTGTCACATTTAACAGAGATATTCCATCAGGCCAACAATTCTCTTCAAAATTTCGTAGATAGAAACTGGAAGCATATGCATTTATGGGCAGATTATTTGCAGGATGTACAAAATGATAAACAGGTTCAGGATTTTGTAAACCATGCAAAAGAGGAAACCGGATTTACAGATTTTTATTTTATAAATCGTGAGG
The DNA here is from genome assembly GCA_051880435.1 of Lachnospiraceae bacterium. GTDB lineage: Bacteria > Bacillota > Clostridia > Lachnospirales > Lachnospiraceae > CAG-590. Next base: position 9,338 of record JBJENY010000050.1, on the reverse strand, counting down.
GCGATTATCGGACAGTAAGTGGTGAGACCGGTTATTTAGACTTAAAAAGTGAATTACCGGAGCTTATTCTGAATGGACAGGATAAGGTAGTCAATTCTGTAGTACCCGGTAAACCACAGATTATGGTATTTGTTACACCTGCGCAATTTGGAACCTATGATGGGTTTTCTTATGAGGCCATTGCAGTTAGTTTTAATAACTCAGATATGGTTAATGCCCTGGAAATTCAATCCTTTGATGGAAAGGCGAGTACTTTTGTCATTCATGCAGATGGTCGTATTGTATTAGATAATACATCTGATAAACAAAAGGATATATATAATTTTCTTGCTATGTTAAAAAAATATTCAAGCATGAGTAGTGATGATATAGAAAAGCTGAATATGGAATTTAAGCAGGGAGGTTCAGGTGCTGCAGTATTTGATATTGAAGATGAAAGCTATTATCTGATTTATGAACCGGCTGGCTTTGAGAATTGGATTGTTCTTGGTCTGGTACCAACTGATGTAGTGAATTCCAGTATGAATAAGCTTCAATACAGTACGTTTTTATTAGTAGCAGCTATCATGCTCAGTCTTGCTCTTTTGCTGATTGCCCTTGTAATCAGACAGAATCAGGTGAAATTAAGAAAAAAGGATACAGAAATTTTATACCGGGACGAATTGTTTTCTATGGTCTCCATTAATGTTGATGATGTTTTTCTTATGCTTGATTCGGAAGAACTGCGTGTGGATTATATCAGCCCTAATATTGAAAAACTAATGGGTATTTCTGTAGATAGTGCCCGTTCCGATATTCATGAAATGGATCGTCTCGTAAAAGATAGTGATACAATTCATATTTTGGAACAGCTTTCTTATATTCATCCCGGTGAACAGGGTGAATGGGAGAGAGAATATGTACATCAAAAAACCGGTGAGGTACGTTGGTTTCATGTTGTTGCCCTTTGCAGAGATATTCGCGGTGAGAAAAAATATATTCTTGTTATGTCTGACCGTACAAAGGATAAGAATATTAACCAGGCACTTGAAAATGCTGTGAAAGCTGCAGAAAGTGCAAACCGGGCAAAGAGTACATTCTTAAGTAATATGTCTCATGATATCCGGACACCAATGAATGCTATTATTGGTTTTACTACATTGGCAATCGCCAATATTGGTAATGAGGATAAGGTAAAAGATTATTTGTCTAAAATTCTTTCTTCAGGAAATCATTTGCTTTCACTTATTAATGATATTTTGGATATGAGCCGTATTGAAAGTGGTAAAATACATTTAGAGGAAACAGAAGTAAATCTTTCTGATGTGCTTCATGATTTAAAAACAATTATAAGTGGACAGATTCATGCCAAACAGCTGGAATTATATATGGATACCATGGATGTATTAGATGAGGATGTATACTGTGATAAAATAAGATTAAATCAGGTATTGTTAAATCTCTTATCTAATGCCATTAAGTTTACTGCTCCCGGAGGTACTGTGTCCTTGCGGATTTCACAGCTTCATAATACTTCTGAGGGGAAGGGTTTATATGAGATTCATATAAAGGATACCGGTATTGGCATGAGTAAGGATTTTGCGGAGCGTATTTTTGACCCCTTTGAACGGGAACGTAATTCCACAGTCAGTAAAATACAAGGTACAGGACTTGGAATGTCAATATCAAAGAATATTGTTGATATGATGGGTGGTACCATTGAGGTGAATACAGAACAGGGAAAGGGAACAGAATTTATTATCCGTTTTGAGCTTCGCCTTCAGTCAAAGCATAGAAATATTGAAAAAATAAAAGAACTGGAAGGATTAAAGGCACTTGTTGTAGATGATGATTTTAATACCTGTGACAGTGTTACGAAGATGCTATTGTGTGTGGGAATGCGTTCTGAATGGACGGTTTCCGGAAGAGAGGCAGTGCTTCGCGCGAAACAGGCCATTGAAGTAAATGATGCATTTCATGCATATATTATTGACTGGCGTCTTCCTGATATGAATGGTATTGAGGTTACAAGACAGATTAGAAGTCTTGGAGATGATACGCCGATTATTATTTTAACTGCTTATGATTGGACAGATATTGAAGTGGAGGCAAGAGCTGCAGGTGTTACGGCATTTTGTTCGAAACCGATGTTTATGTCTGATTTAAGGGATTCTCTTTTAAGTGCACTTGGTCAGCAAAAAGAAGGAGAACAAGAAGATGTTTTACATAATTCTGCCCAAGGTAACAGCTTTATTGGGAAAAAGATACTTCTGGCTGAAGATAATGAACTAAACAGAGAAATTGCATTAGAGATTTTACAAGAGTATGGCTTTGTTGTGTATACTGTAGAAAATGGTCAGGAGGCTGTAGATAGGGTTTCTGGTGCAAATCCGGGACAATATGATTTGGTTCTTATGGATATTCAAATGCCTGTTTTAGATGGATATGAGGCTGCAAGGCGTATCAGAAGACTGGAAAATCAGGAGTTGGCATCAATTCCTATTATTGCAATGACGGCTAATGCTTTTGATGAAGATAAAAAAATGGCGTTAGAAGCAGGTATGAATGGACATCTTTCAAAACCGATTGTATTGGAAGAGGTAGTAAAAGTAATTGCAGAAAATTTAAATTAATTCCTTTATGTTTTTGCACATTTTTCAAGTAGTACTTGGAAAATGTGCTTTTTCTTTTATTTTTATGTAGCATGATTGTTATTGTAAAAATTAATAAACTCATAAAAACTGTAATAATCGGAAAAAAGATTAAAACATTAAGAATATTAAGAATGGGTAAAAAAATTCTAAAAAATATTTTATGATTATAACAATAATAATTGACATTTTGTTTATTATTAGTATAATTGATTTTGTTTTGAAAGTTTAGTAATAATGAATATAAAGTTTAGAGGTTAAAAACGATGGAAATCGAATATGTGAATGAACAAATTGGAAAAAAGATAAAGAATTTAAGAAAACGAAATGGTTTAACCCAGCAGGAATTAGCTGATAGAACAGAGCTGACGAAAGGTTTTATTTCTCAGTTAGAAAGAGGACAGGTGTCCCCGTCTGTTGTTACATTATTTGATTTGATTGAATGTTTAGGAACGACCCCTTCCGATTTCTTTAAGGATTCGGAAGAGGAATATGTGGTTTTTTCTGATGAGGATTATTTTGAGAAAATTGATGATTCAGGAAATAGTATCCAGTGGATTGTTCCTACTGCCCAGGGCAACCAAATGGAGCCGTTATTAGTTGTAATTCAACCATATCAAAGCTTAGAAGAAGATAATCCCCATTCGGGAGAAGAGTTTGGTTATGTGATTTCAGGGAAAATAGTATTAACGATTGGTGAAAAACAGTATATTGTGAATAAAAATGAGTCATTTTATTATCAGGCGAATCAGGTGCACAAAATTGAAAATGTATCAAGTCATCCGGCAAAAATAATCTGGGTAAGTACGCCGCCTAATTTTTAAAAGCCTGACAATTATCTCACTGTTTTGAGGGGATTGCCTAAATCATATACCGGATACAATACGTGAAAGAGGAAGAGATTATGAGTGAAAATATTATTGAATTAAAAAATATTAGTAAAGTTTTTGCAGATGGATTTGAAGCAGTAAGTGATTTTAATTTGGAAGTAAAAAAGGGTGAATTTGTTACATTTTTAGGACCTTCCGGTTGTGGAAAAACTACAACCTTAAGAATGATTGCAGGTTTTGATATACCTTCAGAAGGAGAAATCCTTTTAAATGGAAAAAATATTTCTGAATTGCCGCCAAATAAACGCCCGATTAATACGGTTTTTCAAAGATATGCATTGTTTCCTCATATGAATATTTTTGAGAATATTGCCTTTGGTTTAAAACAGAAGAAGCTTGACAAAAAGACAATTGAGAAAAAAGTAAAAAAAGTTCTGGAACTTGTTGATTTAGAAGGTTTTGAAAAAAGAAAGGTATCTACTCTTTCCGGTGGTCAGCAGCAGCGTGTAGCAATCGCAAGAGCCTTAGTAAATGAACCGGAAATTCTGTTGTTAGATGAACCATTAGGAGCATTAGATCTTAAGATGCGAAAAGAAATGCAGATTGAGTTAAAGGCAATGCATGATGAGGTTGGTATTACATTTATTTATGTTACCCATGACCAGGAAGAAGCTTTAAGTATGTCTGATAAAATTGTTGTTATGTCAGAAGGAAAAATACAACAGATTGGTACACCGGAAGATATTTATAACGAGCCAATCAATGCTTTTGTAGCTGACTTTATTGGAGAAAGTAATATTTTTAATGGTATTATGACCGGAAAAATGAAAGCCAGATTTGCAGGTGCAGAGTTTACCTGTGTTGATGATGTTTCAGAAGGAACAAGAATTACAGCTGTTGTTCGTCCTGAAGATGTTATCATTACAAATCCGTCAGATGGAACAATTACAGGTACTGTGACTTCAGTTGTATTTAAAGGAATGCACTATGAAATAACGGTTGAATCAGGCAGAAATGAGGTTGTTATTCAGACAGTAAATAGTGCAAAGGTCGGAGACAAAGTTGGTATGAAGGTGGATCCGGATAATATTCATATTATGATTGCTGAAGATCATACTAACATATTTGCAGTGGATATTAATAAAAATCATAAGCTGGAATATAACAAAAAGAAATTAAGTACCAGTTTGACTAAAATTATTAAAGGAAGTCAAAGAAATGAGGATGGAATTTTAATTGATGCCATGGGAGAAGTGATTGATCCTGAAAAGATAACAATTTATGCAGCAATCTCCCCGGAGGATATTACTTTAACAGACGATAAAGAACAAGGACTTGTTGAAGGATATATTAGTAATCTGATTTACAAAGGTGACCATTACAGCTATGTGGTTCGGACAGAGTTTGGACAGGATTTTATTGTAGATGATGAATATTTATGGAATATGGATGACCTGGTAGGATTAATTATGCCGGTTGAAAAAATGAGCTTTTCGGTAAAAAAATAATAGGAGGATATCTTTAATGAAACAAATTTCTTTTTCAAGAAAAAATTTAGGGATTCCTTATATGATATATTTAGTTTTATTTGTTGTTATGCCATTAATTGTATTGGTATATTATGCTTTTACAGATAAAACCGGAAAGGTTTCTCTTGATAATTTTATTCAATTTTTTACAAATCCCAATACTCTGGGCACTTTGTTTTATAGTTTAGGAATTGCTATGGTAACGACTTTGGTTTGTTTATTATTTGCATATCCGACTGCTTACATATTAGCAACCAGTCATTTAAAATCCAAGTCTGTTATGATTATGGTTTTTGTAATGCCAATGTGGATTAATTTCTCTTTGAGAATAACGGCATTAAAAGAGATTTTAACAATTTTGGAAGGAAATCTGGCATATCATCCTTTTTTTAATACTGTAATCGGCATGACCTATGATTTTTTACCATTCATGATTTTGCCAATTTATAATACCATTGTGAAATTAGATGGTTCTTTGCTTGAGGCTGCAAAGGATTTGGGAGCAGGAGATGTGAGTGCATTTTTTAAAGTGACATTACCCCTTTCCGTTCCGGGAATTGTAAGTGGTGTGGCAATGGTATTTTTACCTGCCATGACGAATTATGTTGTTTTAGACATGCTTTATAACAGTACTTATATTATGGGTAGTCTGATTGGTAGTTATTTTTCAGCCTATAACTGGCACGGTGGTTCCATGATTGCACTGGTATTACTTGTAATTATTTGTATTTTTACACTTTTAACTGCTTCGCTAGAGGAAGATGATTCAAAAGGAGGTGCGTTATTATAATGAAAAAGGGTATAAGAAGCATAGTTATCCTGTTAGTTTTAGTATTTATGTACGCACCGATTTTAATATTAAGTTTTTATAGTTTTACAACTGCAACACAAATTGGAGGAGCAGGTACATTTAGCCTGAAAAATTATGTGACACTTTTTACAACGCCGGAATTACGGAATATGATTGTCGGAACGATTGTGCTGGCACTTTGCGCATCCTTAATTGCAACGATATTGGGAACACTTGGTGCCATTGGTTCCTTTTATTCCAAAAAGGGCATTGCATCTGCCATGTCTACCCTTAATCAGATTCCGGTAGTAAATGCTGATGTTGTAACGGGATTTTCTATTTGTGTTTTACTTGTAGTAGCACTTGGAATTAGCAAAGATACCTATATTCCGCTTGTAATCGGACATGTAACTTTATGTGCTCCTTTTGTATATTTATCTGTTTTGCCCAAATTAAAACAAATGGATCCCAGTATTTATGAAGCTGCATTAGATCTTGGGGCAAGTCCTTTCACTGCTTTGCGTAAGATTGTGATTCCTCAGATTTTTTCCGGTATTATTTCAGGGTTTGCATTGGCAATTACATTGTCTTTGGATGATTATTTTATTGCTACTTATACAAAGCCTGCTGTTTTTGATACGATTAGTACTTATGTTGTAAATGCAACAAAAGGTTCTCAGACATCAATTAAAACTGCACTTTGGGCATTGTCTACAGTGATATTTGTCATTGTTGTATTAATTGTACTAGGTATGAATATAAAAGCATATCGCCAAATAAATGAACGGGAGGCAGCTAAATGATGAAAAGAAAAGGAATCTGTTATGGATTGTGTTTAATTTTACTTGCTTCCCTGGTGTCATTTGTTCCATCAAAAAATGTGAATTGTAAAACTTCAAAGGATATTCCGGAGGTAACATTACGTGTTTGTAACTGGGAAGAGTATATTGATGAAGGTGACTGGGATGAAGAGGAAACCATTGATTTGGAAAGTGGTGATATTATAGGGGAAAACTCTATGATTGAGGATTTTGAACAGTGGTATCTGGATACATATGGCATCAAAGTGAAGGTTGAATATTCCACTTTTGGTACCAATGAAGATTTATATAATATGCTAACACTTGGTGATGTGTTTGATGTAGTTTGTCCCTCTGAATATATGATTATGAAGCTATTAGCAGAGGACCAATTGGTTCCATTGTCAGAGGATTTCTTTGATACGAATAATCCGAATAATTATTACATAAATGGTGTTTCACCTTATATTCAGGGTATTTTTGAGGAAAATGAAATTAATGGAGAACCATGGTCAAAGTACGCCGCAGGTTACATGTGGGGTGTGACCGGCTTTGTGTATAATCCGGAGGTGGTATCCAAAGAAGAAGCCTCCAGCTGGACTTTATTAGAAAACGAAAAATTTAAAAGACAAATTACCATTAAGGATAATGTAAGAGATTCCTATTTTGCAGCAGTTGGAGCTATAAAAAAAGATTTATTAACATCTGATGCGTTTTTATCTGATGAAAATTACAGTGAGAAATTAAAAGCAGAAATGAATGATGTAACGCCGGAAACCATTGCAAAAGTACAAAGCTATTTACAAGGTATTAACGGTAATTTGTATTCCTATGAAACTGATGCAGGTAAAGCAGATATGATTACCGGAAAGGTTGTTGCGAATTATCAGTGGTCCGGGGATGCAGTTTATACCTTGGATCAGGCAGACGAGGATGATTATACTCTTGCATTTGCTGTTCCAAAGGAAGCTACAAATATTTATTTCGACGGCTGGGTGATGTTAAAAAACGGTTTGTCCCAGGATGATAGAAAGCAGCATGCGGCCGAAGCATTTATTAATTTTAATTCGAGAGCTGATAATGTAATTAGAAATATGTACTATATCGGTTATACTTCTGTTATTGCCGGTGGTGAGGACGAACGAATTTTTGAATACATTGACTGGTGTTATGGAGCAGAAGATGATGAAGAAGATACGGCAGAGTATTCATTGGGTTATTTTTTTACAAATGATAGTGATGACAGTGATTATGTAATTACTACGTCAACTGACCAGTTAAATCGTCAGTTATTTGCTCAATATCCAACTGCGGATGTAATTCATCGTTCATCAATTATGATTTATTTTGATAATGAACAAAATGATGCCATTAATGATATGTGGATACAGATTCGATGTTTTAATATAAAAAATGTTCCTGCTTGGGCATGGATTATAATTGGAATTGTTTTAATTGCAGGATTATTTTTGGCAATTAGAAAGCATAAAATAAACAAAGAATAAATTTTATTAAGGTCGTTTTTTTGGATACTCTTTTTATTAGAGTATCCAATTTTTATGTTTATGGGATATTAAATGAATTTGTGATAAAATGTATATATTATTTTTGCTAGTTATTAGTTGAATTAGGGGAGGTTGCTATGGATAATAGAAGTGGTGTCAGTGATTATATTAATGATTTGATTGAAAAAAATAAGGATATTGTAAATGAAGCTTTGAGGGATAATGCTACAGATGATCCCAATTTAATTAAAATGGAATATGTGAAAACAATTCGTAAAGAATGGGCTATTGGAGATCAAAAAAGAGATGAAGGATTAACAACTCCTGAGGAAATAAAACGTTATGACAATGTTCTGTATAGAGAAAAACTTGATGAGGATATTGGAATCAATGATAAGGCAAATTTACTTGATATTTATGTACAAAAAAATGTATCAGGGTTACAGCCTGCAATTATTAATGTGCATGGTGGTGCTTTTGTCTATGGAAATAAGGAAGTATACCAATTTTACTGTATGCAGCTTGCCTTAAAAGGATTTACAGTTGTTAATATCAATTACCGTTTGGCTCCGGAATGTAAATTTCCGGCTGCACTTGAAGATATTAACAGTGTATTATCATTTATTGAAAAAAATGGAAGAGATTATCATATTGACAAGAATCAATTGATACTGATTGGTGATTCCGCAGGAGCACAAATGGTAAGTCATTATGCTGCAATTTTTACAAACAAAGAGTATGCAAAAAAATTTTCCTTTCAATTACCTAATGTTATGATAAAAGCACTTGGATTAAACTGTGGACTTTATAATATGAAAAAGATATTAGAGAATGATTCGGAGAATATGTTTTTTGTATATCTTGGGAAAAATTATGATGTGCTTACATCTGAAGAGAAAAATATAATAGATGTTTGGGGACATATGACAAAAGATTTTCCGCCAAGCTTTGTAGTAAGTGCCGTGAATGACTTCTTTTTAGATGAGGCGAAGGCAATGTTTCAACATTTGGAAAGGCTTAACATTCCCACAAGGATTAAGATATATGGAACCAAGGAACAAAAAGAGATTGGACATGTATTTCATGTGAATTGTAGATTACCGGAAGCTAGAATATGTAATGAAGAAGAATGTACTTTCTTTAAAACGTATATATAACAAAGCATGGATTATGTAAGAAAAAGTAAAAGATACCTGTACTGTGATATGCCCCTTGTCAAGTAGACAGGTTAAATATCTAAAAAGTGTTTGGTAA
>JBJENY010000049.1:0-70043 GCA_051880435.1 Lachnospiraceae bacterium | reverse complement strand
AATAAAAAGCACTATATAAAAATTTGGGATTAGAAACAACATTTTGAAACAAATCCTCAGTATCGCAGGCATTCGTAAAATTACATCTTCCTTTCCCAGTTATAAAAAGCTTTTTTCCAAGTTTTTCATTTTTCTCGATTAGCGTAACCTTCTTACCGTTACGGGCAGCAAATATTGCAGCCATCATCCCTGCTGCTCCGCCACCAACTACAATTACATCTGACATTTTCTCTTTCCTTTTTTACTTCGAATATAAGTTGGACGTTTTTTCAGATATTCAATCTCTACCGTCCCGTCGCATCCTATCAAATCAGAACCATTCACATGGGATACATATCGCTTTCCCTGAACAAAATACTCAATCTTATAATCTGAATAAACAACACTTCTACGAAAATTACGACTTGTGTTGAATCCATTTTGGTAATCATCGTTATCATCTATTATATTTGCTTCTGTACTTGCCCATAGTTCAGAATTATTATGGATGAAATAACGTTTCATAACAGCATAAACCCACCACAATAAAAATACAATAATGACAATCAAAAACATGAGACCACCTATAGTGATATGAAACAAATGATTTTCATTTATAACGGTTATTTTGCTACCATCTCTTAAAACCTCACAACCGGTTAAAAAGAAAACAAGGAAAAATCCCCACAGGAATAATATACATTTTCTTATGGAAATCTCCCCCTTTTACGCAAAACATATTCCATACTGCCAATCAGACACGTATGATTTTAAATACATTAATATTTAATACCGTTCATGGAAGATTTTATCATAATACTATCAATATAACAACAAAAAGCGCATACGAAACCGTACACGCTTTTTGTAAATTTAACAAAGCATACATAACATCGTTATGTAGCAAATAATCATCTCATTATACCGGATATACTCCATTATCAGTATTTGCGACAGACGCATCTACTTTTGTCTGCTGAGCTTCTCTGTATTTAAAGAATTCTGTTGCAACCTGTGGGAATAATGCATAAGAAAGCACATCCTCGTCCTGCTGTTTATACTGAGCCATTTCTTTTTCCAGAGTTTCTAATTGTGGCTTAATATCATCTGCCGGACGATAAGTAATTGGCTTATCCATTCCAAGCGCATCTAAAGCCATCTTCTGAATCTCAGGGTTTACAGGTAAAGTAGTCTGACCATACTTACCAACTAACATATCCTTTGACTCTTTTGTAAGTGATTTATATCTCTCACCTAATACCACGTTAAGAACAGCCTGTGTACCTACAATCTGGGAAGAAGGTGTTACAAGTGGAATTTCACCAAAGTCCTTACGAACTCTAGGAATCTCCTCTAATACCTCATCGTACTTATCCTCTGCATGCATTTCCTTAAGCTGCGAAACCATGTTAGAAAGCATTCCACCAGGTACCTGATACAATAAGGTCTTAATATTAACACCCATTACCTTTGGACTAAGAAGACCTGACTCTAACCATTCCTCACGAAGCGGACGGAAATAATCAGCAATTTCTGCCAATAAATTCTGATCAAATCCAGGATCATACTCTGTTCCTTCAAAAGATTTTGCCATAACCTCTGTTGCCGGCTGAGATGTACCCATGGCAAGTGGAGACATTGCCGTATCAATAATATCACATCCTGCTTCTACAGCCTTCATATATGTCATAGCTGCCACACCTGAAGTATAGTGAGTATGTAACTGGATTGGTAAGCTACTTCCTTCCTTTAACGCCTGAACCAACTCTGTTGCTGCAGTAGGTACTAATAAACCTGCCATATCCTTGATACAAATAGAATCCGCGCCCATATCTTCAATTTTTTTAGCCATATTTTTCCAGTAATCCATAGTATAGGCATCACCTAATGTATAAGAAAGAGCAACCTGAGCATGTCCTTTTTCTTTATTTGCTGCCTTTACAGCAGTCTCTAAGTTACGAATATCATTTAAACAGTCAAAAATACGAATAATATCAATACCGTTTGCAATTGACTTTTGTACAAAATATTCAACAACATCATCTGCATATGGTGCATATCCTAAAATATTCTGACCTCTAAACAACATCTGTAATTTTGTATTTTTAAAACCATCTCTTAGCTTTCTAAGTCTCTCCCATGGATCTTCCTTTAAGAAACGAAGAGAAGCATCAAATGTTGCACCACCCCAACACTCAACAGAATGATATCCAACTTTATCCATCTTATCGATGATTGGAAGCATCTGCTCAGTAGTCATACGAGTAGCAATTAATGACTGATGTGCATCACGTAAAACTGTTTCGGTAATCTTAACCGGTTTTGCTGCTTGATTTGCCATTTTTTATTCCTCCAAATTTCAATTCAAATTATAATAACCTTTCGCTTTAGAATACTCCAAAGATAGCCATGAATGTACCGGCTGCAACCGCTGTACCAATAACACCGGCAACATTAGGACCCATAGCATGCATTAATAAGAAGTTAGTAGGGTCTGCTTCTGCACCAACCTTTTGTGATACACGTGCAGCCATAGGAACTGCAGATACACCGGCAGAACCAATTAAAGGATTAACCTTACCCTTAGTTACTAAGCACATTAGCTTACCAAATAATACACCTGCACAGGTACCAATAATAAATGCAATCAAACCTAAAGCAACAATCTTAAGTGTTGATACATTAAGGAATGACTGTGCTGTTGTAGTGGCACCTACAGAAGTACCAAGTAAAATAACTACAATGTACATAAGTGCATTTGATGCTGTTTCTGTTAACTGTTTTACAACACCACACTCTCTAAATAAATTACCTAACATTAACATACCTACTAAAGGTGCTGTTGTTGGAAGAATCAATACTACAATAATAGTAACTACTATCGGGAATAAAATCTTCTCAAGCTTAGAAACAGGACGTAACTGCTCCATTTTAATCTTACGCTCTTTTTCAGTTGTTAATAACTTCATAAATGGTGGCTGAATAACCGGTACTAACGCCATATAGGAATATGCTGCTACCGCAATCGGACCCATTAATGTTCCACCCATTCCAAGCTTACCTGCCAAGAAAATAGATGTAGGACCATCAGCACCACCAATAATGGAAATTGCTGCTGCTGCTTTATCCGAAAATCCCATCATAATCGCAAAGAAATATGCGGAATAAATACCAAACTGAGCTGCTGCACCTAACAAGAAACTCTTAGGATTCGCAATCAGCGGACCAAAGTCTGTCATAGCACCTACGCCTAAGAAAATCAGAGAAGGTAAAATACTCCACTCATCTAATAAGTAAAAGAAATGAAACAATCCACCTTCCTGAATAATTCCAGGAAACATATTGGCAAGTAACATACCAAATGAAATAGGAACTAGTAAAAGTGGCTCAAATCCAAACTTAATTGCAAGAACAAGGAACGCACATGCCACACCAATCATAACAAAGTTTCCCCAGTAAAGATTAGCAAATGCAGTTTGTCCTGCTAAGTTCTGCAAAGTTGACCAAATATAATCCATGAAACTGCCTCCTTATCTTAATAATCAAGTGCAATCATTAATTTAATGAAGCAAGTGTATCACCGGATTCTACGCTATCACCAACTGCTACATTTACGCTTGCAACTGTACCATCAGCAGGAGCAACAATTTCATTCTCCATTTTCATAGCCTCAAGTACCATTACTACATCACCCTTCTTAATAGCCTGACCAACATTAGCTTTAATTGCTAAAATTTTACCAGGCATTGGTGCTGAAACCTTAACCGCACCTTCCGAACCACTTGCAGCAGGCGCTGGGGCTGGAGCTGGAGCTGCTGCTACCGGACTTGCTGCAACCGGAGCTGCTACGGGAGCTGTCACTGCACCTGCACCTAATTCTTCAACTGCTACATCATAAGCTGTACCATTTACTGTAATTCTATAATTTTTCATAATCTAATTCCTCCTATCATTATCTTCTTGCTTTTCTAATGGAACGAACCACTAACTGATCAGTTCCACCTGTTGAAACACTGCTTGCAACAACTGCTGCTGTAATAACAGCAACCAATTCGCTATCATCCATTGGATTCTGTGTTGCTGTAACACCTGCTGGCATTCTTTCTACGATAGAAGTAGCCGGAGATGTCACATCCTGTTCCTGACTTACTTCATTATTCTTAGACTTTCTATTTACCCACCAGTTAGCAATCTTTGTACTCATTTTATTAATTCGTTCAAACTGTGCAATCACTAACGAAATGAATATTAATACAACAAATACGGTACCCATTCCCATTAATGTATTTGCACCAGCCTTTGACATCTTTTCACCAAATGTATAATCCGGTGTAGCTAGAATTTCTTTTACCTGATATGGTAATACATTTTGCTGATAAATCTCAGCAGCATAATCAGCCTCCGGATTTTTCTCATATACAAACGAATATATGACATCACGTGTTTCATAGGCTGCCACTAATTCAACAGTAACATTCGCGCCATTCTCAGTAATGGTCGCATCCACATTACTGATTAAATTTGCATACCATTCATTAAAAGCATCCTCATCCATTTGACTAATGCTTGTATAATCAATTGTCAAAATATCATTATTCTTTGAACGATAACCAAGGAAATCACCACATTCATCCTTAGCACTGTCAAAATTATTAACACCGGTTAAATAAATACTTGCAGATTCATCATCCGAATTTTCCCAATAAGCACGCTGTGAAGAAGTTGCATTTTGCATTTGATCTGCATTTGCAATTGTATTAGCAATGATATTGACATCGCTATATACAAAATCTAATTCTTCTTTTCCACTACTACAAGCAGTTAGTACACAGAACATAGCAATCATAGAAAAAACGAAAGCAATCCTTTTCATTTTCATAGAACTATCTCCTTCCTATACTGCACCATGCTTTTTGTAAGGTTTTTCTTCTCTCTTTGTGTATAACATCTCAAATGCAGCAACCAAACGCTTTCTTGTAGCTGCACCTTCAATAATATCATCAACATAGCCTCTCTTAGCTGCAGACATAGCACTTGACATATTCTCTGTATAAAGAGCCTTCTTAGCAGCAACAGCATCCTTATCATAGTTTTCTTTTGCAAGCTCATCTGCATACATAATCTTAATGGCACTATCAGGATCCATTGTACCAATCATTGCATTCTTCCATGCATATTCAATATCAGCACCAATTGACTTAGAGTTCATGGCAAGATAAGCACTACCCATAGCTTTACCTGTAACTAAGTTAACTTTAGGAACTGTTGCATTGGCAAATGCATAAGTAAGCTTTGCTACAGATCTGGCAACTGTCTTTTCTTCTTCAATTGTTGCTTTAAAACCTGAAACATTTGTTAATGTCAGTATCGGAATATTAAATGCATCTAAGAAATTAACGAAATCTGCTGCAATTGCTGCACCTTCAGTAGTTAATACATCACCACCATCAGCAACCTGGTTTGCAACACATCCTACAGTTGTTCCATTTAACTTAATGAAACCAATAACCATATCCTTCGCATATTCTTTCTTTAATTCAACAAATACATTGCTATCAGAAATATGTGCTAATACACTTCTGGCATCATCAGCAAGACCTTCTAAATTAGGAATCTCACGATTCAAATCATCCAAACAATCAACATAGTTTGAATCATCTTCATTATTGGATGGAAGCATAGCCACTACCTGGCGAATCTTGCCAAGCACTGCTGCATCATCCTCTAATACTTCATCAACAACGGCATTGTTTTCACTCTGATAAGCTGCCGCTGCAGTATCCAACTTCTCAACGTAGTTGGCATCCAATGCATTTGGGCTATTAACAAATAACTTCGCATTGTCTTTAACCATATATGTAATATCTGATAACGCAGGAATGATTGCACTACCACCACCACATACACCGAAAATACCGGTAATCTGTGGAATAACACCAGATGCAATTGTTTGCTTTAAGAAAATATTTCCAAAAGCATGCAAAGAATCTGTAGCTTCCTGTAATCTTAAACCTGCACAATCTACTAAACCAATAACCGGTGCACCCATTTTAAGTGCCATATCGTAGATTTTTGTAATCTTTGCCGCATGCATTTCACCAACAGAACCACCTAAAACCTTTGCGTCCTGGCTATATACATACACCAATCTTCCATCGATTGTACCATAACCTGTTACTACACCATCAGCCGGTGTTTCGATGTCACTTGTGTTGAAGTCAGTAGTTCTAGCTGTAACATAAGCACCCACTTCAACGAAACTTGAGTCATCAAGTAATGCTGCAATACGATCACTTGCTGACAACATAAGTTTATTGCTCATTTTTAGCCCTCCATATAATTTATTGTAAGACTTACTGCTGTAAGCCAAATCTTAGCCAATATATATTCTAGCCCTTTTCCTCTTTTTTATCAAGAATATTTTTCAAAATTTTTTTAAGATTTAAAAAGGGGCCAGACACTATGAATATACTGCGAAAAATATATTATTCACAATTTATTCACGGTGTCTGAACCCCTAATTCTCTACTTTACATCAGACAACACATCTTTATTTTGTAAAAGATAATCAATTAAGGAAACCACTGTCAAAATCAGAGAAATATAAATCAATACCATTTCAAAAATATGAATCACTAAAGCATACTCCTGAAGTCCCTGGATTCTGCCTAAGTCAGCAATAACAATACAAAGCATAACCATAGTAACAGCTGTCTTTACTTTTCCCCATATACCTGCAGCAATTACAGTACCTTTATCTGCAGCAACAAGACGATATCCGCTAATAATAAATTCCCTTGCAATTATAATAATCACAATCCAGGCTGGAATTCTTCCTAACTCAACAAAAGCAATTAATGCAGAAGAAACTAACAGCTTATCCGCCAGTGGATCCATAAATTTTCCAAAGTTGGTCACTAAATTATATTTTCTTGCAATTTTCCCATCCAGCATATCAGTAATTGATGCCACAGCAAAAATCACTAATGCAATCCAGTTACCAAAAGGGATAAATCCACCATATTGTCTGTCACATAATAAAGCAACCAAGAAAAAAGGGATTAATACAGCTCTCATAATTGTTAACTTATTTGGCAAATTCATATTATTTCTCCTATCAAATCATATTCATTAAAGTCTGTAATTTTCACAGTAATAAAATCGCCGGATATTAACGCTTCCTCAGAATGAACAAATACCATGCCATCTATATCCGGAGCATCCATATAAGAACGACACATATACATATCATCCTTATAAACATATCCATCTACAATCACTTCCATGGTTTTTCCAACCATTGCAGCGTTTAAATCATAGGAAATCTCCTGTTGCAGCTCCATAATTTCGTCCCGCCATTTGACTTTGGTATCCTCATCTATCTGTCCATCAAAGCCGGCAGCAGGTGTATCTTCTTCCGGAGAATAAGTAAATACCCCAAGACGATTAAATTCTACTTCATCAATAAATTCCAGCAATGCGGTATGATCTTCTTTGGTTTCCCCCGGAAAGCCGGCAATCAATGTGGTACGAAGTACAATATCAGGAATTTCTTTCCGAATATACCGGATCCGTTCTATGATTTCTTCCTTGGTCGTTGCTCTGCCCATCCGTTTTAATATGCGGTTCTCACAATGCTGTAATGGCATATCAATATAATGACAAACCTTTGGATTATTCTTAATTTCCATAATAAGTTCATCTGTTATTTCCTCCGGATAACAATACAGCAAACGAATCCATTTTAGATTTTCAATAGTTGATAACTTTTGCAATAGCATTGGCAAGCTTTTTTTACCATATAAATCCAAACCATACAGGGTTGTTTCCTGGGCAACAAGGCAAAGCTCCGTAACACCATTGTCAACAAGGTTCCTTGCCTGTTTCATTACCTCCTCTAAAGGAATACTTCTAAACTTACCACGTACTGAAGGAATAATACAATAAGTACATCGTTTATTACAACCTTCTGCAATCTTTAAATATCCCATATAAGTACCGGAAGCCAACACTCTTTTATCATAGTTTTTCGGGAGATAATTTATGTCATCAAAATGGGTATAACCCTTTTTCATCAAGGATGCTTCCACTGCCTGTCCAATAGATTCAATACTCATTGTACCTATAATAGCATCTACCTCAGGAAGCTCTTTTAATATCTCATCCTTATAACGCTGCGCCAGGCAACCGGTTACTATCAAAGACTTAAGCTTTCCTGTTTCCTTTCGTTTACCAAGTTCAATAATCGTCTCAATACTTTCTTCCTTGGCATCTCCTATAAAGCAACAGGAATTTACAATTGCAACGTCAGCATCATCTTCTTCATTTGTAATCACATAACCCTTATCCTGCAATAACCCAATCATAGTTTCCGTATCAACCAGATTTTTATCACAGCCTAAAGATACAAAAAGTATTTTAATCATGAAATCACCTGTTATTCAAACATTGTTGCTGCTTCTACACAGTTATTCATAAGCATTGCAATCGTCATCGGACCAACGCCTCCCGGAACCGGAGTAATCATAGATGCAACAGGTTCTACACTGTCAAAATCCACATCTCCACAAAGCTTGTTATTCTCATTTCGATGAATGCCAACATCAATGACTACAGCACCATCTTTTACATACGAAGCATCAATCATTTTGGGTCGACCGATGGCAACAACTAAAATGTCTGCCTGCTTACATATTTCTTTTAAATTCTTTGTATGAGAATGTGTAATGGTAACCGTTCCATTTTCCCGAAGTAATAATAATGCCATAGGCTTACCTACAATATTACTACGACCAATTACAACACAGTTCTTACCATCAATAGAAACGCCGCTTCTTTTCAACAGCTGAATCACACCTGCCGGGGTACAAGATACAAATCCGGGTTGTCCAATGGATAATGCCCCAACACTTTGAGGATGGAAACCATCAACATCCTTTTTAGGTGAAATGGCTTTAATGATTGTATCTTCGTTAATATGTTTTGGAACCGGAAGCTGTACTAAAATACCATGAATGTTGTCATCCTGATTCAATCGTTCAATTAAAGATAATAATTCTTCTTCCGTTGTTTCTTCCGGTAATTCATAGCTTTCAGAGCGAATTCCAATATATGCACATGCTTTTTTCTTATTTCCAACATATACAGAGGATGCAGGATCATTTCCAACCTGAATAACTGCCATTCCTATTTCTTTTCCCTGTGCCTTTAAGCCTGCAACCTTTTCCTTTAATTCATCTTTAATCTGTTGGCTAATCACCTTACCATCAATTAAATCTGCCATATCTTTCCTCCATTATTCTTTCAATACCTTTTCTTAATCCATGCTTTTGATAATAGTCAATTAATTAGACTAATAACCAATAATATTCATACAACAAATTTGTCACTTAGAACAAACCTACAATCTTATCATCTACTACATCAATACCCTCTGCTGCCGGTACCTTTGGAAGACCCGGCATAGTCATAATAGAGCCTGTAATAGCAACTACAAAACCTGCACCTGCATTTACATACACATCACGAACACTGATATCAAAATCTGTAGGACGACCAAGCTTTGTCTGGTCATCAGATAATGAATACTGGGTTTTTGCCATACAAACAGGAAGATTACCAAATCCTAACTCAGTAATTGTTGCAAGCTGTTTCTTTGCAGCTGCTGTATAAGTCACACCATTTGCACCATATATTTTTGTTGCAATTGTTTTAATCTTATCTTCCAATGACATATCATCTTCGTAAAGCATTTTAAAGTTTGCTTCCTTGTTTTCTAATATAGAAACCACTTTTTGGGCTAGCTCCATACCACCTTCGCCACCTTTTTCCCAAACCTTGGCAAGGGCAAATTCACATCCCATATTTTCAACAAACTCTTTTACAAAGGAAAGCTCTGCCTCTGAGTCCGTAATAAACTGATTTAATGTAACAACAATCGGTACACCATACTGCTGTAAATTTTCAATATGTTTTTCGAGATTAACAATACCCTTATTTAACGCATCTACATTTTCACCATTTAAGTCCGCCTTAGCAACTCCACCGTTATACTTAAGAGCACGTACTGTTGCAACCAATACAATAGCATCTGGAGAAATACCTGCCTTACGACATTTAATATCCATAAACTTCTCAGCACCAAGGTCGGCACCAAAACCGGCTTCTGTTACAACAATATCAGAAAGCTTTAATGCAAGCTTTGTAGCACGTACAGAGTTGCATCCATGAGCAATATTCGCAAATGGACCACCATGAACAAATGCTGGTGTATGCTCTAACGTCTGAATTAAGTTTGGTTTGAATGCATCCTTAAGTAAAGCTGCCATAGCACCAACAGCTTTTAAGTCTGCTGCTGTAACAGGTTTTCCTTCTACCGAATAAGCAACAATTATTTTACCTAAACGGTACTTCAAATCATCCATATCATTGGCAAGACAAAGAATCGCCATAATTTCTGATGCAACAGAAATAACAAAATGATCCTCTCTTACAAATCCATCCATTTTGCTTCCAAGACCTACTACAATATTACGAAGCACACGGTCATTCATATCTAAACATCTTTTCCAGACAATCTGTCTGGTATCAATATTTAATGAATTACCTTGCTGAATATGGTTATCTAACATCGCTGCTAATAAGTTATTTGCAGATGTAATGGCATGAAAATCTCCAGTAAAATGAAGATTCAAATCCTCCATAGGAACAACCTGTGCATAACCGCCACCGGCAGCACCACCTTTTACACCAAAGCAAGGTCCAAGAGATGGTTCACGAAGTGCAATGGATGCCTTCTTTCCCATCTTTCCAAGTGCCTGACCAAGTCCTACTGTAACTGTAGTCTTACCTTCACCCGCCGGTGTTGGATTAATGGCAGTCACTAATACAAGCTTTCCATCCTTATTTTTCTCTATACGATGAATTAATTCATCTGATAATTTTGCTTTATACTTACCATATAAATCTAATTCTTCCGCACTAATATCAAGCTGTTTTGCAACCTCTTTAATGGGAACCATTTGTGCTTCCTGTGCAATCTGAATATCTGTTTTCATTTTGTTCCTCCTAAAATAGATATGATATGTTGTAAATGATTGATTTCATTATCTTTCAAGCATTGTACTTACTATATTTCCATTCGTCAATAGCATACAAACAGAAAATAATATTATTAAGTATCAAAACATTGCCTGATTATTGTCGCCCTGCTGATTCTCGCAATATGCGTCAAATTCTTCCAATGTCATAAGTACCTGACGAGGCTTAGTCCCCTCTTCGGCTCCTACAACACCGGCAGCATGAAGCTGATCCATAATACGTGCTGCACGATTAAAGCCGATACGGAACATTCTTTGTAACATTCCAATGGATGCTTTATCCTTTTCAATAATAAACTTTCCTGCCTGGTAAAAATACTCATCATTTCCTTCTTCAACAACACCATTACCGTTATTAACCACGGTTGCAGCTGCTTCCCCGGAAACAAACTGTGTGGAAATATCTTCCTGCTCCTCTTCCTGCATACAGTTACTTTTAAGGAAATCAACAACACTTACTACTTCATCATCTGATATATATGCTCCCTGCACACGTAATGGTTTAGGATAATTAGTAGGATAAAATAACATATCACCATTACCAAGTAGTTTTTCTGCCCCAACACTATCAATAATTGTTCTGGAATCTACACCGGAAGATACTGATAATGCAATTCTGGATGGAACATTTGCTTTAATTAAACCTGTTACCACATCAACAGAAGGTCTCTGGGTGGCAATTACCAAATGTATACCTGCGGCACGGGCTAGCTGGGCAAGTCTTACAATTGCCTCTTCCACTTCAGCCTTTGCAACCATCATAAGGTCTGCCAACTCATCTACAATAATAACAATCTGTGGCATAGGCTTTAAGTGTACTTCTGATTCATCACCGGCCTTTTCTAATGCTCTTACTTTTTCATTATAGCCTTGTATATTACGTACATTCAGTTCAGAAAACTGCTGATAACGTTTTGTCATCTCCCCTACTGCCCAATTCAGTGCACCGGCTGCTTTTTTAGGGTCTGTAACAACAGGAGACAATAAATGTGGAATACCATTATATACCTTTAATTCTACTTGCTTAGGATCAATCAAAATAAGCTTTACTTCATCAGGTCTTGCTTTGTAAAGAATACTCATAATCAATGTATTGGTACACACTGATTTTCCGGAACCGGTTGCACCTGCAATTAATAAGTGAGGCATTTTAGCAATATCCTCAACAATTACATTTCCTTCTATATCCTTACCAACAGCAAAAGCAATTTTTGATTTATGGGATTTAAATTTATCAGAATCAATTAATTCTCTAAAACCAACACCACTTCGTTCTTCATTGGGAATTTCAATACCAACAGCACGTTTTCCTGGAATGGGTGCTTCTATTCGAATACTTTGTGCGGCTAAATTCATCATTAAATCATCTGCCAAACCGGTAATTTTACTAACCTTAACACCCTGGTCAGGAATCATTTCATACCTTGTAACGGAAGGACCACAGCTATAATTTTGCATGGTAACACCTACCCCAAAGCTTTCTAACACTTCTCGTAAACGTTCTGCATTTCTTCTCATATTCTCATTATCATTTAAAGTTTGTCCCTTAGATGCTTTTAACAACTCCATAGGTGGAAATTGATATCCCGTTTCATCTTTACTTACCACCTTTGTTGTAGATTTTACAGGAGCAGCTGTTTTATCTTCAATTGATGATGTTGGAACATAAGAAGCATCTTTTTTATCATTTAAATTTAACGGATTTTCAGGTTCCTGCAAAACAGTGGGAGAAATTGGTTTCCTTCGTTTCTTTTTTGGTTTTTCCTCTGTTGTTATATTTTCCATACCTTCTCCAGGTAATAATACTTCATAATCCATTTTTATTTCATGCACATTTTCCTTTGTATTAACATCTAAAGACTGATTATGAATAATGCCCTGATCTGCATCTGCTGGCAAAACAGTAAGTTGTTCTAACATAGAAACGTTCTTTTTGTCTTTCATTCGTTCTTTCGAAAAATCCTCTTTTACAATTTGTTCCCGGTCGGTATTTTTACTTTTTCTCTTTTTCGTCTTTTCCTCATACATATCATCAAAATCATCTTCGCTATCTGATGTATATGTTAACAAAGAACGAATACCATCAATAATGGAAATTTCTGCAAAGAAAATAATACAAACCAAAATAGCCAGTATCATAATAATATATGTACCAACTGTACCTACCAGCTTATTAATCACAAAAGCAAGGCCGCCACATATAACACCACCACCGATTTTCTTATGAAAACCATCTAAATACATTGCTTTCATTCCAAAAGAACCAATCAGCATCTGAGCCATAACGCCAAAAAAGATGCATAACAAAGCGGTAAGAATCACCTTGGTTACCGCTCTTTTTTTATATTCATTCACATGGAGAAAAAATGCCGCAATAATGACAATAATAGGCAAAACATATTCTACAACTCCGAATAACCCAAACAAAAACTGACTCACATAATTTATAATTCCACACAATCCAAAATTTGCCAATTCTAAAATTAGCATAACTGCAACAATTATCCACACAACAATCTCCGATTGATAAGAATTATGATTTTCAACAATTTGTTTTTGTGTTTTTTTAGATGTATTACTACGATTATTATCATTTTTACCAGATGTTTTACCGGAATTCGATTTATTATTAGCCAAGTTACATCCTCCTTTATACGATAAATTGTGTTTTGCGTATAAAACACCACAATATCTATATATTACTATTTTTTTCCTGATTTATCAAGCGATATAATGTAGAAAATGCATCCCGAATTCCTCCAATTGCGTCTACCAGTCCAATATCAACAGCGTCTTTACCAACCAACACGCTTCCTATATCTTTTGCTAATTCTGTTGTATTAAACATTACATTTTTAAAATCCTTTTCCTTGATATTAGAATGACTACAGGTAAAAGATATAATTCGATCCTGCATTTTATCAATATACTCATAGTTTTGTTTTACACCTAAAACAGGTCCGTTCATACGTATCGGATGTACTACCATGGTTGCAGTTGGCACAATATAGGAATAATCCCCACTTACACATAATGGTACACCAATAGAATGACCTCCTCCTAATAATAATGTCACTACAGGAATTGATAAAGATGCTATCATTTCAGCAATTGCAAGACCGGCCTCAACATCTCCTCCAATTGTATTTAATAACACCAGCATTCCATCTATAGATGAATCCTCTTCTACTTTTGCAAGTTCCGGTAATATATATTCATATTTCGTTGTTTTTGTAGCCTGGGAAAGGCATTGATGCCCTTCTATTTCTCCTATAATGTTTAGCAAATGAATTTTGTATCCGTACTTATTTTTATTAATCGTATCATCAAATTTACAGCTTTCCTCATTAATTTGATTTAACACAGGGCTATCCTCCTATAAAATATATTATTTCTTATTAAAAAATGAAAAACAGCTAATTGTATTATTATGAAACAAAAAAGAGGAAGACATACATCCTCCTCTTTTGGTTTAAAATATTGATTCAATTAAAACATTATATCACCAATCATATACCATATCTTTTATCATGATGATTATAAAAATCTGCATACAAGAAATCCTATCAATAAACCTAAACACATACCTGCCAAAACCTGAATAGGCGTATGTCCCACATACTCCTTAAGAATCATAGCCGGCTTATCTTTTGTGTTTGTATCTTTCAATTTCTTATTAAATTCCTCGTTTTTCAGAAACAAATTTAAAATAACTGCCTGTTTTCCTGTTTCCATACGAACATTCATTGCATCATACATCACAATAAATGCAAAGGTTAATGCCATAGGAAATTCAAAACTATCAAAGCCCTTACAGTAAGCTGCCGCGTACACAAGTCCCATAACTGTTGCAGAATGAGAACTTGGCATACCACCACTGCCAATAAGGCGTTCAGCACAAAAATCCTTATTAACAATCATATGAATTATAGTTTTTAAAAATTGGGCTGTTCCCCATCCAATCAGTGGGGACATAAACATTTTATTATGAATCAAGGTTTGTAATAACTCCATTTCATTCTCCCCTGTTTTCTTGGTACTTTTACTATAATTCTACAACAACTTCATTCTGATTAGCTAACACACTTGCAGGAATATAATTTCCTTCCATCAAGGTACCATTCACTGTAACCTTTGTTACTCCGGATTCTTTACCATTCGGATTCTTAACCGTAATGTGTAAGTGACTTCCTCTAAAGTCCTTATCCATAGTAAATTCCTTCCAATCTGAAGAAATCGCAGGATCAAGCTTTAATCCATCAAAATCAGGACGTAAACCAAGGATACCTTCAACACATCCTACCATTACAGTAGAAGCTGTACCTGTTAACCAGTGAACATGTGCTCTACCTGCATATGGTGATCCCATACTTTCCGTAAACTGACCATGGCAGTATGGCTCTAACTTACGAATCTCTGCATGATCATTTGCAGATGCCGGAGAGGATTCATTAAAATACTCAAACGCACGGTTTCCATGTCCCATTAAAGCCTCTGCCAAAATAATCCAACCCTGTGGCTGTGAGAAAATACCACCATTTTCTTTTGTGGATGGATTAAATAACAACATTAATGCACCATCAAAAGCATGATTTACATAGGCCGGTGCCATTAAGCTGACACCATAAGGTGTATTTAATTCTCTATGAACGGATTCTAATGCAAGTTCTGCCTGTTCTTTGCTTGCAAGACCGGAAATAACTGACCATGACTGCGGATTCAACCACATACTTGCCTCAGGATCCTTCTTTGAGCCAATTACTTCACCATTTTCTGTATAACCACGGACAAAACGGTCATCCTCCCAGCAGGTATCCTGAATAATATTTCCTAATTTATCCTGAATCTCGTCAAGATATGCAATATATTCTGTATCCTTTTTATATTCAGCAAACTTTCTAAGAATTGTCATTGCGTAGTATAACTGCATTGCAACAAAGCTGGATTCACCCTGCTTACCAAGACGTAAGCAATCATTCCAGTCAGCATGTAATCCTGCCGGCATACCATGGTTACCAAGACGATTCATAGAAAAATCAATTGCTCTCTTTAAATGCTCGTAAACAGTACCTTCACCACCATTTGCAAAAACAATTACTTCGTCCATAAATTCAATATTTCCGGATTCAGAAATATATTTGTAGATGGTTGGGAATAACCACAATGCATCATCTGCACGGTATGCAGGATGTCCCGTTGCCTTAACATAAGAAGCATCATCCGGTGTATCCTCATGTCCCGCATTATGATTAAACTTAACTAATGGAAGGCCTCCTCCATTATCTACCTGGGCAGATAACATAAAACGAATTTTTTCTAATGCCATTTCAGGATTTAAATGAATAATACCCTGAATATCCTGTACCGTATCACGATATCCGTAACCATTACGAAGACCACAATAAGTAAAGGATGCAGCTCTTGACCAGATAAAGGTCATGAAGCACTGATATGCATTCCATGTATTAATCATGTTGTTAAAGCTGTCAGATGGTGTTTTAACCTGTAAATGGCTAAGCTGTCCATGCCAGTATGTCTTTAACTCATCTAATTCTTTATTCGTTGCCACTTCTGTATTTTCATAAGAAGCTAAAATATCATCTGCCTCTTCATCAGACTTTACTCCCAGAACAAAAGTCATGTATTTGCTCTCCCCAGGAGCAAGTGTCATTTTAGTGTGAAGAGCACCACAACCATTTAAGTTGTAATTTAGCTCATTACTACACTCACCATTTTCCACTGCTACCGGATTATTATATCCATGATATCTTCCAAGGAAACATTCTTTATCACCGTTATAAGATGCAACCTTTGCCCCGGCTAAACCAAAGAAACGGGCGGTATTAGAATTACCATCAACATCACTTTTTATATTCTCATTAATTGTCTGATATACTTTATTATTTTTAAAGTATGTCTTAGTAATAAACAAAGTATACTGTAAATTCACCTGATCCTGCTCATAATTAGCATCATTTGTAAATTCACAATATCCAAAAGCAGAAATATTACGAGGCTTATCAGATTCATTGGTAACCTTAAGTCTCCATACTTCATAGGTTTTATTCAAAGGAACATAATATAAAACCTCTGACTTAATTCCTTCATAATGAGCAACCATGTTTGTATAACCTGTACCATGGTGACACTCACTTTGATATACATCCAAAGGCTTTCCAACAGGCTGCCATGATGCAGACCAGAAATCCTTTGTATCATCATCTCTTAAATAAATATAACGACCAGGCTGATCAAACTGGTTAAACACATAACGAATGATTCTGCCATGGGCACCACTCTTTTCAAAACTATAACCACCTGCATTATTTGAAATAATTGCACCATATTCAGGGGAACCCAAATAGTTTGCCCATGGAGCAGGGGTATCCGGACGGGTAATCACATACTCTTTTGCGGCTTCATCAAAATAACCGTACTTCATATTCTGTTCTCCTTTCAAATACATTTTTCTTTTTATGATTTTAAAAGGGACTTCTAAATGAAGTCCCTATTCAATATAATCGGATTATTCAGTCTCTTCTACTGCATCCTTTAAGCTTAAGTTGATCTTGCCCATACGGTCAATCTCAAGCACCTTTACATTAACGGTATCTCCGATATTAACAACATCCTCTACCTTGGCAACTCTTTCCTTTGAAAGCTTAGAAATGTGAATCAATCCATCCTTGTTAGGTGACAGCTCTACAAAAGCACCATAGTTCATAATACGAACGACTTTACCTTCATATATTTTACCAACTTCAATTGGGTCAACGATTAAATGAATCATTTTCAGTGCTTTATCAATTCCTGCCTGGTCAATACCACATACTGAAACAGTACCATCATCATCAATATCAATTTTAACACCGGTTTCTTCAATAATTGAATTAATTGTCTTTCCACGCTGTCCAATAATTTCACCAATCTTTTCAGGATCCACTGTTAATGTAGCAATCTTTGGAGCTAATGCACCAACATGGTCGCGAGGAGCAGCTATTGCCTTAGACATTACTTCATCCATAATGTACATTCTTGCTTCTCTCGTTCTGCGAATTGCTTCTTCTACAATTGGTCTTGTTAATCCATGAATCTTAATATCCATCTGGATTGCAGTAATACCATCTTTTGTACCTGTCACCTTAAAGTCCATATCACCAAAGAAATCTTCCAGCCCCTGAATATCTGTAAGCACGATATAATCGTCATCTGTATCTCCTGTTACCAGACCACAGGAAATACCGGCAACCATTTTCTTAATCGGAACACCGGCAGCCATTAATGACATACATGATGCACAAGTGGAAGCCATAGATGTGGAACCATTTGACTCAAAAGTCTCTGATACAGAACGAATTGCATATGGAAATTCCTCTACAGAAGGAAGAACAGGAATTAATGCACGCTCTGCTAATGCACCATGTCCAATCTCACGACGTCCAGGTCCACGGGATGGCTTTGTCTCACCAACTGAGTATGATGGGAAATTATAATGATGCATATATCTTTTATTTGTTTCTAATAAATTAAGACCATCAATCTTTTGTGCCTCTGAAAGAGGAGCTAATGTTGTCACATTACAAATTTGGGTTTGTCCACGGGTAAACATAGCAGAACCATGTACACGAGGAATAATATCAACCTCAGAAGCAAGTGGACGAATCTGTGTAATAGCACGACCATCAGGACGCTTGTGATCCTTTAAAATCATCTTACGAACAGTCTTTTTCTGGTACTGATAAATTGCTTCACCAAGAACTGCTAACCACTCTTCCTTATCTGCAAATGCTTCCTCAAGCTTTTCTGTAATTTGACGAATATTCTCTTCACGAACCTGCTTCTCATCTGTAAATACAGCCTCTTCCATCTGAGCCGGAGGAACAATTTCTTTGATTGCAGCAAATAATTCTTCAGGAACAGCACAGCTTGTATAAGCATGCTTTGGCTTACCAACCTCTGCCACAATCTTATTAATAAAAGCAATTACTTCCTGATTAATTTCATGGGCTGCATAGATAGCCTCAATCATTTTATCTTCCGGAACCTCATTGGCACCGGCTTCAATCATAATAACTTTTTCAGCAGTAGATGCTACTGTAAGTTTTAAATCTGAAACTGCATTTTGTGCTTCGTTTGGATTGAATACAAATTCACCATCAATCATACCAACCTGTGTTGTAGCACATGGTCCGTCAAACGGAATATCTGAAATTGCAGTTGCAATTGCAGAGCCAAGCATTGCCGTAAGCTCCGGTGAACACTCAGGATCAACTGACATTACTAAGTTATTAAGTGTTACATCATTACGATAATCCTTTGGAAATAACGGACGCATCGGACGATCGATTACACGGGAAGTAAGAATTGCATTTTCACTAGCCTTTCCTTCTCTTTTATTAAATCCTCCAGGAATTTTTCCTACTGAATATAATTTTTCCTCATACTCTACAGAAAGAGGAAAGAAATCAATACCATCACGTGGTTTGTCAGATGCTGTTGCCGTTGATAATACAACAGTATCTCCATAATGCATAAATGCTGCACCATTTGCCTGTGCTGCAACTCTGCCAACATCTACCCTCAATGTTCTGCCGGCAAGTTCCATTTCATAACTCTTGTACATAATAAAATCTCCTTTTTCTTATTCCGAAGAAAATCGCAATCATAAATCTAATCACAAAAATCTATCGGTACTTGAATAAGATACCGAAACAACTGATCTAACCATTAAACAATCTAATGCTAAAGACAATTAACAGTCACATCAGAAGTCTCGGTTATACCTTATCACAATCCATATTAGTATAGCATAGTGGATTAGATTTGAAAAGATAAAAATAGCACAGATTATGGTTTATTCCCATAATCTGTGCTACATAATTTTATTAAATCCTTTTAAACTATTTTTAATCCTGTTTCTTACGTCTTGTAATGAAAATAACAGTACAACCCATAACAGAAATTATAAACAATAATGCTACTGTTTTAATTGGTGACATGTCACCGGTCTGTCTTGATGTAGTTGTTATTGTTTCTGTAGAAGCCTGTGTTGTAGTTGTTTCCGTCGTCAATTCTGTTGAAACTTCTGTTGTAACTTCTGTTGTTTCAGATGTTTCCGTCGTTTCTGTTGTTTCTGATGTTTCCGATGGTTTATCATAAATTGTAATAAGATTATCGTCTGCTAACTGATAATCAGCTTCACCATCATACATAACATATAGCTTTCCATTTTCATCAAAGTAGAAAGAAACATCCTCGGCTAATTCATAACCTGTTGGAGCACTTAACTCTCGCATAATGTAAATGATAGGATTCTGTGATGTGGATGTTTGTAAACGTTCTGTATTAATTTCTGTAATATTGCTTCCACTTCTGAATCGTAACAATTCATTATTTGTTTCTTCATCAAATATTCCAAATGTTGCATTTGCCAGATAACGATTTGTATCTTCATCCTTCTTTGCAAGTTTCAACAACAGATTCCGGTCAACCATTACAATGGAATTATCCTGAGATAATGTACCATCAACATACAAATTACCATTAACATCGAAATAGAATTCAATCGCATTTGCACAGGCATATCCATTAGGAGCCGCAACCTCTGATAAAATATATGTTACATTCGGAGCAAATAAACTAAGGTCCAAATTATATGGTGTTGTAGTAGATGTCCAAGTAATTGGATTAAAGCCGGTATCCTGTGAGGAACTAATCATAAGAGAAGCACCTGCCAGTTCATTGCCATCTATGTCCTGCTTACTTATTAGAACACCAATATAAGCATCATACATCTTTAAATGATTATTTGAAACCACTGTATTATCTAATAATTTAATCTGACCGTCTTTATCAATATAAAATTCTATCGGCTGTGCACATGCATAAAACTCAGGTGCCGAAATCTCTGTTAATGTGTATACATGTTCACCGGCTGTTTTTGAAACCAAAATTGTACTTGTATCTAATTCATGAGAAGATCCATCAGTAATCCATGTATCAACTACATTTCCATTCTCATCCGTAATTTGTAACTTAGCACCGGATAAATCTGTATTTGTTCCGGCAATCAGCTTATCAATCCAAATTGAAATCGGCTGATTTTCCATAACAATTGTCATGGTATTTACAAGTGCACCATCTACATAAAGTTTATCTTCTGCACCACCTGTGCCGGGAACATATTTAAAGCTCTTAGAAGCTGCATATGTATATCCTGCAATCGTTTTTGTCTCAGTCAAAATATAAGTTTTATTCTTCACAAAACTTTGCAATGGAAGATATTTTACATTACCATCAGTTATCCATGTAATGGTTTCAAAATCAGCATCTTCATCAGAAGAAATGGACATTTTTACACCTGATAATGGTAAACCTGTATCACCATCAACTTTTTGAAATCCTAACTGTTTTTCTCCATCAACAAGAATGACTAAATTCTGGTCAATATAGGAATCATCCAAATCTTTTAATTTACCTGACTGGTCAATATAGAAGAATACCGGATTACACTTCTCATATCCATAG
The DNA here is from genome assembly GCA_051880435.1 of Lachnospiraceae bacterium. Classification (GTDB taxonomy): domain Bacteria; phylum Bacillota; class Clostridia; order Lachnospirales; family Lachnospiraceae; genus CAG-590. The sequence goes on along the minus strand of JBJENY010000049.1, from coordinate 48,438 downwards.
GGAGCCTCATCCTCTACAATTGCATAATAATGATTGATTTCAAACAATGAATTATCAAAGGTTATGGCACTACCGGTTGCTGCAAAACTATTTCCAAGCTTTGTTCCAATCTGCTTATTGGAATTAGATTCATGAAGTGAGAACGAACCACCTCTTAATGGCTGCATATTATCAGACCATTTAATAAACTTCACAACAATAGATTGATCTAAGCATGTTAAAGTCAATTTGTTAGCACTTAAATTACTATTATCAGAATCCTCAAGTACCTTAATATACTTTGGTGTACCATCACAAATCTGGAATTTAATCGGACCTCCCACTGCATATCCTTTTGGTGCCTTTAACTCAACATAATAGTAGGTACCAATATCCAGACTAACATTTTTTGCAGATGTTGTTGTTGTCCATCTTAATGGATCACCGGTAACAACATCAGCTGCATAATTAATATTAGAAGTATTTGGATTTGCTTCCCATACAGAGGCTTCGTAAATTGCAAATTCAGCACCTGACAATACAGCATTTGTCACTTTATCCCGTTTTGCAAAATAGAAATTCTCGTATGGTTCATCTTCCATTATGACAGTATTACCTGCCCATAGGGTATCAATCTTATTACCTTCATCATCTGTTTGATATACATTTCCCAATGCATCCATTGCAATTTTAATATCCTCAGCCAATGCATATCCGCCAGGAGCAGAATTCTCATGGATTGTATAATAATGATAATCATTACCGGCTGTAGGACCTTCAAGTACAACACTTGGAACTGCATACGCATTTGTTGTTGATGTAAAGGTATGTACTACCGCTCCACTTTCATCATCAATAATTGAAATAGACGCACCGGATAATGGAGTTGTACCGGAAGCACCCCCAACCTGAATACCTACTTTTGAAATCCACAACGTATTAGCCTTATCCCGAATAGTAACAGATGTTCCATTTGCAGAACCATATGGAGAACCGGAAGCACCTGTATATGTTACTGTACCATTGGCATTCACCTTAAATTTAACATTCTCCGGAATTACTGTATAACCGGTCGGTGCACTAATCTCGTGAATCATATATTCACTGCCTGCAACAAGCTTTCCAACACCAATCTTATGTGCTGTATTCGTCGTTGTCCATTGCTCTAAACAGTTTGTATAAGATGTATCATTTGCTTTATACAAACCAAGAACTGCACCCGGAAGTTGTACTGAACCACCAATTGCATACTTATTCACAGTTACCGAAATAGGTGCATCTGAAAAAGTAGCTGATAATTCAGAAACGTTATTATAATTTGTCGCCGTAATTTCAAAATCTCTAGAATTTGCAGCATCCAAAATATATCCTGCCGGAGCATTTGTTTCAACAACTCTATATTTACCTAATGGAAGTTTTTTAAATGTAACAACACCATTTGCATCAGTTTTAGCAGGATTTACCAATCCGCTTTGAACAAACAACTCGTATGCATTTGTTGTTGGATTTAATTTATACAAGGTAAACTCAGCATTTGCAAGGAATGTATTAACTGCTCCACTTGCTTTCTTTGTAATCAAAATATTACCTAAAAGCTTTTTATTCATTAAATAGCTGTCACTGGAATTAACAACAAGGTTTTCAGCATCAATATCTGCAGATGTTGTAATATCAGGAACTACTGCTCCCGGTGTATCAGCAAAAGGAAGCTCTGTACCTAAAACAAGTCCTGAAGAACCGATATTACCAACCATTTGCTCTTTTGTATAGCTATCAAAAATTATTTCCTGACTGATTGTGTAACCAAATGGTGCCTTTACTTCTTTTAATGTATAAGTTGTTCCTTCCGGATCATGTTCAATATAAATATCAATAAATTCAACTACACCGTTTTCATCTGAATATGTTGTGCAAACAGCAGGAGCACCATTTGTATTATTAGTTCCATATGTTCCACCATCGTTCGGGAAGTTCTTAATCAACTGGAACTGTGCACCTTCAAGTGGGTTACCTTCACCATCTGCTTTTAGCAATTTAAAGTGCATATAATTCATACCGGAAGGTATTTTTTCATTGGATACAGAACCGGTTGTACTGTTATCTACTGTGGAAACAAGAACAACTACAGGTGTATCATTCTCTACAGTAACACTCCATACATCCGCATTTAACTGATACTGTACAGGTGCTTTTGTTTCTTTAATGGTATAACTGCCATATGGAAGATTTGTAAACACAACATCACCACTTGCATCTGATGAAGCTGTTTTTACTCTTTCACCGGATGAATTATATAATGTAAATACAGCGCCTGCTAATACATCATTCGTATCCTTATCTACTTTTTTAAATCGAATCGAACCATTTTCCTTATGGTTTACAAAAGTTCTTAAAACAGTTCCACCAGCAATGATATCTGCAACATTGACATTTTGAGGTGTACTATCAATCACATAACCGGCTACACCTCTTGTTTCCGTTACAGTATAGTTATCATAAGGAAGATCATCAAATGTAATGGTACCATCTGTATCAGTTTCACCACTTGCAACAATATCATTTGCCGAATTACGTACTACAAAGAACGCACCTGCTAATGGGTTTGCCGGTGTTGAATCGTCTGTTTTTTCTATTCTTAATGAAAAACGAATGATTTCATTTACAACAGAAATCCGTTCCGGAGTCTGAGAATTAACAGTCACATTCACGTTGCTACCCATTGCAGAAACCTGGTATCCGGTTGGTACATTGGTTTCTTTAACAACATATTCACCAAAAGGTAAATTTTCAAATTTAGCAACACCATCTTCACCAGTTACTACAACATAAGGATTTGTTGTTCCCGGCTTATTAAATGGAACTGATAAATCAGATGCCGCAAACAAAGTAAACTCTGCATCTTTTAACAATTTTGCCGGTGTTGAGTCATCCGTTTTTGTAACCACAATGGAACCTTTTTCCTGCTCATTTGTAGCTGTTACAGATACGGATACATCCTGATGAATAGATCCATCTGCTTCAACCAAAGCATTATCAGTTATTTCTACAGAATAAACAGTATCATCTAATACATAACCCCTTGGTGCAACAGTTTCTTTATAGTAATATGTATGTCCTACTTCCAAATCAGAAAAGACTGCCAAACCATCTACACCTGTTGTAACTGTTGCAACATCATCTGTACATGCACTATCAGAATATAAAGTAAAGGTTGCACCGGGAAGCACTCCATTACTATCTTCATCTACCTTTTTAATAGTAAGACTTCCTACAACAGCCTCATTTACAACCGAAAATGCAGAACCTGTTACTGTAACAGCTGTTCCAGAAGGCTGCTTTGTTACAGATTCAACACTACCATCAATTCCTATTACAACTTGATAATAGGTATCAGCTGCAGGATGTTTATATCCGTTTGGTGTTTTTGTTTCTTTTACATAATATATTGTAGTATGAGATGAACTATAAGGCACGCTAAATGTTGCCTTACCATTATCGTCCGTCACCACTTTATTAATAATGGTTGTGGGAGTCATGGAAACATGACTAAATACCGAAAATTCAGCACCCGGTAAGAACGAATTACTATCATCTAATTTCTGAACAGTAAATTCAGTACCATTATTTATCGGTTCATTTTCAATTTCAAGCTCATAATAACGTGTACCATCCGAAGCCGTTTGCCAGCTTGTAATTTTAACAGGAATCGGCGTGTCATCTAACTGATATCCATTTGGAGCTGTTGTTTCAATTAACTCATAGGAATAACCTTCAGCAAAAGATTTTACACCCTTAAATACAACACTACCATTAGCATCTGTCGTACCGGTAGCAATTACCGTTCCCATTGAGTCAAGAACCTGGAATACAGCACCTGCCAATCCATTTCCATTTGGATCTAACTTTTGTAAACGCAACTCATTTTCATGATAAGCACCTGCTGAAGATGAACTAAAACTGATATTTCTAACATTATTAGAAGATGTGGAACTAGATAATCCCTCTCCCTGGAATGCAATATCGTTTTTAAAATCTAATGTTGCAGCCTGAGCCTGGCTGACAGTAAACCTTGTACGGAATGTAAATACAAAACAATCACTTCCAATATTAGGGAGAGAAACAACCAATTCATCATCAATTACATTAACAACAAAACCAGCTGTTACTTCTGTACGATTTCCAGCTAAATCAACACGATATAAATGTCCTGAATTAGGAGTATATTGTAAATAAGATGCTAACTGGTCACGGATTACCGGATTATTGACATCTGACATATCAAATCGACCTTCATTGATTGATACTTCCCAATCCACGTAATCATTACCTGATTGATATAAAGCCTCTTTTCTTAATACACCACCTAAATCACCTGTCACAGTGGCAGAATCATCATCAACAACAGTTGTACCTCCATCATAATCAACCGAAAATTCTGCATTATTTGTATAAGAAACAGATGTGCCTACATTATCTCTATCATTTACTCTTGTTTGATAATGAATTTCAAAATGATTTGCATTATCCAAGCGACTTGCAATTGCCGAATCCGTACGGTCAAGAGAAACAGTCAGGACTCTTGTTGTTTCATTAAAGGCCGGTTCTATATAGGTTCTTGCAGATTCATTATAAGAAGCATATCGATCACAAATATAGAAAGAACCCGGTACATATGTCATACCAGCAGGAACGGTATCTGTTAATGTAATATTATCTATTGACATTCCATCCTGATATGCACTTGAAACAATTGTCCAGTCAATAATACCATCTCGTTTTAAAGAACTATCATTATACTTTGTCGGCTCACCTGACTTAGAAAGTAAATCCGGTGTACGATAAACAAACCCTCTTGTAGCATCATCAGTGGATTGATTTCCATTCCACTCTAAGATTACTTCATTTTTAGCATTTACATATGCACCATCCCCCCATGGAACCGGAGTTTCCCAGGAAGCCGGAACATAATTGTCATTTACTTCAGGTAAAATTTCTGTTACAACTGAGATTGTTAAGGCTGTTCCCTTTAATTTACTTGCAGGTACTGTAATATTACCATTTGCATCTGCCGTGCAGGATGCAAAATCAGAAAGAGAACTTGCACCTTCTGCACCGGTAATCTCCATACTTACAAGTTTCATTTTATTTTGATAATAGTTTGGATTAAATACATCTTTTATTACTACCTCTGTAGCACCATCAAATACAGAATCAGCTTTTTCAGCATTTACTGTAATTGTCCACTTTAATCTCTTTGATACTTCGTTATAGGAAACGGAATCCTTAGAAATCAAATCAAAGCCATCAACAGAAGCATTTGTAGAGACATTATAAATTCCAGGTTCCGTCAATGTCGCCTGATTTGCATAAGTTGTCTGTGTATAATCATCTATTTTCGTCTGATATGTTAATGTAATGACATCATTTTTATTTGCTTCATTTACTACAAATTCGAAACCTGCGTCATTTGCCGAAATTGCACCGGCACCGGCAGGACTTACTGTAATACAAGACGGATCATAAGAACCACTAGCTGTATTCCAGCTATAACCCGTACCAAACAAATCACTATAAGTAGCACCACCAACATCTAATCCATCCTTATTAATTGTAACAGTCCATGTAATTACACCACCGGACTGACTACCTGTCTTAGATAAAACAGACGGTGAAACGGTTGCATTACCATTTCCAATAACAGGAGTAGATGAACCATCCTCAGTAATAGATGCAGTATTTGCCACAGTAACAGATGTGTCAGCTGTAATCTCTGAACCGGCAAAAACATCATTATTATATGAAGTCAAAAACTGTACATGTGCACGATAATAGGTTGTTACATTAGATACATTAATTGTGACAACTCCTCCGGTTTCAGATACAGATAACGTTGCAGAATCATCTTTTGTGTCAGTAAGCTTTGGATAACCACCTGCTGATACATAAGACAAACCTGCCGGCAATGTATCTGTAATAACAGCGTCTAATGAATCACGACCATTAAGATTTAATTCCAAATCCCATAAAATATATGGTTTTCCTTCCACATAAACCTTTGTACCTGACTTTTTCATTCCAAGATCCCCTGGTGGTACCGGCTCTGTATTATTATAAGAATCAACAATTGTAACATTATAATCAAAGTGACCATGAGCAGTATCAAATGTAATTTGTGTATTTTGTGCTGTTTCTTCTACATCTGCAGATAAACCTCCTGCAAAATTAACATAGAACGGGATATTGGTCTGATCAACTACATTATCATTAAACACAAAAACCAATCTTTGATTTGCCTGGTCAATATGTACGGTACCAATAGAATCACCATCCGAAGTTGTTAAAGGTAACACATGATCAACATCAATACGGATGGCAGAAGGAATTGAATAAATATATTCCTGTCCAATATTAACAGCATTACCATCAAACATCATAAAATTAAAGCCTAAACTTACAGTGGCATCATCCGGCAAGGTTATATTCTCTGTTGTAGATAAATCCACATTCTGTAGAATATGATTTTCGTCATAATAAGATGCTGAAAAACGTAAACTGGTTAAATCATAGTTTCCATTTGCAAGCATATCCTCCGATGCTTTTGCCATCGAAATTTCTTTACTTGTAACAACAGGTTCTATATAGCCGGAATCCCCGGACTCTTCCATCACGAAGGATTCTGTTTTCGACTCTTCCGAAGAATTCATATCCACACTAAATTCCTCCGCCAAATAGTCTTGTGTGGTAATCTCTTCTGTTGCGGATGGTCCTAGCATTTCCGGACCTTCAGCCCAGTTAATGTCCATAGGTAAAAGAGATAATACCATGGCTAAAACTAACACCACAGCCAGCCATCTTACTTTTTTCTTTTTCCAAAAGTCTTTAAACATTTTTCAACCTCCTTGTACACTGTAACTTACAGACTTCATACTATTAATTATCGTCTAAAACAGCATTTTTTTTAATAATATTGCATCAATTAAAACACTTTTTTTGGATATTATTTCTAAGGATACCAAATTTGAATAGAAAAATCAATAATTCCAAAAAACAACATCAAAAAAACATTTTCAAACAAAAAACCACACTCCATAATGAAGTGTGGTTCATTCTTAATATAATCAGTATTACACCAATCAATCAAATTATTTTCTAAGTCCTAATGCTTCAATCAAAGTTCTATAACGCTCAATATCAACCTTCTTTAAATAAGCTAACATATTACGTCTTTGACCTACCATCTTCAAAAGACCTCTTTTTGAATGATGATCCTTTGGATGAGCCTTAAAATGCTCCTGAAGATCATTAATTCTTGCTGTTAATAAAGCAATCTGAACCTCTGGTGAACCAGTGTCGTTTGTTCCACGACCATACTTTTCAATAATTTCTTTCTTCTGCTCTGTTGTAATCATAAAAGCATCCTCCTATAAATAATAATCGCCCATTGCTAAGTCTAAGGTTGGAGTATCCTTAATCTGAGCACAGGGTTTCGCACAAAATGTACTTAAGCATACTAACATAGATTTCAAAAAAAGTAAACTATCATTTTATAACTTTTATTTTTTTTCATAATCTGCTATGATTAGCAGGGATTATTTCATATATTAGAAATAAAACACTTCAAATGAAATTGTAATACATATTTTTACATAAGGAGGTAATTATGGCAGGATCAACATTAGGTACTATTTTTCGAATTTCAACCTGGGGGGAATCACATGGTAAAGCAATTGGTGTTGTAATTGACGGATGTCCCGCAGGATTAGAATTATCTGAAAGTGATATTCAACCATTTTTAAATAGAAGAAAACCCGGTCAATCCATTTATTCAACACCAAGAAACGAAGATGATACAGTAGAAATATTATCAGGAACCTTCGAAGGGAAAACAACAGGTACCCCTATTTCCATGATTGTATTCAATAAAACACAACAATCAAAAGATTATAGCGAAATTGCAAGCTACTACCGTCCGGGACATGCAGACTATACCTTCGATGCAAAATACGGATTCCGGGATTATCGTGGCGGAGGCAGATCATCCGGAAGAGAAACAACTGCAAGAGTTGCAGCCGGTGCTGTTGCAATTAAAATATTAAACCAGTTAGGTGTGGAATTCATAACCTACACCCGTTCTATTGGTCCAATTTCTATAAAGGATTTTGACAAAGAAGAAATAATGAATAATATGCTGTACATGCCGGATGCAAAGGCAGCAAAAGAAGCCGGTGACTATATCTCAGAAATGCGTAAAAATTATGATTCTGTAGGGGGTTGCGTAGAAGCAATCATTAAAGGTGTTCCGAAAGGATTAGGTGATACCGTATTTGAGAAATTAGATGCAAATCTTGCCAAGGCCTTAATGTCAATTGGAGCTGTTAAAGCAATCGAAATCGGAGACGGAATTCAGGTTGCCGAAATGCTTGGCTCACAAGATAACGATGGTTTCACATTAGATACAAATAAAAATATTGTGAAAACATCTAATCATGCCGGTGGTATTTTAGGTGGTATGAGCGATGGTTCAGACATTATCGTTCGTGCATCCTTTAAGCCTACTCCATCCATTTTCAAGCCACAACCTACTGTCAACAAAGCAAACGAAGCAGTTGAAATATCCATCAAAGGGCGTCACGATCCAATCATAGTACCCCGTGCAGTTGTTGTTGTAGAAGCAATGGCTGCAATTACCATCTTAGATGCCTTATTACTAAATATGTCCGCAACTATTGATGGCATTAAAAATTTTTATCAATTATAATTGATTTCCTATATGGCATTAGGCTATTAAAAATAATCTTAATACTCGAATAGGAATTTGCGAAACTCATAAAATTCTGATTTTGTTGTAAATTTCAATGAGTTTCGCAATTGCCTATAATATTCCAAAGAAAAAAGGAACTCGTAAGTTCCTTTTTCTTTGTCCATTTTTACACTTTATATTACACATTTTATTTACGAACAAAAATCACATCATAATACTGAATATTGTCCTGTTCATAAATTCCGACTCCAACATCTGTAACGGATTCATCTAAAAGTGCCTGTGTAAATTTATCATCTTTTTTAATATCTTCTAATAATTGATCCATGGTATATCCCTTTATACCACCATAAGAAAACTCATAACCTCCACTGGCAGATACCCCTCTGTCATTCAATAACCTCTCTAAGGTTTGGTTCTTTTTGTCATTAATATATCCATTTACCAAATCTGTTGCACGTAAAATTGCACAAGCCTGAACCTTGGTATTAATTGTTAATTCAGATAATCCATGGCTTGTTCTTTCTTCATTTATATTTCGAATCCATGGATACAAATAAGTCGCATTTTCATTTACGCTACCGTCTTTATTAAATACATAAGTAGTACCATCAATATTCATTACTGTATCACTTACCCGTTTTCCTTCTTCCGAAAGATAATACCGATACCCATCCACATTGACAAATCCTACCATAACTTGTCCATAACCATTTGCATAATACCAACTATCAGCATCTTTAAACCATCCACATTTTAGTTCCGCCGATTCATCAAAATAGTATCGTTGTTGATTATAATCTACAAATCCTGTCTTTATTTTTCCGGTACCATCTGTAATATAAAAATGGTTTCCATCATCTATAACACCATATTGAATAACACCTTTTTCATCTCCATAGTAATAAGCTCCCAAGTCTTCAACATAAAATTTACCTTTTAACAAATTACCTACTTTACTGAAATAATAGGTTTCATTATCAATCTCATAAAATCCTGTGACAAACTCTCCATCCTCATTTTTATAATGAATTCCATTCTCATCTTCAATCCAGGAAGCATAGCTTATCCGATAACATACATTCACAAGAAGGAATACAAATATGACAGAAAAAACTGCTATCAGTATATGACGCTGTTTTACACTACTCATTTTTTATCACCTCATCCTCTTTCTTGACAGATGAATTACGTTCCTCTGATTTCTTACTTTTTTTCTTTTCCAAAAACAGATAGACATAATTTGTATTACGATTAACGATTACAAACACACCAATCATTAATATAATAGCCGGAATAGCAAAAACAAATATGATTTTTAATACATTGACCGTTGTATGTCCAAAATTAGCAATCTGTGTATTCACATCTTTTCCTTCTATCCATACGTTCTTACCATTATTAAGTAGAGACTTAATCATTTCAGAAAAGAAACGGCTGTTTGCTCCACCGGATTCTGTATCCGCCTCATCAGAAAACATAATATCAGAGGTAACTAAAAATAAAGTTCCCTCTCCTTTCTTTGTTGAAACTGACGCAACACTAAAAGAACCCATTTTGTCATTATCGCCCTTTGATGTCATTTTTTCAAAATTGTCAACTTTAGAAAATGAGGAATTACTTGTTAACAATATATCTGTACAATCATAACCATTTGCACTTCCATATCGGGCAATCCCTTTACTGGTATACGAAAGTACTCTCAGATTACGATTCACAATATTCTTTGTATATTCCGATTCATTTATATTAGGTGCCAAATAATAATTCGTATCTAATATATAACAGGCAGGATCCTGTTCAATAATTACACCTGACTGAATTTTCAGACCATATTCCTGTAAAAAGCTAAAAAGATTACCCAAATCTTCATTAAGGGGATCAATAATTGCAATTATTTTACCACCATTTTCCATATATTGTCTCAACAGCAAAATTTCATCCTCTGAATAATCCTCATCAGGAGAATAAATTAATAATGCTGCTGCTTCTGATAAGGAAGTGCTTGCTATATCTGTTTCCTCTTCCAGTAAATTCATCGTTTCAAATTCAAAATTTGCCAGATTTATCAAATTACGAAAACTATTTCCAATGACACCTTCCCCATGTCCACTAATCCGGGCAATGGTCGCCAGCTCATCTGAATTACAATACAAAATTGCAGATGTAAGCTGATCTTCTATTTCTAACATATGAGAATAACTATAATTACCTGTTTGTACTGTTGTAATATAATCATCTGAATTCAAATAAATAAACCTGTCGTTTGTTGCAACAACAATACTTGCTTCCCTTACTTCCGGAATATTTGATAAAAAGGCCTGTTTAAATTCATCATCCTCCAGTGGGATATACGATACGAAAATACAATTATTTAAACTCTGATATGCATTCAACAACTCAACATAAGTAGCATTTGCCTGACTTTTATTTCCCATATAATATAAATGGGTTTCTTTTTTGATTGCAGAAACATGATCTATGGTTTCCTCAGATAACATGAGAATCTTTTCAGGTGTATAATCATATACTTTTGTATTTTGAATTGCAGCAAAACTTCCAACCAAATATAGTGTTGTCAAAATAACACCCGAAATAACAATATTCTTCTTCCCTTTTCTTTGACTTAACAAAGAAAGAAAAGTTAACAGGAAAAAGAAAACACAGGTAAAAACAAAATATAGCACATCACCAGACCTTACGATACCGGATATCATATCATAATATTTATTATAAAGAGATATTTCATGTAAGATTTGATACGCAGTTTCTGATGTTACAATACTTTCAAATATTCTGCCTAAAAAAAATGCAAAATAAATGACATAGGTAATCACAGCAGAAAGAATTGGATTCGTTGTCAGAGTAGAGATAAACATACCAATACTCAACAAGGCAAATATTAACAATATGCTGCCTAAATATGCACAAAACAAAAAATCACCGTTTAAAGAACCGAACTGTACCAAAATCATAGGAAAAATCAAGGAAAACAAAACAGGAATCAAAACATAAATTGCTGTCGCAATATATTTTCCCATAAGAATATCAATTGTAGAAACCGGTGCTGTAAATAATAACTGATCTGTTTTCTCTTTTCTTTCCTGGGAAAAGATTCTCATTGTACAAAAAGGAATCATCAAAATTACAACAAATACACAATATTGTAATACAGAATATCCAAACTCTGTACTAGATGTATTTAGGCAATTCTTAGTTAATAATATGCCGGCAACCAAGAAAAAAACAAAATAATAAACATAAGCAAATAGAGAACAATAATATGTTTTTAACTCTTTTCTAAGTATTGCAATCATTTGTTACTCCTCCTCATTATTGTATTGAAAGAATACATCTTCCAAGGAATCTTTTATTTTTTCGATTCCAAAAACCGTATATCGTTTTCCAACTAACAAACCAAAAAGACTGTCTCTTATATCTTGTTTTTGTCTTGAAACAACTACATATTCAAAAACATCTGTTTCCTGTTCTTTTATAAACTTTGCATCTGCCAATAAATCCGATTGTTTTAAAAGCTGCAAAATATTGTCTTTGTCTCCCTTAACCACTAACCGATATTGATTATTCTTTTTGTTTTTCGAGGTGTTTATCATATCATCTAAAACAATCTTACCATTTTTTAAAATCATTACCTTCGTGCATAATTCTTCAATCTCTTTTAAAATATGAGAACTAATTAAAATCGTATGATTTTGCGATAAACTTTTTATAAGCTCTTTTATTTGTTTTGATTCTTTCGGATCCAATCCAACTAATGGTTCATCTAATATAATAATTTCAGGATCTCCAATTAAGCATTGTGCAAAACCTACTCTTTGCTGCCATCCTTTCGATAATGTCTTAATAAAATCTAATTTTTTTTCCAATAAATTAAATTGACCTAATACACGCTCTACTGCTTCATTCACATTTTTCACTTTTTTTATTCTTGCCGCAAACTGTAAATATTCCATTACCTTCATATCTCTATATAAGGGTGGTATTTCCGGTAAATATCCAATTTTTTGTTTTGCAAGCTTAGGATAAACAAACATATCAATGTCAGATATTAAAACCTCACCCTTTTGTGGATGCAAATAACCGGTTAATATGTTCATTGTTGTAGATTTTCCTTCACCATTTTTTCCCAATAAACCTACAACTTCCCCTTTTCCTATTTCAAAATCAATATGATTTAATATTATTTTTTCCCCATATGACATTGTAAGATCTTTAACTTTTATCATAAGTCCTCCTTTGAGATACATAAGTCAAAACATAGTATCATTATAATGAAGCCATCAAACTTTCAAACACGACATACAAAACAAAAGGACTATGTATTCGACATAGTCCTATACATTCTCTATGGAATTATACAATAAATAAACGATTAATACAAACAATTCATCTAATTTTCACAATTAAAGCTACATCAATAAACAATAAGAATAATTAAGAAACATGAGCTCTCGGATGCGCTTTCTCATATACTTCTTTTAATTTAGTATTAGCATTGGCCTTCAAATAAATCTGGGTTGTTGAAATATCAGAATGCCCTAACATTTCCTGAACAGATTTTAAATCTGCACCATTACTAACCAAATGCATAGCAAAGGAATGACGAATCGTATGTGGTGTAATATCCTTCTTAATACCGGCTTTTGTGGAATAGTACTTTATCAATTTCCAAAATCCCTGACGCGTCATAGGATCTCCTTGACAATTGGTAAATAAAAATCCCTGATCTTCTTTACAAAGTGCTTCTCTTGCTGAAACCAAATAATGTTCCAATGCTTCTTTTGTTTCATTTGTAAACGGAATCACTCTATCCTTTCCACCTTCATGACACTGTAAGAAATTCATTGCTAAATTCACATCACTCAACCGTAAATTAATCAATTCAGAAACACGGATTCCTGTTGCATATAACAATTCCAACATTGCCTTATCACGAATTTCTTTTGGCGTATCACCATTTGGTTGCTCCAACAAAAGATTAATCTCTTCTACAGTTAATGTAACAGGTGCTTTCTTCTCAATTTTAGGTGGCTTTAAGGTATCACTGGGATCCTCTTTCACAATCCCCTGTTTTAATAAATATAAATACAACGCCTTAATAGACGCAATATTTCTAGACACTGTAGCAGAAGACATTCCTTGTTTCTCGATCATCAAAATATATGAATTTAAAGATGTACTAGATACATCCTCCCACTTTTCATACCCTGCATCTAATAGATACTTCTGAAGTTTTACTAAATCTCTTCGATAAGATGCAATTGTATTTTTACTTGACTTTTTTACATTTGTTAAATAATCAACAAATTCATCAATCTTTTGTAACATTCTTAAACCCCTACTTTTTGTAATCACTGTCCCTATTATAATGGTTAATTTACATAAAATCAAACATTATTTTTCCATCAAATCAGTCAAAAACCCAGTATTTAAGCCATTTTCCACCAAATAAAGTATTAACATAATATCTTTACACTATATATTGGTAAAAATTTTCTGTAAAAAATTTTTTGTTCCTAATTCAAAACATACACCAATAATCAGACAAATAATTATTACAAAAATTTTAAGAAAATATTGAAAATTTTTTCTATTATTTAAATTTATACAATTACTACAATATGTATTTATTTCTGTAAATATATTCACAACAAATAGTGCCGATAAAAAATAAAGAATATAATGTGGGAAAAAACATAATAATCCATAGCATAATATCTTAATATTTTTATAAAACAAAAGCAGACTCATAAAAATCCCATAATATCCTCCCCAAATAAATAACATTGTACAAAAAGAAAATTTGGGAGAAAATAAAACAGAAAAACCAACCATAATAAGAAGTGCGCATAATCTCTTTTTTAATATATATAAAAATAACGACTGATTGGAACTGATATTAAGCCATTCTACTTCATAATCAAACAGCATATTCATATAAAAATTGTTATTATTATATATATATATTACACAACTGATACATCCAATTATGATTCCCGTTATGATACAAACATAATATAATTGACTAATATAACTTTCATGTTTTTTATTCATAGAGAATTATATGAATAAAAACTTCATAAAAGAACAAAAACCCGAAACCAAAATTGGTTTCGGGTCTGACAACGTATTAATAGACTCTAATGAGACTTACTTCGCATAATCAGTAACACGGGACTCACGAATTAAATTAACCTTAATTGTGCCTGGATACTCAAGCTCAGCTTCAATTTGCTTTGAAATCTCTCTGGCTACAAGTACCATCTCCGCATCATTAATTTGCTCTGGAACTACCATTACTCGAATCTCTCTACCTGCCTGAATAGCAAAAGTTTTATCAACACCCTTAAAGCTGTTAGCAATATCTTCTAACTGTTTTAATCGTGTCGTGTATGTTTCCAATGTTTCACGTCTTGCACCTGGTCTGGATGCTGAAATCGCATCTGCAGCCTGTACAATACATGCAATCAATGATTCAGGTTCAACATCCCCATGATGTGCCTCAACAGCATTAATAATCAACGCTGACTCCTTATATTTTCTACATAAGTCTACACCAATTTGAATATGGGAACCTTCCATACCCTGATCATGATCCACAGATTTACCAATATCATGTAAAAGACCTGCACGTTTTGCAATACGAACATCTTCTCCCATTTCAGCAGCAATCAAACCACATAAATGAGCTACTTCAATGGAATGCTTTAATGCATTCTGACCATAACTTGTTCTAAATTTCATTTTACCAAGTAAACGAACAAGTTCCGGATGAAGACCTTGAACGCCAACTTCAAGAGTTGCATTCTCACCTTCTTCACGCATCATTTGCTCAACTTCTTTTTGAGCTTTTTCAACCATTTCCTCAATTCTTGCCGGATGAATACGACCATCAACTATCAGCTTCTCAAGCGCAATACGTGCAACTTCACGTCTCACAGGATCAAAGCTTGATAGAATAACTGCTTCTGGTGTATCATCAATAATCAAGTCAACACCAGTCATTGTCTCTAATGTACGAATATTACGTCCCTCACGACCAATGATACGTCCTTTCATTTCATCATTTGGTAATTGCACTAAGGAAATTGTTGTTTCTGCAACAAGATCTACAGCACACTTTTGAATTGCTGTGATAACACATTCCTTTGCTTTTTTACCAGCCTCTTCTTTGGCTCTGGTTTCCAATTCCTTTACCATTACTGCGGTTTCATGTCTTACTTCATCTTCTACAGTCTTTAATAAATATTCTTTTGCCTGTTCAGAGGTTAATCCAGAAATTCTCTCTAGTTCCTGCAGTCTTTGTGCCTCAAGCTCTTCTACTTTTGCCTTCTGTTTATCCAGGGCCTGTTCTCTAGATGCAAGATTAGCTTCCTTCTTTTCAATAGACTCAAGCTTTCGATCCAAGTTTTCTTCACGAGACAAAACCCGCTTTTCTAATCTTTGAACCTCATTACGACGATCTTTTATTTCTTTATCAAGATCATTCTTGGTCTTAATGGACTCTTCCTTTGCTTCTAGGAGAATCTCCTTTTTCTTAGCTTCGGCATTTTTTACAGCTTCATCTATAATCTCTCTCGCTCTATCTTCTGCATCTGAATTTTTTCTCTCTACCACATTCTTACGATATGTAAGAGACAATACCCAGGATACAATAACAGCTACGATTAAAATAATAGCAAAAACAATGTATTCCACTACAGGAGCACCTCCTTATTAAATTTTAATGCACTTAACATAAGTGCAACATATAGATTCTATCTTTTTTTGTGCAAAATGTCAAGTAAAACAGATTAACGAGATTCAACGAGATTCAATTTTGTGTCTTATCTCTTCTTCTACTAACGAAAAATCATATCCTTTTCCACAAAAATAACGAAAAACTTTTTGTCTTTCTTTAAAACTTCCTAAATCTTTATTCTTTGTATACTTCTCAAATTGTATTCTAAAACTGTTCTCATCAGAATATGTATTTTTTTCAAAATATAATTCTAAATCTTCTTTTGAAATTCCTTTTCTCAACAAATCACTAATCATTTGTTTTTTACTTTTTTGGGCAGTATAGCTTTGTACATAGATATGAATATATTCGTTATCATCCAAATAATGATATTCATACAAAAAACATACGACTTTTGAAATAATAAATTGGGGATACTCATTCTCCATTAATTTTTCACGTATCATATACTCCGTCATCGGTCTACGTTCCAGTAAATATAAGGCTCTCTCTTTTGCCCGCTTATAAATAATATTCTCCATGATGGACGAGATTACAGTATCATCAATATTACTTTGTTCTTCTATATGATATCTCTTTAGCTCTTTTCCATACAGGGAAAAAAGATATCCATTTTCATTATAAATACGATATTTTTTTCCTTTTCCCTCTGTAATAGTAGTAATAAACATTATTATTCCTCATCTGCATCAGAAGCATTCGTAACACCAGGCAGTTCAAAACTGGCACGAACCTTATTCTCTATTTCTAATGCAATGTCCGGATTTTCCTGTAAAAAGTTTTTCGCATTCTCTCTTCCCTGGCCAATCTTATCTCCTTCATAAGAGAACCATGCGCCGGCCTTATCAATAATATTTTTTTGAACCGCCAAATCAAGAATATCTCCAATTTTAGAAATACCCTTTCCAAACATAATATCAAACTCAGCTTCTTTAAAAGGAGGAGCAACCTTATTCTTAACAATCTTAACTCTTGTTCGATTACCAATCACTTCTCCATTCTGTTTCAATGTCTCAATTCTTCTAACATCCAAACGAACGGAAGCATAAAATTTTAATGCTGTACCACCGGTTGTTGTTTCAGGATTACCAAACATAACACCAATTTTTTGACGTAACTGATTAATAAAAATAACCACACAATCAGACTTACTAATAATAGCAGTTAATTTACGAAGAGCCTGAGACATCAATCTGGCTTGTAAGCCCATATGGGAATCTCCCATTTCACCATCAATCTCAGCCTTTGGTACTAATGCTGCAACAGAGTCAACAATAATCACATCAACTGCACCGGAACGCACCATGGTTTCTGTAATTTCTAAAGCCTGTTCTCCATTATCCGGTTGCGAAATATATAAATTATTAATATCTACACCAATATTCGAAGCATAAACAGGATCCAGAGCATGTTCTGCATCAATAAAACCTGCAATACCACCTCTTTTTTGTACTTCAGCAACAACATGTAACGCAACAGTTGTTTTACCACTGGATTCCGGTCCATATATTTCAATAATTCTTCCCTTTGGAACACCACCAATTCCAAGTGCTACATCAAGACTTAATGACCCGGTTGGAATCGCCTCAATATTCATATTAGTAGTAGAATCACCTAATTTCATAACGGTACCCTTACCAAATTGTTTTTCAATATTTGCAAGTGCCGCATCTAACGCTTTCATTTTTTCTTCATTCGCCATAATCATAACCTCCATAAACTCTAACAGAAGAACATCTGTTCGTCTTTTAAAATAATAATATAAATGTATTACTTTGTCAACCAAAAACGAATGTAATAACATTTTTTGTACATAATTAATCTTATCATACAAATAAGACAAGCCTTGTCAAAGTATTAAAAATAATAATAAAATATGTTATAATAAATTCGCTATCAAATTACAAATAGGGAAACAACCGAAATACTTGATCGATCAGAAATCAGATATAGATATTTAATACAAATGTTTCTCTCACTATAGCACAAATGATTTTTTTTGTAAATAAATTAATTAAGAGGTATGTATGGGACACATTGGAATTGTTGCAGAATATAATCCATTTCACAATGGACATTATTATCAAATTAATAAAGTAAAAGCAGACTTTCCCGATAAAGAAATAGTTGTCATTATGAGTGGTAATTATGTACAACGGGGAGAACCGGCTATTTTTAACAAATACATCCGGACAAAAATGGCATTGGCTGGTGGTGCAGATATGGTAATTGAATTACCACCTTGTTTTGCTTCACAAAGTGCAGAAATATTTGCAAGAAGTGCTGTTCTTTCATTATTCAAAACAGGGACAATTGATACGCTTTGCTTTGGTGCAGAATCCACTAATCATCAGCTTTTACAACAGATTGCAGATGTTCTCAACAAAGAACCTTTTGAATATACCGCTAAATTACAAAATTATTTATCAAAGGGCTTATCATTTCCAAAAGCGAGAAGCCTTTCACTGTCTGAATATTTAGATAATAATGAAATTAAAGATATCCTTTCAAAACCAAACAATATTTTGGCAATTGAATATTTAAAAGCAATAAAATATTATCAGCTTCCTATTACACCTTATATTATTGAACGTAGTAAGGATAATTATCATGACGACCAATTACCATTTACAATGGAGCATTCGGAAAACGGTCTTTTGGACAATAATATTTGTTCTGCAACAGCATTAAGAAAAGATATAACGAATCAGAAAATTTCTCGTTATATACCTGAAAGGAGCTATCATCAATTCATAAACGAACCATTTAATAAGCCTCTGTTTATAAATGATTTTTATCCATTCCTTCAAAATTGTTTATTACAGGAATCTGATTTTTCGTCCTATCAGGATATATCTGGCGACTTTGCAAACAAGTTATCAAAATATGACATTCTTCCTTTTCATATAGATAGTCTGTTTGATGATTTAGCCAGCAAGAATATGACAAACACAAGAATAAACCGATGTCTGATCCATATTTTACTGCAATTCAAAAAAAACGATATGGAAAAACTACAATCTCAGGAATATGCTTTATATCTTCGTGTTTTAGGTTTCAGAAAAAACTCTGCACTGCCAAAACTAATTAAGGAACATGCATCTATTCCAATTATTACAAAAGTAGCAAATTATAACAAACAATTAAATGGTTTTGCTGCCTCTTTATTTGAACAGCAAATAAAGGCAGATAATTATTACAGGCAGGTATACTTTAACAAATATCAAGAAAAAATTCCATCAGAGTATGAACACTCAGTTATAATATACGAGACAGATTGAAAATCTGTCTCGTTCCATATATAAATGGTGTTTCATAAATTATTTTTTTCATAATCATTCAATTCCAAAAACAAAACACCACATAATCATATATATAATTTCATATATATAATTAAATAATAAAAACCGATTGCAATATGAAAAGATCCATATTACTCATAAGTTTATTATTTGCTTTACTCATTTTTCATAACTATGTCGTTAGTGGTGCACAAAAAGGACTTCTTTTGTGGTATCAAATACTAATACCGACACTACTACCATTTATCATTATTACAAATACACTATCAGAAACAAACTCCTATTTGTATTTAACAAAAAAAATACAAGGAATCTTCCAATCGGATACAAACGAATTAATATTAATTATATTAGGAAATTTATGCGGTTATCCAATCGGAGGAATTATATTAAATCAGTTTATAAAGAAAAATCTGATTTCAGCAGAGAGAAAAAATACTCTTTTACCACTTGCAAGCCAGGCCAGTCCAATGTTTATTATCGGATATATTTATTCCAATATATTAAATAAACAATATCCTCTTTTCATTCTACTTTTTGCCATATATATTCCAACAATCATTGCTTATATTGCATCACAAAAAAAGAAACCAACCTACCATAATTCTACATATGCAATTCATAATAAGGAAATGATCATAACCGAATCATTTTTACAGGCAGCAAAGACCATTGTTTTAATAGGAATTTATGTTATGATTTTTTCAATCGCATACGAAATTCTGCTTCCATTTTGTAATCATTCTATTTTTAAGCTGATTTTGTCATCCCTTGAAATAACTACAGGATTAAATGTTATAAAAAGTATAAATATGAATGAAAAACTGATGCTGCCATTCATCGGGATGTTATCAACTTTTGGTGGTTTTTGCAGTATTTTTCAAATTAAATGTGTAATTTCATTTGATACAAAAAAATACCTACAAACAAAATTACTTTTGTCTGTAGGCAGTTTTATCATATTATTTTTATATCGTTTTTTAATACTTTTTATCCATTGATAAATCATCAATAGCACCAACAGATACGGTTTCCTCTGTTGTAGCAGCAGCTTCTTCTACTTTTCCACTTGAAACCCTTGGTCCTCTTTTTACTTTACCTTCCATAGGTGGAACTTCCCTTGCCTGTTCACCATTTGCCTTGTAAATTGTCTTTTCTGTTTTATTCGCATTAGCTGCTTCGACTGTTTTTGCAACGGCTTCCTGTGCTGTTTGAGGAGTATGAATGACAGGATTACGTTTTTTAATAATTTTCTTTTTTACTTTTTTCTCTGTTCCATCTGAACTCATATCATTATGGGATGGTGCAACACCTACGGTTCCTACAATACCTGATTCCACATCCAAATCACCCTGCATTGGGTCTAACGCCGGTGCAGTTTCCTGCATAACGCTTACTTCTAATGGAGTTTCATTTGGAACAACAGCTTCACCACTAGAAATGAAATCAGGGATATCAAGTTTTGGTTTTACATTCTCCGGCTTTTCTTCTTTAACTCCTACAGCCTGTCTTACTTTTTTTGCAACACTGACTCTACTCTTTGGTTCTTCTTTTGTATGTGTATCAGATGCAGCTTTCATAACCGGTGCCTGAGTCACACTACCAGGGTCACCTGTAAACTCAACGATTTGGGTTTGAACTTCTTCAATATTAGCATTTGCATTCATTAATTCATTATTTAGTACCTGAATTAAATTTTCGTAATTTGCTCTCTCAGCATTCATCGTTGCCTCAACGTAATTACGAATTCCCATCATGATATCGTTAGTATACTGCATAGAGCCTAAACGAATTTCATTGGCCTGAGCAACTGCATTTGCAACAATTTCATTGGCTTGGGCTTTCGCCATTTCTACAGTATCGTATGCCTGTTGATTGGCCTGCTGTACAATTGTTGTTTCGGCAATTAACTGTTGTGCTGTTACATTTGCTTCAGCTAACAATGTATCTGCTTCCTTTCTGGCGTTCATAAGAATTGCTTCTTTATTCCGCATAATCTTTTTGCAACGATCAATTTCTGCCGGAAGTTTTACTTTTAATTCTCCAAATAAATCCTCGAACTCATCCTTTGGAACTGCAATTTTATTAGAAGAAAAGCCCGCTGATTTACAACCTGCTAAAAAATCCTCAATATCCATCATTACATCTTCAATTGTTCTTTTTGCCATTTTTTTATCCTCCATTATAAATTTATGCAAAATGTTTTCTTAATTTCTGATTAACAAATTCAGGCACAAAAGCAGATACATCTGTACCATAACTGGCATATTCCCTAACCATACTGGAACTTAAATATGCATACTCAACGCTTGTTGCCAAAAAAACAGTATCAATACTATCATCACTAACTTTACGATTACTCTGGGCAATCTGTAACTCATAATCAAAATCTGTAATAGCCCGCAAGCCACGGACAATAACAGAAATATCATTTTTTTTCATATAATCAACTAACAGCCCGTCAAAACAAATCACTCTGACATTTGGATACTCCTTAACTGCATCCTCTAGCATTTCCATTCTTTCTTTTGCAGAAAACAGAGGTTTTTTTGTGCTATTATTTAAAATACCTACAACCACCTCATCAAACATAACAGAGGACCGCTTTATAATATCTAAATGTCCAAATGTAACCGGATCAAAACTACCCGGATATATCACCTTACTCAATGTATTGCCTCACTTTATCACTAATTAAATTATTCTTTTTCTAAAAAAATATGTTTATTGGTTTTGTATATTTTTTCTTTTAATATATGCAAACCGGGAATATCATCATCGGTCAAAACAGTGTCTAAATCAGACTCAACAATAATCAGTGCCTTATCCTCTAAAATACTTAAAAACAACGGATGTTTCAAAACTT
Source organism: Lachnospiraceae bacterium (assembly GCA_051880435.1). Lineage (GTDB taxonomy): Bacteria > Bacillota > Clostridia > Lachnospirales > Lachnospiraceae > CAG-590. The sequence goes on along the minus strand of JBJENY010000049.1, from coordinate 25,768 downwards.
CTTTTTCTAATCCTTTCCCATAAGGAGGATCCATAAAAACAACGTGAAAAGTTTCTTTTCCACTTAATGCAAGCAAACTGCTTATTGCAGACATCACTAACACTTTTCCTTGATTTTCTAAATGTGTAGTTTGTAAATTTTCCCGAATGATATCTGCCGCAACTTTATTTTGTTCAACAAAATAGGCATAGTCAGCACCACGGCTTAAAGCTTCAATTCCAATTCCACCACTTCCACTAAACAAATCCAAAAACCTAATTTCGTACAACTCATCCTGAATCATATTAAACAAGGTTTCTTTTATACGATCTGTCGTAGGTCTGGTGTCTTTTCCCTGGGTTGTTTTTAACTGTAACCGTCTTGCTTTCCCTGCTATCACTCTCATATCACTACACCTGTTACAAATAGTTTTTACAACATTCCATTGTTAAGAATAATGAAAAACCCTTGATTTGTCAATACTTTCAACTATTTCCTGCAATTTTCACTAGTTTACATAAAATTATTGTATTTTTTCTTAAAAAAATGTGCAAATCCACAAGAAAATGCCATATATAGTCTGTCAAATCATTTTACAAAACTATATATGGCATTATTTTTCCTATTTGCCAAACAAATCTACAAACCATTTACCTGTTTCGGATAAATCATCCTTTGTAAATCCAGAGGTCTTTGTAACCGATGATTTTAGCAATGAGGATTGCTCATCCTTATTACTTAAATTCCAGGCAAAGAAACTTAAATTATCTTCTGCAATCAAATCTGCCCAGGCATTTGCTTCATCATAATTTATAGAACCATTTCCGGATGCTTCACAAATACTACATTCACTAATAATAACCGCAAGACCTTTATCTCTCGCTTTTTCAACCTTATCACGAATTTCCTGTTTATGTGTAGATGCATAAAAATGCACTGCATACATAATATTACTCTGTCCTTCAATTGGATTTTCTGATGCAATATCTACATCCTGAGACCAAGTGGGCGTTCCAACAATAATAATAGCATCCTTATCGTTCTTACGAATAATTGGAATAATTGTTTCAGCATATCCTTTCACAGTATCCCAGGTTGTTCCTCCATTCGGTTCATTACAAATCTCATATATCACATTTTCATGGTCAGCATATTTTTTTGAAATTTCTTCAAAAAACTTTTCTGCCTCCCCTTGATGAATTGTAGGATCATTATCATGTAAAATATGCCAGTCAATAATGACATACATACCCAATTCATCACAAGCTTTAACACCTTTATCAATTAACGACTTTAACTGGTTTTGATCACCACCATTACAATACCCACCATACTCATCTGTATACATTGCAAGACGAATTGCATTTGCACCAAAGGATGCGAAATCCGAAAAAGCATCTGTATTCACATAATCAGGAAACCAAGCAAGACCATGGGTTGACACACCCCTTAACTGATATACTTTGCCATTCTTATCGACAATATCTGTTCCCTTCACAGAAAGCTTTCCATGATTTGCAAAAGGCGTACCTGATGTATCTCTTTGTGCAACATTTCTTTCTTCTGTTGTTTTTTCTTCTGTTTTTTCCTCTGTCGTATCTGTTTCTGCTACTGTAACAGATTGATCATTTACCGCATAAACCTTGCCTCCAATGGTAATTTTTCCATCAGGATTATATTGTCCCTTTGTATCAAGAATAAAACCAAAAGAAACCTCTCCTTTGGATGGAATTTCTTCATTATAATCTACTGCTGTTATTGTAAGCTTTGTGCCTGACAACTCATAATTACCATTCCAGCCATTTTCTAATTTAGCGCCTTCCGGAACAGTTAATTCAACCTTCCAGTCGCTTCCGGAATCACCTGTATAATTCTTTATCAAACCATCAAACTGTTCACAAGTTAAACCATTGTTTTCCCAGCGATTACCACCCTTTAGGGTAAATACATAATCAGCCTTAACTTCTTGTGTTTTCTCAGTTTTTTCTTCTGTTGTTACTTCCTCAGTTTCTGTTACTACCGAGGCAGTTGTTTCCGAAGTAGTAACAACATCCTTCTTTCCGCATCCAATTGATGTTACAGCTAAAATAGCAACCAAAAGCGCCGCTGTAATTCCTTTTCCATACTTTTTCATAATTGCTCCCTTCCATACACATTATGTAATTTGATTATTGAACAGCTCCTTTATAAAACCATAGTTTCATGACTGGTTAATAAGGATTGTAAAGAAATGCTTTCTTTTTTCAAATCAGCAATTGCTTCACTTGCTAATTTCAAAACATCTGCATCCTCATATATATCGCCCAAATGAAATAGCATATCGCCGCTTTGCCGGACTCCAAAGAGATCACCCGGTCCCCGTAATTTTAAATCCTCGTTGGCAATATAAAATCCATCATTTGAATGATTCAAAATATCCAAACGGTTTTTGGCTTCTTCACTGTTACTACCACAAATAAAAATACAATAGGACTGCGCATCACCTCTTCCTACCCGGCCTCTTAACTGATGCAACTGGGCAAGACCAAATCGTTCGGCATTTTCTATCATCATTACTGTAGCATTGGGATTATTAATTCCAACTTCAATTACTGTAGTAGATACAAGAATCTGAATTTCATTTCGAATAAAACGGTCCATAATAACATTTTTTTCATCTGAAGACATTTTACCATGTAAATATGAAATATGCACATCTTTTGGAAATATTTCAAGCAAATTTTCCTGATATTCAATCACATTTTCGATATCTAAACCTTCTCCCGACTCCACCATAGGACAAATAATATAAATTTGATGTCCCATTTTAATTTGTTCATACATAAATTTATAAGCTGTTGGTCGATACGCTGTCCCCACCACACAATTTTTAATAGGTTTTCGCATAGACGGCATATCTTTCATAACTGAAATATCCAAATCTCCATACATGATAATAGCAAGGGTTCTGGGGATTGGTGTAGCACTCATAACAAGTACATGAGGGCTTTCCCCTTTTTCGGATAATTTTTCTCTTTGCCTAACACCAAAACGATGTTGTTCATCTGTAATTACAAGTGCAAGTTTTTTATAAATAACTTTATCCTGAATCAATGCATGGGTACCGACTACAACATCAATTTCTCCACTTGCTAAGGCCTCATATATTTTTCTTTTTTCAGAAATTTTTGTAGAACCAACAAGTAATGCAACTTTAATACCATAATCCGCAAAGTCTTTGGATAAGTCTTCAAAATGCTGCATGGCCAATACTTCCGTCGGTACCATAAATGCTGCCTGATAACCATTCTTTACAACAGCGAGAATGGCCATTTGGGCAACAACGGTTTTACCGGAACCAACATCACCTTGAATCAAACGGTTCATCACAACCATTCCTGACAAATCATTTTTAATTTCATCTATTGCATTTTGTTGTCCCTGTGTTAATGAAAAAGGTAGCTTTTTTATAAAATCATCTACAAAAGAAAAATCCTGCACCAAAAAATGATTTTGCAAACGAACTGTATTTTCCTTTAACAGATTCATATGTACAAGAAACCAAAAAAACTCATCAAACACAAGACGCTTTCTACAAGAAACAAGATGCTCTCTGTTTTTAGGAAAGTGGATGCCTGTAATTGCCTCAGTAATAGAAATCAGGTTGTACTTTTCCCGAACAAAAAGTGGAATTTGATCATTAATTTCACTAACATATGGTAATGCCTTTTCCATCGTTTTTGTTACAACCTTGTTACTTAACCCTTCCGTCAAAGGATAAACCGGTTGCAGTGTTTGTACCATTTTTTCATAATCCGATACTTTTATATATTCCGGATGCTCAATTGTTAACTGCCCCATCTTATAATCCAGCGTACCTACAAAAACATAGGTTTGTCCAATATGAAACAATTTTTTTAGAAAAGGACAATTAAACCATGTCAATTTCACTCGTCCGGTTGTGTCTCTTACCATACAGCTTACAATGGTTAAGCTTCTGACCTTTTTAACTTCTACATAAGAATCTATTGTTGCCTTTATGCAAATTCTTTCACCTAACCTCGCATCTTCAATATTACGAGGATTATCATAGCTCAAATAATTTCTTGGATACATTTTCAGTAAATCTTCTATTGTTGAAACATTAAGCTTTTCAAATAATGCAGAAATCTTAGGTCCTACACCTTTTAATTGGTCAATTTTATTTGTAATATTCATATAATCTATGAATCCTTTCAAGAAAAGGCACCGAAACAATCCGATGCCTTTTTCTATATTAAATAACGTTTCCCCGAAAAAAACTTTATATAAAACTATTCTACAGAAAGAATATAATAATAGATTGGCTGACCACCATAATTAAACTCCACATCACAATCTTCATAGGTTTCTCTTACATAATCAGCAAATGCTTCAGCATCCTTTTCATCAACCTCAGCACCATAATATATACTGATTAATTCCGAATCGTCATCAACCATATTTTCTAAAAGCTCTTTTGTAGCGGTTTCCAAATCCGAGGATACTGCTTTAATACCTTCATCATCAATTCCCATAATATCTCCGGCATTAATCTCTTTTCCATCAATATTCGTATCTCTGACCGCATAAGTAACTTGTCCGGTTTTCACATTTAACATATCATCTGTCATTCCTGACAAATTATCCTCAGGACTCAATGATGGGTCAAATGCAAGAATTGCCGCAATTCCCTGTGGTGCTGTTTTAGAAGGAACAACTACTATTTTTTTGTCTTCCGTCAAATCCTGTGCCTGATTTGCAGCTAAAATTATATTTTTATTGTTAGGGAAGATATAAATGGTATCCGCATCTACCTGATCAATGGCATTTAACATATCTTCTGTACTTGGATTCATAGTCTGTCCACCTTCAATCAGATAATCAACACCTAAATCCCTAAATATATCATTCATTCCTTCTCCCACAGATACTGCAATATATCCATATTCTTTTCTGTCTGCTGTTTCATTTTTTGCTTCATTTGCCTGAAGGGCAGCCATTTTTTCTGCTTCCATAATGACTTTTTCTCTATGTTCTTCCCTCATATTATCTACTTTCATACTGGTAAGGGAACCATAAGTTAAGCCTCTTTCAAAAGCAAGTCCCGGATGATTGGTGTGAACATGAACCTTAATAATTTCTTCATCAGAAACAACTACTAAAGAATCACCAATGGATTCCAGATAAGATTTAAACTCTTTCTCAATGTCCTTGTTATATTCCTTCTCAATCATGACAATGAATTCTGTACAATAACCATATTTGATATGGGATGTATCAATATCATTACGGTCTATGACAGAACGATTCATTTTGTTAAGACCGGAAGCATCAGGTGCAATCTTTTCATTATTATCAGCTGACGTAAAAATATTTGAAAAATCAAAGGTCTCATCTCCTGACAGAGCACTATATGCACCTTCAAATACTGTCATTAATCCCTCTCCACCGGAATCAACCACTCCAGCCTCTTTCAGAACAGGTAGCATCTCCGGTGTCTGATCTAATACGGTTCTTCCATGGGTAATAACAGCCTTTGCAAATTCAATCATATCGATATCAGAATTAGCAAGCTCTGTGGCTTTATCCGCCATACCCTTTGCAACTGTTAAAATTGTACCTTCTTTTGGTTTCATCACAGCTTTATATGCCGTAGCAACTGCACGATTGAATCCGGCAGCCAAATCCTTAACATCAGCTTCATTTTTGCCTTCTAACTCTTTACAAAAGCCTCGGATCAACTGAGACAAAATAACACCTGAATTTCCTCTTGCTCCTCTTAAAGAACCGGATGACATCGCCTTAGTAACTGTAGCAAAAGTTGGGTTTGTAATAGATGCAACTTCCTTTGCTGCTGCAGTAATGGTAAGTGTCATATTCGTTCCTGTATCGCCATCCGGAACAGGGAAAACATTTAACTCATTAATGTACTCTTTTTTCTCTTCAATCTTCTTAGCACCTGCCAAAAAAGCATGCTGAAGCTGTTCGGCATTCAAACTCATACTCATATTTCCTCCTAATCGATTACACGTACGCCTTCAACAAATACGTTAATTTTCGAAACCTGCATACCTGTAAACTCTTCAACTTTATATCGAACCGTAGACATAAGATTTTCTGCCACAGTAGAAATGCATACACCATAAGCAACAATAATATGAAAATCAATAACAATATCATTATTCTCAGAAACAACTACATTGACACCCTTAGATATACTATCTCCACGAAGAAGCTTTACAATTCCATCTTTCACATTTACAGTAGCCATTCCAACTATACCAAAACATTCAACAGCTGAAATCCCTGCATACTGTGCAATTACTTCACTTTCAATCACAACGCCACCGCGTTCTGTAGACACTTCTATTTTCATGCGCTTTTCCTCCATTTTACGATTTGTTTTTTGGTTTCAAATAATAAATATAATTCATCAGGTAGAATCTATGATACCACACAAGATGAACATAATTATACACCGAATCTGATAAAAAAGAAACAATTTTTTAAAATTAATACTTGCATTTATATTTTAATTCTGTTAGAATTGACGTGTTGCAAACCGGAAGGTTTAATAAATTCAAGGAGGTGCAAGTCATGGCAAAGTGTTCAGTATGCGGTAAAGGCGCTCATTTCGGTATTAAAGTGAGTCATTCTCATAGAAGATCAAACAAGATGTGGAAATCAAACATTAAGAAGGTTAAAGCAATCGTAGATGGTACTCCACAGAGAGTTTATGTTTGTACTTCATGCTTAAGATCTGATAAGGTTGAAAGAGCTTAATCGAATAACTTTAAAAAAAGAACCGGTATGGTTCTTTTTTATTTGCAAAATAATACATACGCAATAACAAGTGCACATAATAAGATAATAAAATCTAAAAATCCATCTGCCAGATTTCCGGCTATCATTCCAACACTAAACCAAAAAAAAGCAAAACCCCATACCCTTCTCATATAACATTCCTCTTTGTATCCTGCTATATATAGTATATGAAAGTTCTGCTTCATTTGTTCATAAAAATTAGTTCTGAGATTCAATCATTTCTTCTACAGCCTGTGTCACTTCTTTACTTTCTTCCGGTGATTTTTTCTTAATTCTGTCCAGTAAATCCGGTACCATATCAAGCACCTTTGTAACTGTGTCCTGATTCTTCACATTAACAAGACGAATCTGGTCGTCTTTAATAACAAGCACAGCACTTGCAATCATTTTACCACCCATACCACCGGCACCATTATTCTTCTGTTCTCCTGAAAAAGCACCTGCAGCTACACCAAAGCTTACATCAACCAAAGGTAAAATGATGGTATCTCCTATTGTTGTAGGCTCTCCAACAACTGTTTTTGTACTAAGGAATTTATCCATTCCTTGAAATAACGAACCTACTGTTGCACTAAAATCATTTGCCATTTTAACTCCTCCTATCGCTCAATTATAGTTTGTACTCTCTTCATAACTTTTATTAGATTTTTATTAAAAATAATCTTTAACCCTATTATAAGAATCGAAATAATCCGAATCTTTCCCTTCATGTAAACATTACCGTCAAAACAAGCATGTTCAAATTCAGGTACCACTTGAAAATATCCATCATACAAAGGTAAAAACATTGCAAGAATTCCCGCAATTTCTCCCGTTGATGCCGGATCCTTCATACCAAAATGTATATATCCTTGTAATTTACGCGGTTTTATAACACGAATCAGTTTCTTAATATAAATTATAACATCCTTTTTCGCCTTTTCAAAGCGTTTTGAATGATATACCTTTAACAAATCATCTTTTTTTTGATTAATCCTTCTAAGATTATCAATAAACCGGGTAATTTTATTTTTTATATTTTCTATTGTCCTTCTTATTTTCTCAAAAAATGAAATGCGTTTTTTCGCTATTTTTTTCTTTTTATTGCGGGATACAGCTTCCTTCGTCAATAAAGGATTTGTGATGTCGGCTTTATTTTCTTCCTGTTCCCTTTTTGTGGATGAAGTAATTTCACTTTCTATCACATCATCATTGTTTTTATCTGAATCTCCTTCATGGTCAACAGCTGTTTTTTCCGAGAATAATTTTTTACCAAGAAAAGAAATTTTAGCATCTGTATTGGTCATGATCACTCCACCTAATAATTTAATGATATAGACCAATTCATCCTCATGATAAGATGCAATCACCTTTAACAAAACAGGAAACCAGGTTACTTTTATGTCAGCATCCGGTTTTTCTTTGTAACTTCCTTTCCCCTCATATTTGATTGGAATCAATAATAAAGAAAGCAAAATAAAAAGAATGATTGCCAAAATAACCAATATAATAATTCCAATTATTTTTAGAATGGATAATAGCATAGTTACTCCTTAAAATATTGAGCAATCGGAATCTCTCCCGAAAGCCAGCCAACATCTATTATTATCTTCTCAACTAAAGAAAAGGCCTCATCTCTACTATTAGCAATTCCGACTACCACCAATGTTTGTTTCAATTCCCGATATGCCCTTTGTAATAATTCCGGATACAAATAGATTTCTAACACCCCATTATTATGCAAAGGAAGCGTAACAAAGTATACATTACACTTTGGTAAACCTTTTCCAACTTTTTTACGTATCTGTTTCAGCTTTCTGTCGGATATCCCATCTCTATATAATTTTTCATGAAATATGATATCCATAACAACCACCTTACTCTTCTGCCATTAAATCTTCTAATATTTTTGCACATGCCATTAATTCACTATCATTATTACAATGACCTAAACTGTATTCAATATATTGCTTAACTTCCTCTTGAGAATTAAATAGTACCGGCATACCGGAAAACAAAGATGCCATGACCGCACGATTCATTTCCTTTTGGTGAGAGCCAAAGAATTCACTTAACAAGCTTACCAATTCATCTCTTTTTTTATTAATATAATCAGCATCTGCAACACCCAAATCATCTGAAACATCTTTTAAAGATACAAACAAACTGTTAGACAAAAGCTTAGATGAAAGCTGTAAACAATTTATAATCTTATCTAACATTGAACATTCTATTATTTCTTTATGTGCATTTATCATCTCCGGCAATACCGCCTCGTATTGAACTATATCCTCTCCAATAGATTCCTGAACACCTTCAATCTGAATCAGTTCCTCATCTACAAACGACGGAATACTTCCTCCACTTACATAAGCATCATGAATTCCACTAATCATATGCTTACATGACATTACACATTCTTTTTTACTATTTTCATAAGGAACCATTAATGCTATTGTATATAAATTATTTATTAATTCCATCACAAGTAAATAATTACTAACTAACTCCGTCAAATGATTTGTTGTGACAGCAAATTGTTCCATAATTGCCTGATAAGAACATAGATCTAATGATTTAAAATCAATTTCTTCTAATGTATGAATCATTCCGGCGATTTCAGGATAATCCACGCCAAAGCCTTCCGGTTTCACTAAAAGCACCGTTGATTTTAAGCGTTCTACAAACTCGTCTACTGATATACACTCTGACCCATTGTATATATTCAAGGTATCAGTCAAATACTCATAAAATCGGTTCTTCGTCATACGAACAGGTAATTGGCTGGTTACCAGCTGAATTTTACTATTAATTACCATTTTATCATTATCCTGGAACAAATAACGAAATACCCTTGCAGCAAGAGAAGTTACGTCTACATCATACTGCTGATTGGTTATTTTATATTCAATACGATTTAAGATATATTCATATAACTGCAGTCCATCTGTATATGCTGTCAAAACTGTCATTTTGTCTGTTAACAAATTTCTCATGTCGTCTAACTTATTTACAATAACATCCGGCAAATCATGCATCTCATCTGACATAAGCAGTTCGTAAACCAATGTATGAACATCATCCATCACATGGTCTAATGTTTCATCTACACTAATTCCACTTGTATCATCTTCAACTTCCTTAATTGTGTAATAATTTAATAAAAAATGAATCAAACTATATTCATATACCAGATTGGTATATGCACCTGTAAATACAGGCAGGTTTCTTTCCACATCTTTGTTATGCATAATATCTTTTATTAGTTTTTTATCTTCTGGTTTCATAATCATGTCCTTTTCTTCTATCTATAAATTTCATTTATCAGTTTTTAACTGAATTATTTCTTATGTTCATGGGAAAACAAATGATTATTACAATACTCATAATTTCCTTTACAACGGGAACAATAACGGAACTCCAGGGATGGATCATCTTCTTCTGTTTGTCCGCAAATTGCACATTTATGTCTTGTTAGAATTTGTGTTTGTCTTACTTCTTTCTTATAAGTCCTTGATTTTTTCTTTTGTTTAAGTGGAACTTTTACTTTTCCCTTCAATAGGAAATAAAACAGTATAAAATTAAGGATGGATGTAATAATGGACACAACACCCGGAATATAATGCATGGATAAATATTTACATATATCTACAATTAAAAGTGCAATATCCAAATAACCTAACCATTTCACTTTAACAGGAACAGGAATAAAGAAAAACAAAGTAACCAGCTGTTGCTCCGGGAATAAAGTTGCATAAGCCAAAAACATACTCAAACACAAATAATAACTGGATACTCCAATCCCCGTATAAGAAAAGAACGCAGCTAATTGCGTCTGACCCATTAATTGTAATACTACGTAAGTCGCAATCATTCCGATATCTGTAAATATAATACCTGAGAAAATATAAAGATTATAACGAAATTCCCCCCATATATTTTCCAGTGTTCTTCCAACAAACCAATAAAACATAAGGGTTAATATAATTAATAAATTAACTCCATTGGGTGGCATTAAAACCCATGTAAACAAACGCCATATCTGCCCTTTTAAAATCATTTCCGGATTCAGGCTAATGAAAGCGATTGCATCCGGTTGGAACACCTCAATAAAAAATCCTAATACAAATCCAACAATTAGAAATAAAGTTAAGTTAGGAATAGAAAACTTACCAAATTTCCTTTCAAGTTTTGTTAAAAAATCCATTACTTGTCCTCCTTGTAAAGTCCACATCAGATATCCACATATAATACAAATATCTAATCCTATAATTATGGGTAAGAACATTTCAAAAGATTGGATTCGGCACCAAAATTGACACCGAATCCTTATCATTTATTCCTTTGAATAGGTTTTTGTAATCACAAGTCCTTCCGGTAATTCCACATCTAACAAAAATTTATTTTCTTTAATTAAGTCATCCAATGATGTTTGAAATACCTTTAAGACATCCCCCAATGTAGTTCCCTCATTTACAACATAAGTCTTTCGATTCCCTGTATCCGAAACCGGAATACATATCTCATCCCCTATTTGTAAATTATAAACATTAATGTATGGATTTAATCTCATAATATCAAATAATTTTACATCATATTTTTTTGCCAGACGATATAAAGTATCTCCCTGTTCTACTACATGTATCATTCCCTGGCACCTATTATGTTGTTTTTCAATATCCATTTTATTCGCCTGTTGCCTTTTTTACTATACTATTCAAAATAATAAAAAAGTTGTTTCCTGAATAGAAGCATCCCGTTGGTTCTCTATTTCTCCTCCTGATTCAACTTAACAACAAAACTATCACCAACAAAATCATCAGAATAATACTCTGTATAGGTTAATTGATAAGAACCGGAATCAGGAACAACATACAAAATAGATTTTGTTATTTCATCTCCTTTTTTTAATGAGAATACATTATTCATCATTTCATCCTGATCAATATCTATTTTTCCATAACCATAAATGGGAGTATCATCGTTACAGCTCAACACAAAGTCCGTAATACTCATTGACAAATCCCTGGCATAAGTATTTTTAATGGTAACAGTGACCAGTAAATACTTATTTCCTTCAGGTGCATCGTATAATCCATCATTAAATTGATACGTTGTATACCACATAGTTTCATCCACTGTCAAATCAAAAAATGCAGTATGTAAGGTATCACCTTGTGTTCCTTCAACCAAACCTCCATAGCTTCTACCATCATCTGACTTTTTAGAGCCATGCTTATTACTTTTCCCACAGCCAGACAGACTGCAAAGAACAAACACCAATAATAAAAAACAAATAATGTTTTTACTTTTTATCATAAAATCACTCCATAAACTAATCCCTTAAATATTGAATCATTCCCGGTCCTAAGGAATCCGTAGGTCTTGAAATAAAGCCCTTTGACTCATAAAATCCTTCCCGGCCCTTAGCGCACATCAAACACATCATCATCTGGCTATTGGTCATTCGAAGCTCATCAACAAAAGAAATCAATGTATCCAAAACTGTGGAACCAACACCCTGTCCCTGATATGCAGGAACTACAATCAAATCCTGAACATAACAGATAACTGCACCATCACCGACAACCCGTCCCATTCCAACAAGCTGGTTATCATCATAAGCAGCCACCACATACAAACTATTATCTAATGCTTTTTTTGCTTGTTCCGGTAACAGTTTTCTCCATTTTACTTTGTCTCTTATTCCAAGATACTCATCTACTGTAAGAGAATTTATCTTCAATGTAATCATGAAATTAACCTTACTATATCCGTACTGCTACGTCTCTTTCTTTTAAATAATTTTTTAAATCTTTAATTTCTAATTCTTTGTAATGGAATAACGAAGCTGCAAGTGCCGCATCTGCCTTACCAACAGTCAATGCATCATAAAAATGCTCTTTTGTTCCTGCACCCCCTGATGCAATAACCGGAATTGATACAGCTTCACTAATTTGTTTTGTCAAATCCAAATCATATCCGGCCTTTGTACCATCACAGTCCATACTGGTAAGCAATATTTCACCTGCACCCATTTTTTCGGCTTTTACAGCCCATTCCACTGCATCTAAACCAACATCAATACGTCCGCCATTTTTATATACATTAAAACCGCTTCCGTCCTCACGACGTTTGGCATCAATAGCAACAACAACACACTGACTACCAAATTTATCTGCTGCATCACTAATTAATTCCGGTGTATTAATCGCGGAAGAATTAATAGAAATCTTATCAGCACCCTCTCTTAAGATAGCCCGAAAATCATCTACTGTACGAATGCCTCCACCTACCGTAAAGGGAATAAAAACCGTTTCTGCCACACGTCTTACCATATCAATTACAATATCTCTGGCATCGGAGGAAGCCGTAATATCAAGAAATACTAACTCATCAGCCCCTGCCTGATCATAAACCTTAGCAACTTCAACCGGATCCCCTGCATCTTTTAAATTAACAAAATTAACGCCTTTTACTACTCTTCCACCTTTTACATCTAAGCACGGAATAATACGTTTTGTATGCATATCACATTCCCTCCTTCAACGGAGAAGGTAACTTAACAAAATTCTCCAAAATTTTAAGCCCGACTGTTCCACTTTTCTCCGGATGAAACTGACAGGCAAAAACATTATCATGTTCCACACTAGCATGAATCAACGTGGAATAAAAAGTTGTTGCCGAAACATCTTCCTGGTTTGCTGCTTTTAAATAATAGGAATGGACAAAATATACATAAGGATTTGGTTCGATTCCCTGAAACAATGTAGCATTTTCCTTTACATCTAAAGAATTCCAGCCCATATGAGGAATTTTAAGACCTTCGCAGTCAGGAATACGATTAATTGTTCCTTTTAAGATTCCTAAGCCACTCACCCCTTTTGACTCGTCACTGGACTCAAAAAGTAACTGCAAGCCTAAACAAATACCTAAAAACGGTATTTTTTTATCTACAACATCATAAATCACCTGATCCAGTTTATACTCTTTAATTTTACCCATGGCATCTCCAAAGCTGCCCACCCCAGGTAAAATTACTTTTTCACTGGCTAAAATTTCATCTCTGTCTCTTGTGATCTTTGCTTCTTCTGAAAGAAAAGCTAATGCCTTTTCCACACTCTTAATATTTCCTGCATCATAATCCAGAATTGCTATCATCTTGTCACTTCCTTTTTTGTTTTATTCCTCTGATGCTTCTTGCTGCTCCCCTAACATAGCATCCTCATTTTGTATGCTGGAAGAACCATCCGCCTGTTTATCATCCGGCTTTTGATTTATGAGTCTGTCTTGATTCTTCTCAATATAAGAATGAATCGTCAGAACATATTCATCATCATCTAATTGATTAATATCTACAGCCTGTTCAACTGAAATACCAAATTGATTCATTAAAGTATCTTTAATTTGACTAAAGGAATAATCAATATCAGAAACAATACCTAATTCTACAGCTTCATCGTAATGTTCATAATATTTATCTACCCCACGTAAAAGAGAATCCAGTGCCTTATCATAAAAACCAAGTTCAATATTATTTTCATATGATTCAAACAACCGTTCCACATACATTACAGTGTAAATCCGGTCCTTTAAATCCTGGTCCTTTTCTTTCACGTCAACACCTTTAATTTCATCATAAGCTTTATGATATTTCTGACTCTCAAAATAATCTGTAGCCTTTTGAATGGCTAATGTGTAATTAAAGTTATTGGCTGCAAGATAAGAAATAAATGTCCCCCCTAAAAACAATGAGAACACAAAAATTACCATTGCACTGTTCAATTTTTTTTCCGGTTCCGCATTTTCCAGTTCCTGGGCTTTTCTTTTTGCCTTTTTTTCGGCTTTCACTTTTTGTTTTAATGCATCTTCTTTTTTCTTTTGTAAAAGCTTCTGTTCTTTTTCAGCTTTTGCAGCTTCTGATTTTTCTTTTTTATTTTCTTTGTCAGCCTGTTTTTTTGCTTTTTTTTGAGCCTTTTTCTCTTCTTTTTGGGCTTTTATCTGTTCAATTTGTTCATCCGACAACTCTTCCTCATCTTCACCAAAAAGAATATCTATTAAGTTCTTTTTTTTCTTTTTATTTTTTGCTTTTGCAGAGGTATCTTCCAAATCATCTAATTTCTCTAACTCTTCTAACTCTTTTGAAAAGCCGGATTGTTGCTCTTTTGCCTGTTTTACTTCTTCCTGTTCACTTTCATCTAAATCTAACAACGAGAATAAATCATCTAAATTTCCTTCTTCACCATCATCTGAAGCAGCATCAGATTGTTCGCCGTCATTTGACTGTTCTTCTTCTACCTTCCCAAAATCAGAAAACCCTTCCATAGTATCTAGCGCATCATAAGAGGTTTCTCCTGATAGGGAATTTAACAATTCATCTAAATCACCATCTGACAACGCTTCCATGGAATCCTGTTCATTAGAATCACTTTGTAAAACACCTTCCTCTAATTCCACAATCGGGGTTTCATCTGCTTTACTTTCGTCGGCATCTTCCATTAAATGATTTAGAAACTCGTCAGCATCAAAAGAATCCTCATTTAAATCCTCCTGTAAAGAGGTTTCTGATTGAGCTTCGGGTGGTAAATCATTTGTCGGCTCAACATGGGTTTTCACATCCGCATTCACTTTACCCTCATCATCGAAAGCATAATCCTTTGATTCGAAAAGAGAATCATCAATTCCAAAATCTCCTTCAAAGCTTTTTAGTAAATCATCAAGATCATCGGAATCTACATCATCCAATTTGGTAACATCCAGGTCATCGAAATCAATATCAGCAAAATCCAAATCCCCTATATCTAAGTCTGCAAAATCATCTAATGCATCCAACTCATCCATTTGCTCTTCCGAAAAAGATAAATCCTGATCAAACATTTCACCTGATGCATCTTCTTCCAAATCCTGATTAAATAACTCATCACGAGACGGACTATTCGCTTTTTTGTGATTTAGCTTATCTTTGGCAATTTGCTCATCTAATTCATCTTCAATTTTATCATCAATCTCTTTATCTAATGAAAATTCATTCAACAGATTATCAAGATAATTCTCGTCCATTCAGACACCTCAACCTTTCAAATATGTTTCAAATATTATGTATCATGAAAGAGAAAAATACATATTCTATCATAATAAATATCCTTATACACAATTAAGAAATATTTTAGCATATAATTACTGTTTTAACAAGAAACAACTGTGACTGTTTCCTGCTTGATTTTTTTTATTATTTATTATATAGTTAAATTGTTTGAAAGGTACAATCAAAGGAGGGATATTTATGAAAACTGCACTTTATGTAGAATACCAGGAAAAACAAATACAGGAAAAAGACTTAATTGCAAAAGCAAAGGATATTTGGAAAGCATCAGGAAAAAAAGTTTCAGATATGAAAGAATTAAATGTATATGTGAAACCAGAAGAAAATATGGCATATTGCGTATTTAACGATGATGAAACAGCTGAATTTACATTAGATTAATCAAAAATAAAACACCGGCATTTGTCGGTGTTTTTATTTTTTAATTATTCCCATACAAATCATACGGTGTTTCCTGATAGACGTAATAATTTAACCAATTAAAGTACAATGTGTTAGCATGACAACGCCATGATTTTATAGGCTTCTTATTTGGATCATCATCAGGATAATAATTACACGGAATTTCCGGATTTAATCCTCTATCAATATCCCTTTTATATTCCTGATCTAATGTTAAGGTATCGTACTCCGGATGACCTGTTACAAATATGTTTTTTCCACCCTCAGCAATAATCAAATATGGTCCTGTGACATCACTTTCTGATACAATTTCCAATTTATCATTAGCAACAATCTCCTCTTTTCGTACCCCTGTATATCGTGACTGCGGAACCAAAAAGGAATCATCAAAACCTCTGACAAGGGGTGTTTTCTTATGGAAAGTGTAATGTTTATAAATACCGGAAAATTTCTTAGGCAAATCATATTTATGCACTCCATAACGGTAATATAAACCTGCCTGGGCTCCCCAGCATATATGCAAAGTTGATGTTACATTTTTACTTGACCAATCCATAATTTCAGTCAGTTCATCCCAATACTCAACATCTTCAAAATTTAAGGTTTCTACCGGTGCTCCGGTAATAATCATTCCGTCATATTTTTTATTTTTTATTTCCTGAAAAGTTGTGTAAAAACGTTCCAAATGTTTTCTGGCAACATTTTTAGGTTCATATGAGCCGGTTCGAATTAACGTAATATTAATTTGTAGTGGTGTATTAGACAAACTTCTAAACAATTGAAGCTCTGTATCTTCTTTTAAAGGCATCAAATTAAGAATAACCACCTCTAAAGGACGAATCTCCTGACTTAAAGCACGATCCTCATCCATTACAAAAATATTTTCATCTTCTAATATTTTTTTAACAGGTAAATCATTATCAATTTTAATTGGCATGTTACTTCCTCTTTTCTGCTATTTCTTTCTATTCTTCGCCTTTTACTAATGCGATAAAATCATCTTCTGATATAATGGGAATTCCTAACTGTCTCGCTTTTTTATTTTTAGATGATTGTGATGTCACATCATTATTAATTAAGAAATCAGTATTTTTAGATACCGATCCAGTTACTTTTCCACCTAATTTTTCTATATATTCCTTTAATTCATCTCTATTCGTAAATTGATGAACAGCTCCCGTTATTACAAAGGTTTTCCCTGTAATCCCAGACTCTGTATGATAATCCTCTGTTTCAAAGGAAACTTCATCTAACAAAGAATCAATCATATTTCTATTTTTGGGGTTATGAAAATATTCAAAAAAACTGTCCGCCAGCACATCACCTATTCCATCAATTTTAACAAGCTCCTCTACACCGGCATTCATAATACGATTAAAATCATAATCAAAATATTTGACAATAACTTTTGCATTTGCTAATCCAATACCACCAATACCAAGGCTGTAAATGAATTTTGCCATAGAAATTGTTTTTGATTTTTCAATTGCATCCATTAAGTTTTGATAGGATTTTTCTCCAAATCCCTCTAACGAAACAATCTTTTCCTGATACTTCCTTAAATGAAAAATATCAGGCAACTCTTTTAAGAAACCTTCATCAATAAATTTTTCAAGCGTAGCATCTGACAAACCATCTATATTAAATGCGTTTCTTGAGACAAAATGAGAAAATCCCTTCATATGCTTTGCACTACAATCCGGATTCAAACAATACAACGACTGTACTCCATTTAAATCCTGTAACGTTGTCTGTCCGCTACAAGCCGGACAAAGCTTTGGAATTTCCAGATTGCCGCTTCTTGTTAAATTGTCTGCAACCTGGGGAATAATCATATTAGCCTTATATACGGTAATTATGTCTCCAATCCCAAGGGCTAAGGATTTTAAAATACTTACATTATGAAGACTGGCTCTGGTTACCGTAGTTCCTTCTAATTCAACAGCATCAAAAACCGCAACAGGGTTTATCAGTCCTGTTCTTGAAGGAGACCACATAACTTCTAACAAAGTAGTCTCTGCCTGTTCATCTGCCCATTTAAATGCAATGGCATCTCTTGGAAATTTTGCCGTACGTCCAAGACTTTTTCCATAAATAATATCATCAAACGATAATACCAGACCATCAGACGGAATATCATTATCAGGAATTCTCTTTGCAAAATCCATCACCTGATCAGAAATATTATCTTTGGTAACAGTAAAATGTTCTACAACATCAAACCCCTGTTTTTCCAACCATTCAAATCTGCCGGACATAGTATTATCAATTCCGGTTGCATTCACAAATTCCTCTTCTAACACATCTGCAACCAAAGAAAATGCAAAAAAATGAACCTTTCGTTTCGCTGTTATTTCATTATTCAACTGACGGACAGAACCGGAACATAGGTTTCTCGGATTTTTATATCTGTCTTCTATATTACTAATTTCATTATTCATGCGATTAAAATCAGAATATTTAATCACAGCTTCACCACGTATAACCAAATCTCCTTTGTATGGAATCTGTTTTGGTACATTTACAAAGGTCTTTGCATTATTTGTAATTACTTCTCCAACCTCACCATTACCTCTTGTAACGGCATTCGTCAATATCCCATTTTTATACGTAAGTACAACCGTTAATCCATCCAGTTTCCATGACAAAACACCTTTATGATTTCCCAACCACTGTGCAAGTACATCTACATTCTTTGTTTTATCTAAAGACAGCATTGGTGTGGGATGTGCCTGTTTTTCCAATTCACTTAGTACTTCATATCCAACATTGACCGTCGGACTGTTAGAAAGTACAATACCGGTTTCTTTTTCTAAAGCAACTAATTCATCATACAAAGCATCATATTCTAAATTAGACATAATCTCCGTATCTTTTTGATAATATGCCTTAGAAGCTTCATTTAAAATCCCTACTAATTCTTTTAAGCGTTCCTGCTTGTTCATACTGTTCCCTTCTTCATGCACATTTCTTTTAAGGTTTCAGCTTCTTCTTTGCTAACCTTCCTTATTTCTCCGGGTTTCATATCACCTAACAAAATATTCATTACCCGGATACGACGTAGCATGACCACACGATAATCAAAATATTCACACATTCTACGTATTTGTCTATTATATCCCTGTGTCAGAATAATGGAAAACCTTCTGTTATCCAGCTTATTTACTTTACAGGGTCTGGTAACCACATATCTGTTTTTATTTCCATCTAAAATCCTGACACCGGTTCCCATTCGTAAAAGGAAATCATCTGTTATATCACGATTAACAGTAACAATATATTCCTTTTCGTGTTCATTTTTACTTTTAGATATTTCATTACATAAGTTTCCGTCATTTGTTAATAATAACAGACCTTCAGAGTCTTTATCCAGCCTTCCAATATAACGCAAATCAGAATCTAATGGAAAATTTGCAAAAATACCTGATTGGTCGCCTCCATGGAAGGTAACAGCATAACCTTTTGGTTTATAAAAAGCCACCAGCTTAAATCCTGCTTTTTTCTCCAGAACCTTTCCATTTACCAAAATCTCGTCAGAATCACAGACTTTCATTCCGGTGTTGGCAATTACACCATTCACTTTCACTTTTCCGGCTGCAATCCATTCATCTGCTTTTCTTCTGGAACAAAATCCGGCAGCACTCATATATTTGTTTAATCTAATCAAATCTCCCATGCTTATGCCTCTGTATTAAAGTCTTTGAATTACTCTTTTCCATCCATATCTGTCATTACTGTGTTTTCTATTGCCACTTCATCATGAAATCCAATTAATTCCTCATGAGTAGCCATACCTGTCATTAAAGCATATTCTCTTCGTTCTTCGTAAAGCTCTGCATAAGTAGCCATTTCATATCCAACCAGCGGATATACCAACAACATAGAAGGAAGCAATAATAGGCCACAGGAAATAACTGTTAAAACAATAACTTCTAAGCAAAATACCAGTCCCCAGCCAATAAATGATAATTCTAATACAAAAATCTGCCATTTATGTCCATTTGACATTTCTTTACTTAATTCCTTTGCTCTTTTCTGATCAATATCAGGATTCTCTGCCATAATATATCCTACAAAATAATATTGATACATTTTAACAAGACCAGGGAAATAAAATAACAATCTCCATAAAAACATTTCAATGTTAGTTTTAAACATGGTAGATACAATATTCATATATTTCCCACCACTAAAGGAAGAAAACAAATCATTAAAACTGCCTTCACCAAGTCGGTTACGCATAAAAAATCGTTTACAGCCTACGCCAATAGGCGCTCCTAAAAATGAGCCAATTGCAAATGAAATAAGCATTACGATTAAATATACAAGCAGAAAAACAAGGGATATGATAGCAATGATTGTACAAATCAATTGTACTTTATCCATATCACCAAAAAATTCATTGTTACGAATCACATCAGATAATTCATTTTTAGCTTCATCCAATGCATCATCTAAATCATCTTCGAAAGTGTCTTTATCAAAGGTTTTTCCATTAAAGTTTCCATAAAAATCCGACCGGTCTGAGCTTGCCTTCGCAGAATTCATACCACTGGAAATACTGTTAGATATATTTCCACCGGTACTACCCCCTGCATTCAAGCCGTTAAACTGTCCACCCAAAAAATTAGCAACAAAACAGACTAACATAATCACCCAAAAATTTCTTTTCAATGCTTTCTTAGCATTTGTCTTTAATAACGAACGATTTATTGGTTCCATAATTCATACCTCCAAATTAAAATTATTGTTATTTATTTCACAGTAAAATAAGAATATCATATTTATAAATTCGCATTTGTATTCCTTTTTTGCTAATAACAATCGTTTCTTATCATATCACAACTTTATTCATCTGACAATTTCCTTTCATGTTTTTCAAAATACATCAATCATTTATCGACAAAGAATATGAGATAATATTTTACTTGAAAAAATGAAAAAAAACATATATAATAGTTTTTGGATACAAAGAGGTGTTCTTACATATTTAAGGACACTTCTTTTTTTCTTTCATTTTAAAAAGAAAAGGATGTGAGTTCATGGATAATATTGATAAGAAAATATTACATTTACTACAAGAAAACGCGCGCTACCCATTAAAATATTTAGCCAGCAAAGTATTTTTATCCTCTCCTGCAGTTTCTGCACGAATTGAGCGTTTAGAAAAAGCAGAAATCATCACCGGATATCACGCTACAGTAGATCCCATTATGTTAGACTATCATGTCACTGCTTTTATTAACATGTCGTTAGATCCAAAACAAAAACCAATTTTTTATCCATACATTGAAGCCTGTCCAAATGTATTAGAATGCAACTGTGTAACCGGTGCATATTCAATGTTAATCAAGGTTGCCTTTCCAAGTACAATGGAATTAGACTCCTTTATTGGTCAGCTACAAAAATATGGTAAAACAGAAACGCAAATTGTTTTTTCTACACCGGTAAAACCAAGAGGTATTGACATCTACGCAATTGATAAATCAAACAAACCGGAAGATGATGAGGATGAATAGCATACATATAACAAAAAGCATATCATAGGATATGCTTTTTCGTTTATTCTTCCATTTCACTATCCTCACCAGATGATGGTGTAGAATTATCTTTCTTTATTATATTATAAAACTGGTCTTCAATGGATGCATCTTTTTGTTGTATTTTTTCATTTTTCTCTTTTACAGACTGATAAATCTTTTGAATATCTTTATCTCCCGTAACTTTTGCAATATAATCAGATACTTCCTGGGATAAAGTACCATTATTAATCATATATCCTCTCTCACCATTTACTACATAAAATTTCTGAATATCATACAAAGAAGAATTAACACCGGAAATCGTAACTGTAGATACTACAAACACAACAAAGTTACCTTCCTCTATACTGTTCTTTGTATAAACCGTTAAATCGGAATACTTCGTTATAAACTCTGCTTTTTTCTTTAATGCCTCATCACTACTGTAAACACTTGGATCCATTACCATTTTTTGAAGTGTTGCATTATCACAGCGAACAATGGCATTATAATAACGCTGCATAAAATCATTCAAATCTTCATAAGCATCTTTTTCATATGGCATGATTGTTTTATGTTCTTCATCAATTGCAATATCTTCCTGTGCAACAGTTTCCGGATCCGGAATTTTTTTTAAATTTTTTGACGGATGAAATACAAAAACATACGCCAATACACAACATAAAACAAAAACACTCCATCCAAGTATTAATTTTAATTTAGAACTAATTACAATTGATTTTTCTCCTTTTTTTATTTGAGAATCCTCTAAATGGAATTTCTCATAGGAATCCTGTATTGTATCAATAAAATGATTGTCCATATATAAACTCCTTCATTTGCTCTTATAAAATAAAGAAACAAATCCATTTGCTCTTTTTTAATAACTACTATAATTTATCAATGAGTTATTTTAACAAACCACCAATCAAATTGCAATATTTCAATTGCACATTCCAATTTTTTGTAGTATTATAATTTCTGCGTGCACCAGTAGCTCAGTGGATAGAGCAATGGCCTCCGGAGCCATGTGCGCAGGTTCGATTCCTGTCTGGTGCATATTTTATATGATATCATATTAAAGTCAGGTAATGGTTACCTGGCTTTTCCTTAAGGAGATTTAAATTTGAATTACTATATATATTGTAATGAAAAATCCATTTCAAAAGCACATAAAGATGCCATGAATGAATACATAAAACGCCTTTCATCCTATTGTAAGATTTCTTTTCATGCAAGCAAAAAAAACAATCTTCCAAATAATATTACAGCTAACAATCACCAAATCATTATGATAAAAGAAGGTCCTTCTGACTTTTCATCCGAACAATTTGCAAATGAAATAAAAACAATGGAGCAATCCGGCAAATCAAATGTTCATATATTTATTGGATATCAGGAAGATGTTCTGATAGATACCTATCAATCAGATAATATGATAATAAAAAAACAATCATTATCTAATTTTTCTATATCCAATCAAATGATTTGTATATTGTTTCTTGAACAGCTCTATCGTGGATATACCATTATACAAGGAAAGACCTATCACAAATAGGTCTTTTAAATATTTAATATATGATTCAATTCTTCTAACAAAACAACACGTATCAACTGATGGGGAAATGTCATTTTTGAAAAACTCAATTTCAAATCAGCCCGTTTTTTCATTTTATCAGGAAGCCCTAACGAACCACCAATAACATAAATAATATTTGTCCCCTTTTCATAAAAGAAGGGTTCAAGATATTTCTTATGTTGTTTCGTAGTAATCTCTTTCCCCTCAACGCACAATGCAATCACATAATCTTTATCAGATATAGAGCTTATCATTTTTTCACATTCTTTTTCTAATAAAGGTTCTATCTGATTATCACGTATCCGATCAGGAATTTTCAGATCAGGATATTCTTTTATTTCAATAACATGATTTTTTCTTCTAATCTGTTCACAAAAGGAATCTATCAGTTTCCTATTATAAGAATCTTTCATTTTTCCTACACATAAAATTTGTATTTTCATATATTTTCAATCCACCATGTTTCATTAGATATTTCATGAATCTTGTATTAATATCACTCAATAAAAATAAAAATTAATGAAATTTTTTATCTTTATTAACAAAATATTGTTTTTACCTTAACAATTTGTTCATATTTATGTTTTATATTAGTTATAGAAAACAAAAAGTTTTCAAATATTCTCCCTTATACTTATATAAAAGAAAGAGACCTGTTCATTGGTCTCTTTTCTTATTTTCTATATATTTCCGTTTTTCATGTCTTCAAATTCCTGAAGAATTTCTTCCGATGGTGCTTTTGTTAATAATGAGAATATTACAATACATACTAAACTAATTACAAAACCGATTGCAAGAGAATACAAACCGGTATGGACTGCTAATGTTTCAAGTCCTTCGGCACCCTTCATACAAGGAACATAATCCCACACGATAACGGTTGTTGCGCCTGATACAATACCTGCGATTGCACCTGCAAGATTTGTTCGTTTCCAGTAAAGAGACAACAATATAACCGGACCAAAAGCAGCACCAAATCCTGCCCACGCATCTGATACTAAAGTCATAACAGAACTATCCGGATTAAGAGCAATCACATACGCAATAACTGCTACCACTAATACTGTTATTCGACTTACCATTAACACCTTTTTGTCAGAAGCCTTTTTATTAATTACACCCTTGTACATATCTTCAGCAACAGAAGAAGCTGTTACAAGGAGCTGTGAATCTGCTGTAGACATAATTGCAGCTAAAATACCACAAAGGAATAATCCACCAATAAATGCCATATGAATATCTTCCATAAACACCTTTTTAATCATTTCAATAAATACATTTTCTGTTGTAATTGATGTAGTACTTCCAAGCACTTCAGGATATAAGTACCCACGTCCAACAATTCCAATAAAAATAGCAAATACTAAAGAAAGTGCAACCCAGACAATAGCAATTACTTTTGACTTTTTTAATTCCTTCTCATCTGATACAGCCATAAAGCGAATCAAAATATGAGGCATTCCAAAATATCCAAGTGCCCATGCTAACTGTGAAATAATATAAACAGCTGATACCGGTTTACCGGAATCATGCATAATATTCAAATAAGAACTTGCTCCACCCTGAACTCCTGAGCTATTAATTAACCCAATGAAATTTTCAGGTCCGGCAAGGAAATACGCAACAATCGGAACAAATAACAAACCCACCAACATTAAAGTTCCCTGAATAAAGTCTGTGGTACAAACAGCCAGGAAACCACCTAAGAATGTATAAATCAGTATTACCAATGCTCCAATTGATAACGCAACCTTATAATCAATACCAAACACAGATGAAAACAGCTTACCACCTGCAGTTAATGCCGATGCGGTATACACAAGAAAGAAAATTACAATAACGGTAGACGAAATAACCAGTAATATTCTCTTTTTATCATGGAAACGATTCTCTAAATAAGAAGGTAATGTTAAGGAGTTATTAGCACGAATCGTATACCGACGAAGTCTTGATGCTACAAACAACCAGTTTAATACCGTTCCTATAAACAAACCAATAGCAATCCATGCCTGCCCGGTTCCGGCTGCATAAATACTACCGGGAAGTCCCATTAACAACCATCCGCTCATGTCAGATGCCTGTGCAGATAATGCAGCCACCCAACCATTTAAATTACGACCACCTAAGAAATAATCTTCGGAATTCTTTGTTTTTCCTGCGTACATGGCACCAATTACAAGCATCACAATAATATAGAATGCAAATGCAACTAATACCCAAATTAATGAACTACCCATATTAATTCTCCTTTTATTTTAAAAAATAGTAGGCGTTTGCGAAACACATTTGAAATTTATATAAGTTGTGAATTTTTAACAAATAGGCGCAGGCACGCTTGCGCTTCATCCACACGCAACGGTACTAAACAATGTAACACTA